>NZ_JBHWLR010000003.1:7843-136077 GCF_042731755.1 Promicromonospora sp. NPDC059942
CCCCCCCCACCCTCCGTGATGGGGACGTGTCCACCTTCCCCCCCCCCCCCCCCACCCAGGGGAAGCAGGACCCCCACCCCCCACCCCCCCTGGGGTCCGGCCCCCCCGCCGCCCCCCCCGGCACCCACCGTCCGAGGACTGATCGTGACCGCACAGACCACCGCAAGAGCATCGATCCCGCCGGCGCGACCGCCGGCGTCGCGCCGCCCGACGGCGCGCACCGGCCGCCGCCACCGCGCGAGCCACCCCGCCGCCTTCCTGATCCCGGCGTTCGCGGTGCTCGGCGTGTTCTTCTTCCTGCCGACGATCTTCAACTTCGTCTACGCGCTCACCGACTGGTCGAGCTTCAAGAGCGAGATCGCGTTCGTCGGGCTGCAGAACTTCCAGGACCTCCTTGCCAGCGGCACGCTCCTGACGTCGCTGCGGATCACGCTCGTGTACGCGGTCCTCGTGGCGATCTTCCAGAACCTCTTCGGGCTGCTCCTCGCGCTGCTGCTCGAACGCGACACCCGGATCAACCGGTTCGCCCGGGTCATGTTCTTCATCCCGGTGGTCATGTCGGCGCTCGCCGCCGGCTACGTGTTCCAGGCGATCCTCAAGCCGGACGGCGCCGCCAACGCCATCCTCGGCGCGCTCGTGGGCCACCCGGTCACGATCCCGTGGCTGGGCGACACCACGTGGACGCTGGTCGTGGTCGCGCTGATCCACGCCTGGAAGTGGATGGGGCTGTCGATGCTCATCTACCTCGCGGGCCTCAAGACCATCAGCGAGGACGTGCTGGAGGCCGCGCGGCTGGACGGCGCCTCGGCGTGGACCACGTTCCGCGACATCCGGTTCCCCCTGCTCGCGCCCGCGCTGACCTTCAACGTCGCCACCGCGCTGCTCGGCTCGATGAACGGGTTCGACATCGTGCAGGCGACCACCGGCGGCGGGCCGGCGCGCACCACGGAGCTGCTCAACATCTTCATCTTCCGCACGTTCGGGCAGGGGCTGTTCGCCCAGGCCACGACCATGAGCCTCGTGCTCTTCGTGGTCGTGGTGGCCCTCGCGTTCCCCGTCATCCGGACCCTGCGCAAGAGGGAGGACGTCCTGTGAGCACCAGTCCTGTGAGCACCCGCTCCCTGAACGGCGGCCGGCACGGGCTCTGGCGGCGCGTGCAGCCGGTGGTCGCGATCCTCGCGGTCGTGCTGCTGATCGGCCTGCCGCTGTGGATCGTCGTCGTCACCGCGGGCAAGTCCCAGGGCGAGGCCCTGAACCCCGACCTCTCCCTGCCCACGACCTGGCAGTACGCCGAGAACTTCGCGGCCGTCTGGGAGCAGGGCCGGGTCCCCGCGGCGTTCTTCGGGAGCCTGCTGGTCATGGTCCCCGCGGTGGTCGGGGTGCTGGCGCTCGGCTCGCTCGCGTCGTGGGTGCTGGCCCGGCGCAGCTCCCGCCTCATGGCGGTGTTCTACGCGCTCGCGATCAGCGGCATCGTGCTGCCGCCCGCCGTGGTGACCGTGGTGCTCCTGCTGCGCCAGCTCGGCCTCGCGGGCACGGCGATCGGGATGATCGGCGTCTACATGGGCATGTACCTGTCCACGGTGATCTTCTTCGTCACCGGGTTCATCCGCACCATCCCGGTGGAGCTCGAGGAGGCGGCGCGGGTCGACGGCGCCGGGCCGCTGCGGGTGTTCGGCCGGATCATCCTGCCGCTGCTCGCCCCGGTGCTGTCGACGGCGACCATCCTGATCTGCCTGTACGTGTGGAACGACGTCTTCTACGCGTTCTTCGTGGTCGGCGGGCGCCTCGACACGCTGCCGCTGAACCTGTTCCAGGTGGCCAGCGCCGGGCTGTACCTGGACAACTGGCACCTGATCTTCGCCTACGTGGTGCTGATGAGCCTGCCGCTGCTGGTCGTGTTCGTGGTGGCCCAGCGCAAGATCATCTCGGGCATCACGTCGGGCGCGGTCAAGTAGTGCGGCTACGCCTGGGTCTCCGGCTCAGGCGTAGCCGGCGGCTCAGGCGTAGCTGGCCTTGACCACCAGGACCGGGGCGGGGGAGTCGAGCAGCACCTGCTGCGTCGTCGACCCCACCAGGAACGTGCCCACCGTGGAGTGCTTGCGCGAGCCGATGACCACGAGCTCCGCGGCGACGGCCTCGGCCTGGTCGACGATCGCGTCGGCCACCTCGGCCTGCTCGGCGCGGAACGTGACGGGCGCGACGGTGACCGTGCCGGGCACGGTGTCGAGCAGGTGCGCGAGGGACGCGGGGACCTTCGTGTCCGCCTGCGGCGTGAGCACGAGGACGGCCAGCTCCTGCCGGCGTCGTACCGCCTCGGCGACGGCTGCGCGCATGGCCGCCTCACCCTGGGGCGACTCGTTATATGCCACGAGGACGGTCATCGGTCCTAGCACCTCCGGACAGGTTCGCCGGGTAGTCACCCTGCGGTGAAACTCTCTCACATGTCCGGTCCACCGGCAGGCGCCGGACAACGCGTGGAACACCCGTGGGACGTCCTGGGCACCGAACGGGACCCCTTTTCGTTTGCCGGGACGTACCGGACTTGTAGGGTCCGAGTGCTTGGGGTTTCCGGGCGGGTGCCCGGGCGGAGAGAAGAGGAAGACGACATGGGCCTGCTGGACAAGATCAAGGGCGAGCTGGTCGACATCGTCGAGTGGCTCGACGACACCCGGGACACGATCGTCTGGCGGTTCCCCCGCTACGAGAACGAGATCAAGATGGGCGCCCGGCTCGTGGTGCGCGAGTCGCAGACCGCGGTCTTCGTCAACGAGGGCGTCATCGCGGACGTCTTCCAGCCCGGCACCTACACGCTGGAGACCCAGAACCTTCCGGTGCTCTCGACGCTGAAGGGCTGGAAGCACGGCTTCCACTCGCCGTTCAAGGCCGAGGTGTACTTCGTCAGCACCCGCCAGTTCACCGACATGAAGTGGGGCACCAAGAACCCCGTCATGATGCGGGACCCCGAGCTGGGCATGGTGCGCGTGCGGGCCTTCGGCGCGTTCTCGGCCCGGGTCACCGACCCCCAGGTGCTGCTGCGCGAGCTGGTCGGCACCGACCCGCAGTTCCGCACCGACGAGGTGCACGAGTACCTGCGGCAGAACGTGGTGAGCCACCTCGCGAGCGTGCTCGCGACGTCCGGCATCCCGGTGATCGAGCTCGCCGCGCACCACGGCGACCTGGGCGACCAGCTCGCCACCCGGCTCACCGACGAGCTCGCCGACATCGGCATCTCCGTGCCGAAGTTCGTCATCGAGAACATCTCGCTGCCGCCCGAGGTCGAGGAGGCCCTCGACAAGCGCACGTCCATGGGCATCGTCTCGTCCGGCACCGTGGGCAGCATGGCCGCCTTCCAGCAGTTCCAGGCCGGCCAGGCCATGGAGGCGGCGGCCGACGGCGGCGGCGCGGCGGGCGCGGTGATCGGCATGGGCCTGGGCCACGGGGTCGGCAACGCGATCGTGCCGCCCACGCAGCCGGCGCCCGCGGCACCCGCCCCGGCCCCGGCCGCGGCGTCGGGCCCGCCGCCCCTGCCCGGCGGCTGGTACCTCGGCAACGGCGGCGCGCAGACCGGCCCGTTCGACGACGCCGCCCTCGCGGGTCAGGCCGCCGCGGGCACCCTCACGGCGACCACGCTGATCTGGCGTGCCGGCATGGCCGGCTGGGAGCCGGCGGCGTCGGTCCCGGACGTGGCGAAGCACCTCGGCGCCACGCCGCCCCCGCTGCCGCAGGCCTGAGCATGGCGGAGCTCACCGACGGCGGCCCCGCCGCCCACCACGCCTACCCCTGCGCGCAGTGCGGGGCCGCGGTCGAGTTCGCGGCCGGGACCGGCACGCTGACCTGCCCGTACTGCGGCCACGAGCAGGAGGTCGCCGCCGTCGTCCGCGAGGTGCGCGAGCACGACTTCGCGGCCCTGGCGGCGACGGCGCGGCCCGCCGCGCCCGCGGCGCACGACTACCGGTGCGACACCTGCGGCGCGGTCACCACCAGCGACCACCTGTCCCAGAAGTGCGGCTTCTGCGGCTCGCCGATGGTCGCCGAGGTCGAGACCCTCGGCCTCGTCGAGCCCGAGGCCGTGCTGCCCTTCGAGGTCGACCGGTCGGCCATGCAGGGCGCCCTGCAGACCTGGGTGCGCTCACGCTGGTTCGCGCCGTCGGCCCTGAAGAAGGTGGTCTCGGCGGAGCAGGCCCACGGCGTCTACCTGCCGCACTGGACCTTCGACGCGCGCACCCGCTCGGACTACACCGGGCAGCGCGGCGAGCACTACTGGGTCACCGAGACGTACACGACCACCGACTCCGAGGGCCGCAGCCAGACCCAGACCCGGCAGGTGCAGAAGACCCGCTGGTACCCGGCGTCGGGCACGGTGGCGCGGGACTTCGACGACGTCCTCGTCACCGGGACCCACCGGGTCATGCCCGAGCACCTGGCGAAGCTCAGCCCGTGGCCGCTCCAGCAGGCCCGGGCCTACCAGCCCGACTACCTCGCCGGCTACGAGACCCTGCGGTACGACGTCGAGCCCGAGGCCGGGCTGGAGAACGCCAAGGGGGAGATGGCGCCGGTCATCGAGAACGACTGTGAGCGGGACATCGGCGGCGACGTGCAGCGCGTGCACCAGGTGCACACCAGCTACGCGGCCGTGACGTACAAGCTCCTGCTGCTGCCCGTGTGGATCGCCACCTACCTGTACGGCGGCAAGCCGTTCCAGGTGCTGGTCAACGCCCGCACGGCCGAGGTGGTCGGGGAGCGGCCGTGGTCGGCGTGGAAGATCACGCTCGCCGTGCTGGCCGGCCTGCTCGTCGTCGCGGCGATCGTCTGGGCGGTCGTCGCGAACGGCGACGGCGGCTCGGCCGGGGCGCTCGCGGACGGCCTGGTGGACGGCCTCCGAGGAACCGCGGGCCCGCCCCGTCCGTTGGCCGATCGGTAGACGACGACCGCAAGGAGACCAATCCGATGCTGTGCCCCATCGACCAGACCACGCTCGTCATGTCCGAGCGCAAGGGGATCGAGATCGACTACTGCCCCACGTGCCGTGGCGTGTGGCTCGACCGTGGCGAGCTCGACAAGGTGATCGACCGCTCGGTGGAGACCGAGATCGCGGCCGAGAACCGGCCGGCGACGCCGCCGGCCGCACCCGCCGCCCCCGCTGCGCCCAACCCGGTGCACGCCGGCCCGGCGTACGGCTCGCCGCAGCCGGCCTACGACCCGCGCTACGACGACCGGCGCCGCGACGACGACCGGCGTCGTGACGACGACCGGCGCTACGACCGGGACCGCCGGTACGACAACGAACGCCGGTACGGGTCGTACGACGACCGCCGCCACGACCCGCGGTACAAGAAGAAGCGCAAGGAGTCCTTCCTGGAGGACCTGTTCGACTTCTGACGAGGCGTCGAACGTAGGGTCCGTCGGCCCATGAGCGCTCATGGGCCGACGGACCCTACGTTCAGCTCCCCGGGCCTTTGCGGGGCGTGCCGCGTCAGAGGGGCGTTAGCGAGCGTCTGGGCGCCGTCAGCGTTCCGTCAAGGAGCGGTTCCACCGGTCGCGCGCAGGCGTAGACCAGTGGCATGACCGATCTGGCCTTCATCCTCCTGACCGTGGCGTTCTTCGCCGCGGTGGCCCTGGTGGCGCGCCGCGCCTCCGCGAGCCCCGACTCCGCCCGCCCCTCGGGGAGGCGGAAGTGAACCCCTTCGACGCCGTGGGCCTGGTGCTCACCCTGGCGGGCCTCGTCTACCTCTTCGTGGCGCTGATCCGCGCCGACCGGACGCGGTGAACGCCATGAGCACACCGGTTCTCGTCGCGGTGGCGCAGGTGCTCGTCCTGCTCGCCCTGCTCGCCGCCGTCCACGCGCCGCTGGGCGCGTACATGGCGCGCGTCTACTCCAGCCCGAAGCACCTGCGCGCCGAGCGCCTCTGGTACCGCCTGGTCCGGGTGGACCCGGACGCCGAGCAGCGCTGGACCACCTACCTGATGTCCCTGCTGGGCTTCTCGCTCGTCTCCGTGCTCTTCCTGTACGGGATGCTGCGTCTCCAGGCGTACCTGCCCTGGAGCCTGGGCTTCGACGGGTTCGACCCGGCCGGCGCCTGGAACACCGCGGTCAGCTTCGTGACCAACACGAACTGGCAGTGGTACTCGGGTGAGGCCGCCGCCGGACACCTGGTGCAGATGGCCGGCCTGGCCGTGCAGAACTTCGTCTCGGCCGCCGTCGGCATGGCCGTCGCGATCGCCCTGGTGCGCGGCTTCGCCCGCTCCGGGACGGACGCCCGCGTCGGCAACTTCTGGTCCGACCTGACGCGCGGCGTGACGCGCATCCTGCTGCCCCTGTCCCTGGTGGCCGCGGTCCTGCTCATGGTGGGCGGCGTGATCCAGAACCTGGACCCGCACACCGCGATCACCACGGTCGAGGGCGCCACCCAGCAGTCGCTGGGCGGTCCGGTGGCCTCGCAGGAGGCCATCAAGGAGCTCGGCACCAACGGTGGCGGCTTCTTCAACGCGAACTCCGGCCACCCGCTGGAGAACCCGACGCCGTTCACCAACCTCGTCGAGATCTTCCTGATCCTGCTCATCCCGTTCACCCTGCCCCGCACGTTCGGCATCCTCGTGGGCGACAAGCGCCAGGGCTGGGCGATCCTCGGCGTCATGGGCGGCCTCGCGCTGGCCTCGCTCGTGCTCACCACCTGGGCCGAGATGGCGGGGCCGGGTGCCGCGCCGCAGGCCGCGGGCGCAGCGATGGAGGGCAAGGAGACCCGGTTCGGCCTCGCGGGCAGCGCGCTGTTCGCGGTGGCGACGACGGCGACGTCGACGGGCGCGGTGAACGCGTCGCACGACTCGCTGACGGCGCCGGGTGGCGGGCTGGTGCTGTTCAACATGCTCCTGGGCGAGATCGCGCCGGGCGGTGTGGGCGCCGGCCTGTACGGCATGCTCGTGCTGGCCGTGGTCGCGGTGTTCATCGCCGGGCTCATGGTGGGGCGCACCCCCGAGTACCTGGGCAAGAAGATCGGCAAGCAGGAGATGACGCTCGTCGCCCTGTACGTGCTGACCACGCCCGCGCTGGTCCTGGTGGGCACGGCGGCCGCCGTGGTGGTCGAGCCCGGCCTGGTGGGTATCCAGGAGTCCGGTCCGCACGGCCTGTCCGAGGTGCTGTACGCGTTCGCCTCGGCGGCGAACAACAACGGCTCCGCCTTCGGCGGGCTCACCTCCGGCACCCCGTTCTACGAGGTGACGCAGGGTCTGGCGATGCTCGCCGGCCGGTTCGTGCCGATCGCGCTGGTGCTGGCCCTGGCGGGTCGCCTCGCGAGCCAGACGGCGGTGCCGGCGACGTCGGGCACCCTGCCCACGCACCGCCCGCTGTTCGCGGGCATGCTCGCGACGGTCGCGATCATCGTCGTGGGGCTCACCTTCATCCCTGTTCTTTCCCTCGGTCCCGTTGTGGAGTCCCTGTCATGACCATCGACACCCGGAACGTCCCGGACGTTCCCACCCAGGAGCCCGCGGCCGCCGGCGGCGCGCGGCGCCCCGCGAAGCGGCAGACGCCGCGCGCGCTGACCTGGGCGCAGCTGCGGTCCGCCCTCCCGGGCGCGCTGCGCAAGCTGGACCCGCGCGTGCTGTACACCTCGCCGGTCATGTTCGTGGTCGAGGTGGGTGCGTTCGTCACGACCGTGCTCGCGATCGTCGACCCCGACATGTTCGCCTGGTGGATCGCGGTGTGGCTGTGGGCCACCGTGCTGTTCGCGACGCTCGCCGAGTCCGTGGCGGAGTCGCGCGGCAAGGCGCAGGCCTCCACGCTGCGCGCCACGCAGAAGCAGACGACGGCGCGCAAGGTCGACGCCCCGCAGGACACCCTGACCTCGGGCACGCGGCTGGACCTGCTGCCCACGGTCGAGGTGCCGTCCTCGACGCTGCAGGTGGGCGACGTCGTCGTGGTCGCCGCGGGCGAGACCGTCCCGGGCGACGGCGACGTCATCGAGGGCGTCGCGTCCATCGACGAGTCGGCGATCACCGGCGAGTCGGCGCCCGTCATCCGCGAGTCGGGTGGCGACCGCAGCGCCGTCACGGGCGGCACGGTGGTGCTGTCCGACCAGGTCGTCGTGCGCATCACGGCGCCCGCCGGGGCCACGTTCGTGGACCGGATGATCGCCCTCGTCGAGGGCAGCGAGCGCCAGAAGACGCCGAACGAGATCGCGCTGAACATCCTGCTCACGTCGCTGACCATCGTGTTCCTGCTGGCGGTGGCCACGCTGCAGCCGTTCGCGGTCTACTCGGGCTCGCGGCAGTCGCTGCTGGTCCTGGTGGCGTTGCTGGTCTGCCTCATCCCGACGACGATCGGCGCGCTGCTGAGCGCGATCGGCATCGCGGGCATGGACCGGCTGGTGCAGCGCAACGTGCTGGCGATGTCGGGCCGCGCCGTGGAGGCGGCGGGTGACGTGGACGTGCTGCTGCTCGACAAGACGGGCACCATCACGTACGGCAACCGCCGCGCCACGCAGGTGCTGCCGGTGAGCCGCGTGACGCCGCAGGAGCTCGCGATCGCGGCGCGGCTCGCGTCGCTGGCCGACGAGACCCCGGAGGGGCGCAGCATCGTCGAGCTGGTGGACGACAAGTACGGCGCGGGCGAGGAGCTGCCGCTGGACGCTGAGCTGGTGCCGTTCTCGGCCCAGACCCGGATGTCGGGCGTGGACCTGCCGCTGACCCGGTCGAGCGAGGCGGGCGGCGCGGGGCACACCGAGCTGCACCGCATCCGCAAGGGTGCCGGCAGCGCGATCCAGCGCTGGGTGCACAGCACGGGTGCGCAGATCTCCGACAAGGAGGTCAAGGACCTGGAGAAGCACGTCGACTCCGTGTCCCGGGCCGGCGGCACGCCGCTGGTGGTCGCGGAGCAGGTCGGCGAGGCCCCCGCGCGGGTGCTCGGCGTCGTCCGGCTCAAGGACGTGGTCAAGGAGGGCATGCGCGAGCGGTTCGACGAGCTGCGCGCCATGGGCATCCGGTCGGTGATGGTCACGGGCGACAACGCCGTGACCGCGCGGGCTATCGCCGCGGAGGCCGGGGTGGACGACGTCCTGGCGGAGGCCACGCCGGAGGACAAGCTGGCGCTCATCAAGCGCGAGCAGGAGGGCGGCAAGCTCGTCGCGATGGCCGGCGACGGCACGAACGACGCCCCGGCGCTGGCCCAGTCCGACGTCGGCGTGGCGATGAACACCGGCACGTCCGCCGCCAAGGAGGCGGGCAACATGGTGGACCTCGACTCGGACCCCACCAAGCTCATCGAGATCGTGGAGATCGGCAAGCAGCTCCTGATCACGCGCGGGGCGCTGACCACATTCTCCGTGGCGAACGACGTCGCGAAGTACTTCGCGATCCTGCCCGCCATGTTCATGACCGTGTTCCCGCAGCTCGAGGCGCTGAACATCATGCGGCTGGCGAGCCCCGGCTCCGCCATCCTGTCGGCCGTCATCTTCAACGCGCTGATCATCCTGGCGCTGATCCCGCTGTCGCTGCGCGGCGTGAAGTACCGGCCGGCGTCGGCGTCGTCCCTGCTGACGCGCAACCTGCTGGTCTACGGCCTCGGCGGCCTGGTGGCGCCGTTCATCGGGATCAAGCTCATCGACCTCGTCGTCTCGCTGCTCCCGGGCCTGTAGCCCGGTCCCGAGCAGACCGAAAGGAAATCCCATGGCATCAACAACGGTCGCGAGCGATCTCGCGGCGCTGACCCGGCACTCCCTGGCGGGGCTGCGCATGCTGCTCGTGTTCACCCTCCTGCTGGGCCTGGCCTACCCGCTCGCGGCGACCGCCGTCGGGCAGGTGGCCTTCCCCTGGCAGGCCAACGGCTCGCTGGTGCGGGCCGACGGCTCGCACACCACCGACCGCTCCGAGGCGGTGGGCTCCGCGCTCGTCGCACAGGGCTTCGAGGGCGTCGAGTACTTCCACCCGCGGCCGTCCGCCGCGGGCGACGGGTACGACACGTCCGCCTCCGCCGCGTCGAACCTCGGCCCGCTCAACCCGGACCTGGTCGCGACGATCGAGGAGCGCAAGGCCGCCGTCGCCGAGCTGGAGGGCGTGGACCCGGCGGACGTCCCGGCCGACGCCGTCACGGCGTCGGGCTCGGGCCTCGACCCGGAGATCAGCCCGGCGTACGCCGCGATCCAGGTCGCCCGGGTCGCGGAGGCGCGCGGGCTGTCCGTGGCCGACGTCGAGGCGGCTGTCGCCGCCCACACCGCCGGGCGCGACCTGGGCGTGCTCGGCGAGCCGCGGGTGAACGTGCTGGAGCTCAACCTCGCCCTCGATGACGCACACTGATCCCATGAGCACCGGACGCCGGGGCCGCCTCACGGTCTACCTGGGGGCGGCCCCTGGCGTGGGCAAGACCTACGCCATGCTGGACGAGGCGCACCGGCGCCGCGCGCGGGGCACCGACCTGGTGATCGGCCTGGTCGAGACGCACGGGCGGGCCGCGACGGTCGCCAAGATCGGCGACCTGGAGATGATCCCGCGGCGGCTGGCCGAGCACCGCGGGTCGACGCTCACCGAGCTCGACGTCCCGGCCCTGCTGGAGCGCGCACCCGAGGTGGCGCTCGTGGACGAGCTGGCGCACACCAACGCGCCCGGCTCGCAGCACGCCAAGCGCTGGCAGGACGTGCACGACCTGCTGGACGCCGGCATCGACGTGGTCACCACCGTCAACGTGCAGCACATCGCGTCGCTGACCGACGACGTCGAGGCCATCACCGGCGTGCGGCAGCGCGAGACCGTGCCGGACCAGGTGGTGCGCGACGCCGACCAGATCCAGCTCGTGGACCTCTCGCCGGAGCAGCTCCGGCGTCGGCTCGCGCACGGCAACGTGTACCGGGCCGAGCAGATCGACGCCTCGATGTCGTCGTTCTTCCGCGTGGGCAACCTGACGGCGCTGCGCGAGCTCGCCCTGCTGTGGCTCGCCGACCGGGTGGACGACGCCCTGACGCGGTACCGCGCCGACCACTCGATCGGCGGCACCTGGCCGGCCCGCGAGCGCATCGTCGTGGCCGTCACGGGCGGGCCGGAGACGGAGACGCTGCTGCACCGGGCGGCGCGCATCGCGCAGCGGGCCGCGGGGACGGAGCTGCTGGCGGTGCACGTGCTGCCCACGGACGGGCTGCCGTCCACGCCGTCGGCCACGATCGCCGCGCACCGGGCGCTCGTCGAGTCGCTCGGCGGCGTGTTCCACACGGTGGTGGGGGAGGACGTGCCGTCCGCCGTCGTCGACTTCGCCCGCGGCGTGAACGCGACCATGATCGTCGTGGGCGTCTCCCGCCACCCCGTGTGGCGGCAGGCGCTGCTCGGCTCGTCCAGCGCGGAGATCGCCCGGCTCTCGGGCACGATCGACGTGCACCTCGTGACGCACGAGCGCGCCCGCGTGGGCGTCGGGGTGCGCTCGCGGTACTCCTCCCTGTCCCCGAAGCGCCGCGCGGTGGGCTGGGGCTCGGCCCTGCTGATCCCGGCCCTGCTGACGGCCGCGCTCCTGGTGATCGGCACGGACGACGTCGCGCTCGCCACGGACGCCATGCTGCTGCTGGCGGGGGTGGTCGGCGTCGCGCTGATCGGCGGGCTGTGGCCCGCCGTGGTGGCCGCCGTGGTGTCCAACCTGTGCCTCAACTGGTTCTTCGCGCCGCCGGTGGGCCGGTTCACGATCGCCCAGGGGGAGAACGTGCTCGCGCTCGCCGTCTTCGTGGTGATCGCGGTCGCCGTCGCCTCCGTGGTGGACCTGGCCGCGCGGCGCACCACCCAGGCGTACCGGGCGCGGGCCGAGGCGTCCACGCTGGCCGCGCTGTCCCGCTCCGTGCTGTCGGGCCAGGACACGGCGCAGGCGATCGTGCACCGCCTCGCGCAGACGTTCGCGATGGCCGACGTGCGCCTGGAGGAGCGGGCCGACGACCGCGCGCCGTGGTCCGTGGTGGCGCACGAGCGGTGGGTAACGGACGCGGAGCCCGCGCCCGGCGGCGGGTCCGGCGGCGCGTCCGGCCGTGCCTCCAACGACGCGGAGGCGGACCCGACCGTGACCGAGGTGGTGATCGACGACCGGCACCGGCTGGTGCTCGCCGGTCGTGTGCTGCCGGCGAGCGACCGGCAGGTGGTGGAGGCGTTCGGCGTGCAGGCCGGGATCGTCCTGGAGCGGCGCCGCCTGCGCGAGCAGGCCGCCCAGGCCGAGGTGCTGGAGCGCACCGAGAGCACCCGCACCGCGCTGCTCGCCGCCGTCTCGCACGACCTGCGCACGCCGCTCGCCGCGATCCGCACGGCGGTGGACGGCCTGTCCTCGCCCGACGTCGAGCTGGACCGGGAGGACCGCGACGTCCTGACTGCCACGATCGCGGACTCGACGCACCGGCTGGAGCGCCTCATCGGCAACCTCCTGGACCTGTCCCGCATCCAGACCGGCGCCGTCCGGCCCGCGCTGCGGGCGGCGTCGCTGGAGGAGGTGGTGCCGATCGCCGTCGAGCCGTGGCTCGCCGACCTGGCGCTCGACGTGCCGGAGGACCTCCCGCTCGTGCACACCGACCCCGGCCTGTTCGAACGGGTCGTGGCCAACGTGGTCTCCAACGCGGTGCGGCACTCGCCGCCCGGCGCCAAGGTGCTGTTCACGGCCTCCGCCGCGCGCGACGCGGTGGAGCTGCGCGTGGCCGACACCGGGCCGGGCGTGCCCGAGGAGCGCAAGGCGACGATGTTCGAGCCCTTCCAGCGGCTCGACGACACGAGCGCGGGCGGCCTGGGCCTGGGTCTCGCGGTCGCGGCGGGCCTCGCGGACGCCGTCGGCGCCCGGATCTCGGCCGAGGACACCCCCGGTGGCGGCCTCACGATGGTGCTCACGGTGCCGCGCGAGACCGCCCTGGATGATGGGATGGCCTCGTGACCGGTGAGACGGACGGTGAGGCGCGCGCGACGACGTCGGGCAACCGCGTGCTCGTGGTGGACGACGACGCCGCGCTGACCCGCGCCCTGGCGATCAACCTGCGCGCCCACGGCTGGGACGTGACCGCCGCGCCGACGGGGGCGGCCGCGCTCGACGCCGTGGCGTCGGCGCGGCCCGACGTGGTGCTGCTCGACCTCGGGCTGCCCGACATGCCGGGGCTCGACGTCATCGCGGGCATCCGGGGCTGGACGCGGGTGCCGATCGTGGTGCTGTCGGCCCGGCAGCTCGGTGACGACAAGGTGGACGCGCTCGATGCCGGGGCAGACGACTACGTGACCAAGCCGTTCGCGATGAACGAGCTGCTGGCCCGGCTGCGCGCCGCCGTCCGCCGGGCGGAGCCCGCGCAGGCCGAGGAGCCCGTGGTCACCGCGGGTGACCTGCGGATCGACCTGGCGCGGCGGCAGGTGTCCCGCGCCGGGGCCGAGGTGCGCCTGAGCCCGACGGAGTGGGCGCTGCTGGAGGTGCTGGTGCGCAACCGCGGCCGGCTCGTGGACCGCAAGCTGCTGCTGCACGAGGTGTGGGGCCCCGCGTACTCGACGGAGACCAACTACCTGCGCGTCTACACGGCGCAGCTGCGCCGCAAGCTGGAGAAGGACCCGTCGCACCCGAAGCACATCCTGACCCACCCGGGGGCGGGGTACCGGTTCGAGGAGTGAGGGCGTCAAGGTCCCGTCAGGATGTGCGGGACCGGCGTACGGGATACGTTCACGCGGCCCGTTCCGTCACGCGGTCTTCGTAGCGTCGCGGGTATGGCCCTGACCTCTGCTTCCCGCCGTTCCTCCGGTGCCGGGCCGGTGCCGGACGCGACGCCGGACGACACCGACCGGGTGATCCTGGACCTGCTGCTGCACGACGGGCGGGCCACGCTCCACGAGCTGGCCGCGGCGACCGGCCTGAGCACGTCCGCGACGTCCGTCCGGGTGCGCCGGCTGGTCGAGCGGGGCGTCATCGCGGGCTTCCACGCCCGGGTCGACCGCGCCGTCCTCGGCCGCCCGGTGGAGGTCCTGGCGCAGGTGCAGGTGCGCGCGGACGCCGACCTCGCGGCGTTCGAGGACGCGCTGGCGGGCAGCGCGGCCGTGGTGTCGGCGTGGCAGGTCACGGGGGAGTACGACTACGCCGTCCACCTCGCGTGCCGCAGCCTGCCGGACGTCGAGGAGGAGCTGCGCCGCCTGCGCGAGCAGCCGGGCGTGCGGCGCGCGTCGGCGCAGCTCCTGCTGCACCAGGTGCAGCTGTCCTGAGGTAGCTCAGAGCAGGCGGAGCGCGCCGCCGTGCGCGTCGGGGTGGTCCAGCCGGGCGAGGCCGCTGCGGAAGTCCGGGAAACCCTCGTACACCTCCAGGTCGCGGCGGATCGCCGCCGTCTCTTCGGGGACCGGGCCCACCAGCGGCAGGCGCACCCGGGCGGTCGGCAGCAGGCCGAGGCCGCGCAACACCACCTTGGTCGCCACGGCGGGCGGCACGTGACGGTGCAGGGCGTGGTCGAGCGGGGCGAGGCGCCGGGAGAGGTCGTCCGCGGCGTCCAGGTCGCCGCCCAGCAGGGCGTCGACGTAGGCCCGCCAGCGCGCGGGCTCCACGTTGACGCCGACGCCGACCACGCCCTGCCCGCCCGCGGTGAGCACCATGGCCGCAGCGTCCGACCCCGCGTAGTAGGCCAGGTCGGACAGCCCCATGATCTCCGCGGCGCGGTGCGGGTTCTCCGTCGCGTCCTTGACGGCCCAGACGTTCGGGTGCCCGGCCGCGCGGAGCAGGGTCTCCATCTCGAAGCCGACGCCGAACCGGCGCGGGTTGTCGTAGAGCATCACCGGCACGCCGGCGGCGTCGGCGAGCGCCCGCACGTGTGCGAGGAGCCCGGCCTGGGAGGGGCGGCTGGCCGCCGGGGCGGCGACGAGCACGCCGTCGGCCCCGGCCCGGGCGGCGGCGACGGCGAGGGCGATCCCCGTCGTCGTGTCGTGCTCGCCCACCCCGGCGACGACGGCGGCGCGGTCGCCGGCGGCGTCGATCGCCGCGTGCAGGAGCGCGACCCGCTCCTCGGGGGCGAGCGCGCCGGACTCGCCCGTGGTCCCGCCGACGACCAGCCCGTCCACCCCCTCTCGCACGAGGCGGTCGACGTGCGCGGCGAGCGCGTCGAGGTCGAGGTGACCGTCGGAGGTGAAGGGCGTGACAGTCGCGGCGAAGAGCCGCGTGGGGCGTGGATCAGGCACCCGATCACGCTATGCCGCCGGGTGGGCGGCGGTCCGTACGGGCTGCGTCAGGACTTGGCCCGCGCCCGTACGGGATGCGTCAAGGCCGCCGTTCCCGGGACGGCGCGCGCCGTACGACGGACGCATGACCCTCACCGCGATCCTGCCCACGCTCCGTGCGAGCATCCCCGATCCGCTCACCGCGGACGCCTGGCCGGCGGACACCCGGGCGACGACCACCGACCTGGTGGTGGACGGCATGTCCCTGCACTGCCTCGCCCTGCTGTGCGGCACGCCCTGCGCGCACACGGCCGACGCCGGCGAGCCGGCCGTGGTGGTCACCGCCGTCGTCGACACGACGACGACGCACGACGGCCGGCGGCTGTTGGTCCTCGACGCCGGCCTCGCCCGCCCGGGCGGCGCGACGTGGTCGGAGCTGCGGCTGCTGGGCCGGGCGTCGGTGGCGCGGCTGGTGCCCACCGTCGTCTGCGACCCGGACAAGGTGCCGCTCGCGGAGGTGCCGCTGCCCGCCGACATCGGCGCCGCGGACCTGCTCGGCGTGCCGTGCGTCGGCACGGCTGCCCGCGGCGGCGCCCGTGCCGGCTCTTCTGTTCGAACCGGGCGGCCGTCGTGATCCGGCTGGCGGCCGCGTCGGAGGTGGTCGGCACGAGCCTCGGCGACGTGGAGGTCTGCGTGACCGGCGGACGGCGCGGGCCGGTCCTGTTCTTCCCCGACTCGTACGGCGGCGCGACCGTCGACTGCGGCTGGGAGTCGTACACGCGCCTCGGGTACCGCGTGATCGCGTTCTCCCGGCCCGGCCACGGCCGGACCCGAGTGGGTGACCGCACCGCGGCGGGGTTCGTCCCGGCGGTCGAGGAGGTGTGCGCCGCGCTCGGCATCTCGACGGTGACCGCCGTTGTCGGTGTGTCGTCGGGCGGGCTCCAGGCGCTGCACGTCGCGGCGTCCGGGTCGGTCCGGCCCACGCGGCTGGTCCTGCACAGCGCGGTGTCGTCGACGCTCCGGTACCCCGACTCCGCCGGGCGGCGGGCGCTGGGGCGCGTGCTGTCCGGCCCGCGCGTACAGCGCGGGCTCCGGTCCGTGGTGTCCCGCACGGTCGCCACGGACGCCGGGCTCCGGATGGTGGCCGGGTCCCTGTCCCGGCTGCCCACGAGCGTCTGGTGGCAAACCTGGGGCCCGGAGGACCGCGACCGGGCCCGCGCGACGTTCCGGGCGACGGGTTCCGGCGGCGGCCTCGCCGCCGACCTGCGGCAGGGCCGGCCGGACGACGACGGCGCGCGGCACGCGCTGCTGCGCCGGGTGTCCTGCCCGACGCTCGTGACCGGGTCGCGGCACGACGGCGCCGTGCGCTTCGCCCACGCCCTGGACCTCGCCGAGCACATCGACGACGCGCGCCTGGCCGAGCTCGACGCGCCGACGCACCTGTTCTGGGTCGGGCCGCACGCCGCGCAGGTGCACCGGGCGGTGCAGAGCTTCCTTGCCGAGCTCCTCTGACGAGCGTCGCGCGGGCGGGGTCGTGCGGGCTCGTCCGCGGGTGCGCTCGTGCGCGGTGCGTCAGTCCAGCGACGCCGCGAGCGCCACCAGCGACCGCTCGAAGTCCGCGCGGTCCCCGGCCGGCAGGCCGCCCAGCAGCTCCTGCTCCATCGCGCGGATGCCGGCCTGGCACTGCTCCAGGACCCGCCGCCCCTCGGGGGTGAGCGAGACGACGCGGTTGCGGCGGTCGGCCGGGTCGGGCACGCGGCTGACCAGCCCCAGCTCCACGAGCCGGTCCAGGTTGCCGATCAGCCGGGTCTTGTCGCGCCCGGTCGCGGCCGCTAGCTGCGCCTGGGTCGGGGCGTCCTGCCGGGCGAGCGCGGTGAGCACCACGTGGTCCCACATCTGCAGGCCGGCCGCCGCGAGGACTGGCTCCTCGCGGGCGATCACGACGCGCAGCAGCCGGTCGAGCAGGTAGCCAAGCTCGGGTCGCTCCACCCGCTGATCCTAACCAGGCCGCGATAATCTACCCAGGTGTATCGTCTACTCATGCCTACTTATTCGGAGATGCTCACCCTGCACCACACCGCGCTCGCCGACACCTCCCGCCTCGTCGAGCGCGCCGCCCGCGGCCCGCTGCACATCGCGACGCCGTGCGACGAGTGGGACCTCGCCGCGCTGCTGTCGCACATGATCGGCCAGAACCACGGCTTCGCGGCCGCCCTCGGCGACGGTGAGGCCGACGTCGCGCTCTACGCCGGGCCGGAGGTGACGCCGGACGGCGTCGTCGACGCGTGGGAGGCGTCCGCGACGGCGCTGCGTGAGGCGTCCGCACGCGCGCAACCGGACGCCCCCGTCCACCTGGCCGAGTTCGACACGCAGGTCTCGGCGACGCTCGCCCTCGGCATGCAGCTGCTCGACACCGCCGTGCACGCCTGGGACGTCGCCACGGCGCTCGGCACCACCTACCGGCCCGACGACGCCACGGTCGCCTTCGTGCTCGAGAACGCGGGCGCGATCGCCGCCCGCCCCGGCGGGACTCCGGGTGTGTTCGCGCCGCCGCTCACCGGGACCGGTTCCGACCCGTGGACCGACGCCCTGCGCCTGCTGGGCCGGGACCCGCAGTCGGGCCTGCTCGGCCGGGACCCGCGGCCGGCCGGCTGACCATCCCGAGCGCGACGCCCGTCACCACGATCGTGACGCCCAGCCAGACGGCGGGGCCGGGCACCGGCCCGCCGAGCGCCACACCGCCCACGGCCGCGGCCACGGGGACGACGCCGGTGAACAGCCCGGCCCGACCCGGACCGATCCGGCCCACCGCGGTGTACCAGAGCAGGAACGCCACGACAGTGACACCCAGGGCCAGGTGCAGGGTGGCCGGCAGGTGCTCGGCCCGCAGGGTCAGGACGGCGCCCGGCCCCTCGACCGCCACGCTCAGCACCCAGAGCGCCACGGCCGCGATCCACACGGCGTGCAGCGAGACGCCGTGCGGCCCGAGCCGGCGCAGCACGGGGACGGCCAGCAGCGTGAACCCGGCCTCGCACACCAGGGTGAGGAGCGCGTAGCCGACTCCCGCCGCGTCCGTGCGTCCGCCGCCCGTGACCAGGACGGCGCCCAGGGTCACCACCGCGGCGGCGCCCACCACCACCGGCGTCGGCCGGGTCCCGCCCAGGAGGGGTCCCGCCAGGGCGAGGAGCACGGGCACGGCGGCGACCGCCACCCCGATCACCGCGGGCTCGGCGTGCGCGACGCCGCGGACCACCCCCACGTTGAACAGCACCAGCCCGCTCAGCGCCACGCCCGCGAGCCAGGCCCACTCCCGGCCCCGGGGTGTGGGCAGCGCCCGGCCGGTCAGCCGCAGCACCACCGCCAGCACCAGGGCCGCCAGCGTGTACCGCACGGCCTGCACCGCGAACAGCGGCGCGTCGGCGAGCACGCCCGAGACCGCGACCTGGCTGCCCACGAGCGCCATGCCGAGCGCCGCGAAGAGCGGACCGGTCCAGGCGGGGCCGTGCTGGTCGGTCCGAGGGGCGGCGGCGTCCTGTGTGGGGCCGGTGCCGGTGTTGGGGCCGGTGCCGGTGCGCAGGGCTGGGGTGCTGGTCGTCATGTCTGCGAGCCTGCCGCCACTTTGGTATATCTGACAGAGCCAAGATCGCGGATTCTGAGAGGACCAAGATGGCCGGGGCCGACTTCCTCCAGCTCGACCCCGCCCACGCCCCGGCCGGCGGGCTCACCGCCTGGCTCGCCGAGGCGGTGCGCGGCGCGGTGTCCGAAGGCCGCCTGGTCCCGGGCGACCGGCTCCCCGCCACGCGGGTGCTCGCCGACCAGCTCGGCTGCTCCCGCGGTGTGGTGGTCGACGCCTACCGGCGTCTGACGGACGAGGGCCTGCTCGCTGGGCGGCACGGCGGCGGGACGACGGTCCGGGCGGCCTGGCCCACGGTCCCCGGCCCCGACGCGAGGGCCCCGGCCCCCGGCCCCGACACGCGGGCCGCTCACGGCACCGCCCCGGCGACCCGTCCGCCGTCGTCGGGCCTCGCGGGCGGCCTGCCCGGTGTGTTCACGCCGCCTGTCCCAGGCGCACCCGGCGCGCCCGGTGCCGACCTGATCGACCTCTCGCCCGGCCTGCCCGACCTGTCCGCGTTCCCGCGCGCCGCCTGGGCCCGCGCCGAGCGCGCGGCCCTCGACGGTCTGGCGTCGAGCGATCTCGGCTACGGCGACCCGCACGGCCTGCCCGCGCTGCGCGAGGCGCTCGCCGGCTGGCTGGCCCGCACCCGGGGCCTGCGCGCGCACCCCGACGACATCCTCGTGGTCAACGGCGTCTCCCAGGGCCTGATGCTGCTCGCCCGGGCGCTCGTCGCGCGCGGCACCACCCGGATCGGGTTCGAGGACCCGGGCTCCTACGGGGCGCGCGAGCACCTGCGCCGCTGGGACCTCGCGCCTGTGCCCGTCCCGGTGGACCGGCACGGGCTCGACGTCGCGGCGCTGGACCGGTCGGGGGTCGACGCCGTCCTGGTCACCCCCGCGCACCAGTTCCCCACGGGTGTGGTGCTCGCGCCCGACCGGCGGCGCGCGCTGGTCGCCTGGGCGCGGTCCGGGGCGGCGCCGGGTCCGGACGGGCTGCCGGGCCGGCTCGTGATCGAGGACGACTACGACGCCGAGCACCGGTACGACCGCCCGCCGGTCCCCGCGCTGCGCGCCCTCGCGCCCGAGCACGTGGTGCACCTGGGCAGCGTGTCCAAGACGCTCGCCCCGGCGATCCGGATCGGCTGGCTGCTGGCGCCCGCCGCGCTCCGGTCCGAGCTGGTCGAGGCCCGGTACTGGACCGACCTCGCCAGCCCCGCGCTGCCCCAGTTCGCCCTGGCGCACTTCATCACCACGGGCGGTTTCGAGCGGCACCTGCGCCAGGTCCGACGCCGGCACCGGGCCCGGCGCGACGCGCTCCTGACCGCGCTCGCGACGCACCTGCCCGGCGCCACGGCCCACGGCGTGGCCGCCGGCCTGCACCTGCTGGTCACCCTGCCGGGCGTCGACGACGCCGACCTGGCCCGGCGGGCCGCCGCGGCCGGGGTCCGGGTGCACCCCCTGTCGGCCCACCGGGTGGGCGACGGGCCGCCCGGGCTGGTGATCGGGTACGCCGCCAACCCGCCGGACCGGCTGACCGAGGCGGTGGCGCGCATCGCACGCGCCAACCACCACCCCGGCTACTCCGAGGCCGACCCCGACGCCTGAGCCGACCCGGATGCCGAGTCAGTCTCCTGGTCCGCGCTCCCCGTGAGCTGGGCCGACAGGTCCTCGGCCTCGCTCGCGATCGTGTCGGCGTCCACCAGGTCCGACGCCTCGTCGGTGAGCGTTTCGACCAGCCCGTCCAAGTACTCCTGGGCGTCGCCGCTCTCGTAGACCGACGCCGTCAGCTCCTCCGTCGCCGACTCGTACGCGGCGGCGAAGTCGTCGTCCGCCAGGAAGCGGGTCACCAGCGGGTTGTCCCGGCCGCCCATGCCGCCCATGCCGCCGCCCTGCCCGCCGCCCTGCGCCGTGCCGTCCTGCGTGCCGCCGTCCGCGCCGTCCGGGTTCTCCGGGAGCTCGGCGCCGTCCGGCGGCTCCATCCCCTCGGGAGGTTCCATGCCCTCCGGCACGGTGCCGTCGCCGGGCCCGCCCTCGGGCGGCTCGCCGCTCCCGCCGCCGAAACCGCCGCCACCCCCGCCGCCGAGCCCGCCGTAGGACAGGTTCTGGTCCCAGGCGACCACGGTCATCAGCCCCGTGGCGGCGTCGTAGTGCAGGTAGGCGTTGTTGCCCGGGCCGTCGATGTCGTCCTGGTTGGCGACCAGGTCCTGGGCCGCGAGGTAGCGCGCGAACGAGTCGACGTCAAGGTAGTCGCCGAGCTGCTCCGCGAACTCCTCGTCGGTCGAGTTGTTGACGAAGTCGAGGAACGCGACCAGCGGCTCGTACGCCTCGTCGTCCGTCCCGCCCGTGCTGTCGTACTCCGCCTCGAAAGCGTCCGCGTAGTCCGCGACGTCCTCGCCGCGGTAGGTCCAGTCGCCCTCGCTGTCGGCCTTGTAGGTGATGCCCTCGTCGGGGTAGTTGTCCTCGTTCCACAGGTCGTCGTCGGGCAGGTCCACCACGAGCCGGAGCTGCTCGTCGCTGCCGTTCACGCTGAACCGCGCGTAGGAGGCCTGCTCCGCCTGGACGTCGGAGAGCTCCAGCACCTTCAGCGCGACCGCCTCGTTCAGGGAGGTCTCGGAGTTGTTGCCCCGCACCACGTAGTCGGCGCGCCCGTCGTGCTCCTGGCCGTCCACGTACTTGTCGAGCCGGATCAGCCACGGCAGCCCGGTCGGGTCGTCGGCGGAGACGGAGCCGTCACCCTCGTCGGGCGCGGGCGCGGCGGTGTCGCCGCTCAGGCCGCGCAGGCTGGAGTTGCCCTTGAGCCGCAGGCCGACGTCGTCGTACTCCTCGCCGTCGATCGTGACGGTCGCCTCGATCCAGTCCTTGTCGCCCGTCTCGGAGAAGGTGTCGAGCATCTCCTGGTACTCGGCCTCGTCGTACTCCACCGAGATCTCGTGGACGGTGGACGTGTCCCAGAAGCCGTCGGCGGTCTCGTCGGCCTCGGCACTCGCGGTGCAGGCCGTCAGCGAGGCGGCCAGGGCGAGGGCGCCCGCCCCGGCGGCGGTCCTGCGGGTGCGGCCGGCCCGGGTGCGGCGGTGCGGTTCGTGGTCAGGTGCGGGTGTCGTGATCATGCGAAGACATCATCACGACGCTCTGTGCGGCTCCTCCGCGTCTGCTGGTGAACTCATGACCGGGGGCCGAACCAGCCCGCCGGCACCACCGCCGTCGGCTCACACCGTGGTTGCGATGGCACCCGCGGCGGCGCGGGGATCTAGGCTGGGCGGTGGCTCGCCCCGCGAGCCCGCCGGACTACCCGTCCGGACCCGAGATCCACACCTCAGAATCGGAGCATCCAGCGATGGCTCGCCACCTTGTCACCAGTGCGCTTCCGTACATCAACGGCATCAAGCACCTGGGGAACATGGTCGGGTCGATGCTCCCGGCCGACGTCTACGCGCGGTACCTGCGCCAACGCGGCCACGACGTGCTGTACATCTGCGCCACCGACGAGCACGGCACGCCGGCCGAGCTGGCGGCGGCCGAGGCGGGCCTGCCCGTCGCGGAGTTCTGCGCGGGCGCGCACGAGACGCAGAAGAAGATCTACGACGGTTTCGGGCTGTCGTTCGACCACTTCGGTCGGAGCTCCTCGACGCAGAACGCCGAGACCACGCAGCACTTCGCGCGGCGCCTGAACGAGCACGGCTTCATCGAGGAACGGGCGATCCGGCAGGTGTACTCGCCGGTCGACGGCCGCTTCCTGCCCGACCGCTACGTCGAGGGCACGTGCCCCCACTGCGGCTACGACCGGGCGCGCGGCGACCAGTGCGAGAACTGCACCCGTGTGCTGGACCCGACCGACCTGATCAACCCGCGCTCGGCGATCAGCGGCTCGACCGACCTCGAGGTGCGCGAGACCAAGCACCTGTTCCTGCTCCAGTCCAAGCTCCAGGCCGAGGTCGAGGCGTGGATCGACCAGAACAGCAAGGACTGGCCGCTGCTGTCGACGTCGATCGCCCGCAAGTGGCTCTCCGAGGGCCTCCACGACCGCGCGATCACGCGCGACCTGGAGTGGGGCGTGCCGGTCCCGGCCGACACCTGGCCCGAGCTCGCGGCCGACGGCAAGGTCTTCTACGTCTGGTTCGACGCCCCGATCGAGTACATCGGCTCCACCCAGGAGTGGGCGGACGCCGCCCCCGCGGGCGAGACCCGGGACTGGAAGTCCTGGTGGTACGAGGCGGACGACGTGCGCTACACGCAGTTCATGGCCAAGGACAACGTCCCGTTCCACACGGTGATGTTCCCCGCCACGGAGCTCGGCGTCCGCGAGCCGTGGACCATGGTCGACTACGTCAAGGGCTTCAGCTGGCTCACCTACTACGGCGGCAAGTTCTCGACGTCGCAGAAGCGGGGCGTCTTCACCGACGCCGCGCTGGAGATCCTGCCGGCCGACTACTGGCGCTGGTACCTGATCGCGAACGCCCCGGAGTCCGACGACTCGTCGTTCACCTGGGAGCACTTCGCCGGCACGGTGAACAAGGATCTGGCCGACACGCTGGGCAACTTCGTCAACCGGGTGCTGACGTTCTCGGCCAAGCGGTTCGGCGAGACCGTCCCCGCGGGCGGCGAGCCGGGGGAGGCCGAGGACAAGCTCGGCGCCGAGGTGTCCCGGCTCCTGGCCGAGTACGAGGGGCACCTGGAGGCGCTCCAGTACCGCAAGGCCGCGAACTCCCTGCGCGCGCTGTGGTCGGCCGGCAACGCCTACCTGGTCGAGAAGGAGCCGTGGAAGCAGGTCAAGGTCGACCCGGAGGCGGCGGCGGTCTCGCTGCGCACCGCGATGAACCTGATCCGCCTGTACGCGGTGGTCTCCGAGCCGTTCGTCCCGCAGACGGCGGCGACCCTGCGCGCCGTGTTCGCCCTCGACGGCGACACCGCGACCTGGGTGACCCCCGAGGCCGCGACGTCGCTCGACGCCGTGCCCGCCGGGACCGCGTTCACGGTGCCGCCGGTGCTGTTCGCCAAGATCAGCGACGACGACCTGGACGGCTACCGCGAGCGCTTCGGCGGCGGCGAGTCCTGAGCCCGGCGGGCTGAGGGTCGCCGGCTGCGGCTGCCGGCCGGGTTGGCGGCCGACGTCGCTGTGGCCGGCGCCGACCAGGTCAGACCTGCGCGGCCGCGAGCTGCTCGCGGACCTGGCGCTTGGCGCGGGTCAGCATGCCCGCCATGCCGTTCAGGCGCAGCAGGCTGACGACCTTGGTCAGGCCGAGCTGCAGCGGGTAGTCCTCGGGCACGTCGAGCACCTGCTGCGCCGTGAGCCCGGTCAGGCCCTGCGCCAGGATCGACGCGAACCCGCGCGTGGTGGGCGCCTCCTCCGGTGCGCTGGCGTGGAAGGTGACCACTCCGGCGTCGTCCACCTCGGCGAACGCGTAGACGGGGGACTGGCACTCCTGCACCCGCTCCAGCCGTTCGGGCGCGTCCGCGTACTTCTCGGGCAGCGGGGGCAGCTCGCGCGAGACCTCCAGCAGAAGCTGGAGCCGGTCCCGTTCGGGCGTCTCCAGGAAGGCGTCCCGCAGCTCGGCGAGAGCCTCGGGCAGTTCGACGTCGTCGGTGCTCATCCGTTCATCCTTTCACCGTCGCGGCGGCCCGGGCGAGCCGCGGGACGGCGTCGTAGCGTGGCCGTATGGCCGGGAACAACAGGGCAGGGAACAAGGTGCCGGACGGCGGTCCCGACCGCTGGTCGCAGGGCGTCACCGAGGGCAGCGACGCCCTGGACCTGGAGGAGGGCGTGTTCACCTGGGCCGATCCCGCGCGGATCGCCCGGTCCCTCAAGAGGTCGGCCGAGGCCACCGGCGCAAGAGCTCCCCGTACCGCTCGGCGATGTCGATGCTGACGTTTTACGTCAACCGCGCGGGCAAGGACCTCGACGCCGACCAGCGCGAGGTGCTCGAACGCGCCAAGGACGAGCTGCGCAAGGCCTTCGGCCGGGCCTGACCCGTCAGACCGTGCCCGGCTCGGAGCCCGTCGCGACCGGGACGCGCACGGCGTTGCCCCACTCGGTCCACGAGCCGTCGTAGTTGCGCACGTTCGTGTAGCCGAGCAGGTAGGTCAGCGCGAACCAGGTGTGGCTGGAGCGCTCGCCGATGCGGCAGTAGGTGACCACGGCGTCGTCCGGGTCGAGGCCCAGGCCGGACGTGTAGATCGCGTCGAGCTCCGCGCGCGTCTTGTACGTGCCGTCCTCGGCCACGGCCGTGGCCCACGGGACGTTGCGGGCCGTCGGGATGTGGCCGCCGCGCAGCACGCCCTCCTCGGGGTAGTCCGGGATGGCGATGCGCTCGCCCGTGTACTCCTGCGGGGAGCGGATGTCGACGAGCGGGCCGCTGCCGAGGTGCGCCAGCACGTCGTCGCGGAAGGCGCGGATCGTCGTGTCGTCCCGCTCGACCACGGGGTACTCGACCGGGGCGGGCGCGGGGACGTCGGTGGTGAGCTCGCGGCCCTCGGCGCTCCACAGCCCACGGCCGCCGTCGAGCAGGCGCACGTCCTGGTGCCCGAACAGCGTGAACACCCAGGCGGTGTACGCGGCCCACCAGTTGTTCTTGTCGCCGTAGAGCACGATCGTCGTGTCGCGCGTGATGCCCTTGGCGCCCAGCAGGGCGGCGAACGCGGCGCCGTCGAGGTAGTCCCGGATCTGCGGGTGCTGCAGCTCGGTGTGCCAGTCGACCTTGACCGCGCCGGGGATGTGCCCGGTCTCGTAGAGCAGCACGTCCTCGTCGGACTCGACCACGACGATGCCCGGGTCCTTGAGGTGCTCGGCCAGCCACGCCGTGCTCACGAGCCGTTCGGGGTGGGCGTACTGCGCGATCTTGTCCGACGGGTCGATGGGAGCGGGCATGGTTCCTCCTCGATGGGCGTGCACTGTCGAGTCCGTGCACTGTCGAGTCTAGGAACACGGGGCGGGCCCCGGATGATCCCGCCGGTGCCGCTCAGGACAACCGTCGCTCCAGCACGCCCAGGTGGGCCCGCGCGCGGGCGGCCTGCGGTCCGCCGGGCTCGGCCAGCCGGACCAGGCGGGTCCAGGCAGTGTGGTCGTCCACGCCCTCGTCGCGGGCGGTCCACTGCTCGACGGCGACCGCGTCGTCGCAGGCGTGCACCCCCGCCCGGACCTCGGCCTCCAGCTCCTCCCGCAGCCGCTCCACGCCGGGCGCGACCGAGCGGCGCAGCAGCGGCTCGGGGTAGGCGGACAGGGCGCCGCGCACGTCGCCGCGGCGCAGCCGGGAGCGCACCGTGTCGACGTCGGACCGGAGCATCCGGGCGAGCCGGTAGGGGCGGGACCCGGCGAGCAACGGGCCGTCGAGCACGCCGTCGGCCACCCGGCGCAGGCGGGAGATCTCCGCCCGGACGGTCACCGGCGACAGGTCGCCCGGGTGCAGCAGCACGGCGAGCTCCTCGGCGCTCAGGCCGCGCGGCCGCTCGGCGAGCAGCAGCAGGATCTCGGCGTGCCGCAGGGAGAGGCGGCGGCCGCGCAGCGTCGGGGTGCCGAGCAGGCGCAGGTCGGGGGCGCGGTCGGAGGCGCCGCCCGCCGTCCCGGGGTCCCCGACCGGGGCGACGTCGGCCACCCAGGGCGCGTGCCCGGCGTCCGTCCCGGGCGCGGCCGCGGCCCGCAGCGCGAGCTCGCGCTCGACCATGGCGACCGTGGCGCGCACCAGGGCGCGGGCGACGTGCGACCCGGCGGCGCTGCCCCCGGTCAGGTCGAGGACGCCGAGGATGCCGCCCGCCGCGTCGTGCACGGGTGCCGCGGTACAGCTCAGCCGCTGGACGGGGCGCGCGAAGTGCTCGGCGCCGAGCACCTGGACGGGGCGGCGCGTGGCCAGCGCGGTGCCGGGCGCGTTGGTGCCCACGGACTCCTCGCGCCAGAGCGCGCCCTCGACGAAGCCGACGCCGTCCACGGCGGAGCGCACCTGCCCGCGGCCCTCGACCCACAGGAGGCGGCCGACGTCGTCGGACACCGCGACCACCAGGCCGTCACCCGTCGCACCGCCCACCAGGTCGCGCACCAGCGGCATCGCGACGGCCAGGGGATGGGCGCTGCGGTACTCGTCCAGCTCGTCCGACGCCGCGACCGTCACCGCGCTCGGCCGGTCGGGGTCCACACCGTTGCGCAGGCTCCGTCGCCACGACGCCGCGACGATCGGGTCGATCCCGTCGGGCTCCAGCGAGCCGGCGGAACTGACGAAGCTCTCATATGCCGCGCGAACCCAGCGCGCGTCCCGGTGTGGCACCTGCTGCATGCTGCCCCTCACCCTGTCCCGACGTCGTCGTCGAACCACGCCAGTGTAGGCATCGGACCAAGTTCATCAACAAGTTGTCCACCGTGATCCCCAAGTTTTCCACCGTCTCAGGATGGTTATCCACAGATCACAGTCGCATTACGGTCTCGCCGCGCGCACCACGGAAAGTAGTCTTAGCGTCAATAGTGCCGGTAGTTAAACGGGCTTCGCGTCCGACAGATAGTTTTCATGAGAACTCTCTTTGGGGGAAGAGTTGAACACCGTCGCTTTAGCTAGACCGGAATCGCAGATGTCTGGAACCGATGAACCGGCCGGAGACAGTCCGAGCCCCGCACTGCCCGCGATCGAGCTCGCTGACCTGCCCGCGCTCGACACCCCCGCGCCGCCGCTCGAACCCGGTGCCGGCCTCGACCTCGCCGGCGCGCGTGGCCGCCGCCGGTGGACCTTCGGCGCCGCGATCATCACGTGCCTGGCGGTCGCGATCACGCTCTGGTCGATGTCCGCCCGCGCCGAGGAGAACGGACACATCCTCACCCTGACCGCCCAGATCGACACCCAGGTCACCAGCACCTCAGCCCGGTCGCACGACCTCGCCGCCGTCCTCGAGACGGCCGAGCGGGTCTACGAGCACTCGGAGGGCCAGGTCGCGGACCCGGCCACCCGCGACGTGCTCGCCCAGGCGCTCGCCGAGGCGCGCCAGGCCGGGGCCCAGCGGCTGACCGACGCCCCGCCGACGTCGGTGACGCAGGCCCGCACCCTGCTCGCCCAGGCCACCCACATCGAGACCTCGCTCGACTGGGCCGTGGAGGACCTGCGCGTCGCCGTCGACATGGTGCAGCAGTCGCAGGGCGCGCAGCGCGCGCTGGACACCCGCGAGCCGGTCGGCAACCGCACGATCCTCACGTCGCACGACGGTTCCTGACCCCGCCGACCGCCGGCCGCCCGGAGCGCACGGTCCGCCTCGAGAACGACCTCGGGGACCGAAAGCGCGAAGATCGGCGTCCGGCGTCATTCCCGGGTGGCGCGCGGCCGGTGCGGATTCGAATTCGGCATTGAAACGCGTTCGGTCGAAAATTCCCGGACGGTTCGTCGGTGGTAAAACTATCTCCAGCGCATTCTGTATGTCTTTCGATCCGGTTGGTCGAAAGCGCGCCGGGTGACAGATGCGGTACCGCGTCGAGATCACCCCACCCTCACCCCATCTCGCGGTAGGCGTCGACCAGGTCGACGAACTCCGCCCGCAGCCCGTACGGGTCGGCGCCCAGCGCGCCCGCCGCCCGGCTGCGGGCCCCGTCGAGGTTCGCCTGCGCCTGGTACTCCGAGTCCGTGGCGATCAGCCCGAGCTCCGCGACCGCGGAGGCGAACTCGAAGTCCGCCGACGGCGTCGTCGTGTACGCGGCGGCGCCGACCGGGAACTCCACCTCGGTGCTCGCGCCGGACGGCCCGCCGTCCGGCGACTTGTACCGCACGTGCACCGTCATGAAGTCGTCGCTCGTGCCGACCTCCCGGTCGGAGTACTTCAGGCCGCCGTCCGTATCGCCGTCCGAACTCGCCGGTACGAGCTCGTAGAACGCCGTCACCGAGTGGCCCGCGCCCACGTCGCCGGCGTCCTTCGTGTCGTCGTCGAAGTCCTCGTCCGCCAAGCGCCGGTTGTCGTACCCGATGAGCCGGTACGAGCCGACGGCGGCCGGGTTCAGCTCGACCTGCAGCTTCAGGTCCTGGGCGACGACGAACATCGTCGAGCCGAACTCGTCCACCAGCACCTTGCGCGCCTCGGCCAGGGTGTCGATGTACGCGTAGTTGCCGTTCCCGTGGTCCGCGATCGCCTCCATCATGCTGTCCTTCAGGTTGTACATGCCGAAGCCCAGCACCGAGACGTACACCCCGGACGCCCGCTCCGCCTCGACCAGCGTCGTGAGCTCCGCGGGCGAGGACGGGCCCACGTTGAAGTCGCCGTCGGTCGCCAGGATCACCCGGTTGTTGCCGCCCTCGACAAAGTTCTTCTCGGCCAGCTCGTACGCCGTCGTCAGGCCGGCCGCGCCACCCGTGGACCCGCCGGCCCGCAGCGACCGCAGGTGGTCCACCAGCACGCCGTGCTCCGAGCCGGGCACCGAGTCCGCGACCACCCGGTTGTCGCCCGCGTACGTCACGATCGACACGCGGTCGCGCTCGTCGAGCTGCTCCACCAGCAGAGCGAACGACTCCGCCAGCAGCGGCAGCTTGTTCGGCTCGTCCATGGACCCGGACACGTCCAGCAGGAAGACGATGTTGTTGCCCTCCGACGTCGGCAGCGCCTCCGTCGCCTGCACGCCCACCATCGCGAGCTGGTGCTCCGGGTTCCACGGGGCCCGCGCGACCTCGGTGGTCACCGAGAAGGGGTGCTCGGCCCCGGCGGCGGGCGCGTCGTAGTCGTAGTCGAAGTAGTTGACCAGCTCCTCGATGCGCACCCCCTCGGGCGCCACGCCCTGGTTCACCTGACGGCGCAGGTTCGAGTACGACGCCGTGTCGACGTCGGCCGAGAACGTGGACAGCGGGCTCGTGGCGACGTCCAGGAACGGCGACTCGGGGGACTCGTCGTACTCCTCGCCCCCGGGGTCGACCGGGCCGGGCTCGGGGTAGGGCTCCGGGTAGGGCGGCACGAACGCCTGGTCGCTCCGCGACTCGGGGGCCGACGCGCCGTCCAGGGCCTGCGCGCCGTCGGGGACGGTGGCCGTGTCGGGGGCAGTTTGGGTCGTCGTCTCCGCGCCGGAGTCCGACCCGCCGTCCTGCGCGGTGCAGCCCGCGAGCGCCAGCACCACGGACAGCGCCGCGGCGAGCGGGACCGTCAGCGGGACCGCGGGGGCGGGGCGGCGTGGTGCGAGGTTCATGGGGACTTCTCCTCGGTGTCGGCTCGTCGCACGGGCACGGTCGGCCCGGCGATCTGTCCTTGTCTGTCCATCTGTGCCGGCGTCCGCCGGGCTTGCTCCCACGAGGTCACGGTCGGGTTGCAACGCGGATGCAACGCTCCGCCGCCTAATCTCGCCGCACTCGGGCGCACCGGTGTGCCCGGGGCGTGGCTCCGCCGTCGGGCATCCCGGGGCGGGCGCGAGATCCTGCGAGGAGGCAGACCATGACCGTGTACGCAGCCCCAGGTACCGAAGGTGCCATCGCGAGCTTCCGGCCCCGGTATGACCACTGGATCGGGGGCGAGTACGTGCCCCCGGCGAACGGCCAGTACTTCGAGAACCCCAGCCCGGTGAACGGGCGCACGTTCACCGAGGTCGCCCGCGGCGACGCCGACGACATCGACCGGGCTCTCGACGCCGCACACGGCGCGGCGCCCGCGTGGGGGCGCACGTCGGTCACCGAGCGCGCGATCATCCTGAACAAGATCGCCGACCGCATGGAGGAGCACCTCGAGGAGCTCGCCGTCGCCGAGACCTGGGAGAACGGCAAGCCCGTCCGCGAGACCCTGAACGCGGACCTGCCGCTGGCCATCGACCACTTCCGCTACTTCGCGGGCGCGATCCGGGCCCAGGAGGGGTCGATCAGCGAGATCGACGGCGACACCATCGCGTACCACTTCCACGAGCCGCTGGGCGTGGTCGGCCAGATCATCCCGTGGAACTTCCCGATCCTGATGGCGGTGTGGAAGCTGGCTCCGGCGCTCGCGGCGGGCAACGCCGTGGTGCTCAAGCCGGCGGAGCAGACGCCGACGTCGATCCTGTACCTCATGGAGCTCATCGCGGACCTGCTGCCGCCGGGCGTCGTGAACGTGGTCAACGGGTTCGGTGCGGAGGCGGGCAAGCCGCTCGCGAGCTCGTCCCGGATCCGCAAGATCGCGTTCACGGGCGAGACCACGACGGGCCGCCTGATCATGCAGTACGCGTCGCAGAACATCATCCCGGTGACGCTGGAGCTGGGCGGCAAGTCGCCCAACCTGTTCTTCAGCGACGTCGCCGCGGCGCACGACGAGTTCTACGACAAGGCCCTGGAGGGCTTCACGATGTTCGCCCTCAACCAGGGCGAGGTGTGCACGTGCCCGTCGCGCGCGCTCATCCAGAGCGACATCTACACCTCGTTCCTGGCCGACGCCGTGGCGCGCACCGAGGCGATCAAGCAGGGCAACCCGCTGGACACCGACACGATGATCGGGGCCCAGGCCAGCAACGACCAGCTCGAGAAGATCCTCAGCTACTTCGACATCGGCAAGGCGGAGGGCGCCAAGGTGCTCACCGGCGGGCACCGGGCCGAGCTGGAGGGCGACCTCGCGGGCGGATACTACGTGACGCCCACGATCTTCGAGGGCAAGAACGAGATGCGGATCTTCCAGGAGGAGATCTTCGGGCCGGTGGTGGCGGTGACGGAGTTCGCGGACTACGACGACGCCATCAAGATCGCCAACGACACCCTGTACGGGCTGGGCGCGGGCGTGTGGACGCGGTCGAGCGCGGCCGCCTACCGGGCCGGCCGGGCGATCGAGGCCGGCCGCGTGTGGACGAACAACTACCACGCCTACCCGGCCGCGGCGGCGTTCGGCGGCTACAAGGGCTCGGGCGTGGGTCGCGAGAACCACAAGATGATGCTCGACCACTACCAGCAGACCAAGAACCTGCTGGTCAGCTACTCCCCGGACAAGCTGGGCTTCTTCTAGGCCGGCGGGGGCAGCACGTCGGGCGGGAGGCCTGGGCCGGTACGTCACCGGCCTCCCGCCCGGCGGTCCGGTTCGGCTTCGAGCACTGGGAGGTTCCATGTCCGACGACGTCCGCCCGGCCCCCGCGACCGGGCCACCTGCCGCACGGGTCGCGGTGACCGACGACGCGGCCGCGCTGCTCGTGCGCCTGCGGGACAAGCACGGCGAGCTCATGTTCCACCAGTCCGGCGGCTGCTGCGACGGCTCGTCGCCCATGTGCTACCCGGACGGCGACTTCATCACCGGGGACGCCGACGTGCACCTCGGCGACCTCGCGATCCCGGCCGCGGAGGCCGGGTCGTTCACCGTGCCGGTCTGGATGAGCCGCAACCAGTTCGAGTACTGGAAGCACACGCACCTGACGATCGACGTGGTGCCGGGCCGTGGCGCCGGCTTCAGCGTCGAGGCGCCTGAGGGCGTGCGGTTCCTCATCCGGTCGCGGTTGTTCACCGACGACGAGTGGGAACGGCTCGAGGCCATCGGGGCCTGATCCGGGGTTCGGTTCCGGTCGGCGTGCGGTCCGCGGTCGGGGCGCCGTCAGGGGCCGGGGCCTCCTCCGGGGCGAGCGCCGCGACGCCGTCCGCCGTGGCGAGGAAGAACGCGGCCACCGCGAGCCCGTGCTCGGCGGCGGCGGACCGGAGGGCCACGTGCCAGGCCCGGTCCTCGAAGGAGGGGTCACCGGGGCCGGGGCGTTCCAGCAGGACCACCACCGACGCGCCCGGCTCGCCCCGCAGGACCTCGTGCCAGGCCCGGCCCAGGTTGCCCACCCCGACCGGGTCGGGCAGCTCCGGCACCAGGTCCACGGGGACGAGCATCGGCAGCGGGCGGCGCTCGCCGTCGAGCAGGGCGAACCACAGCGTGCGGCGCCGCGGCCGGATGCCGCCGTGCAGGAGGTGTGCGAAGGCGAGGAGTGCCGCGTCGTCGACCAGTGGGTGGCCAGGGATGATCTCGCTCGATGCTGTCATGACGACGAGTCTGGACGAGGATGCCATTGGACATGAGTTATCCACAGGTTCAGTTTGTTGGCTGCTCTTAGCCGAAAAGAGAGAAGGCTTGAAGTTGACGCGACGTCAACCTTTACGGTGGTGAACATGCAATGGTCCATCCAGGAGATCTCGCGGCTGACCGGCGTCACGAGCCGGACGCTGCGGCACTACGACGCCGTCGGCCTGCTGCCCGCCGTCCGCACGACGGACGCCGGCCCCCGCCGCTACGACCGCACCGCACTGGTGCGGCTGCAGCGGATCCTGCTGCTGCGGGATCTCGGGCTCGGCCTCGGCGCCATCGCCGAGGTGCTCGACGCCCAGCGGGACGAGGCGCAGGCGCTGCGCACGCACCTCGTGTCGCTGCGGGCGGAGCAGGGCCGGCTGGCCCGGCAGATCGCGTCGGTCGAACGGACCGTCGCGGATCTCGAGAAGGACCCGGACACCACCAGGGAGAGCATCATGGCGAAGGACATGTTCGACGGTTTCGACCACACGCAGTACGAGCAGGAGGTCACCGAGCGCTGGGGCCGCGACGCGTACCAGAAGAGCGACGCGTGGTGGCGCGGGCTCAGCCCGCAGGAGCAGCAGGAGTGGAAGGGGCGGGTCGCGGCGCTCAGCAAGGACTGGGCCGACGCCGCGGCGGCGGGGACCGACCCGGCCTCGGACGAGGCGCAGGCCCTGGCCGCCCGGCACGCCGAGTGGCTCGTGTCCGTGCCGGGCACGCCCGGCGCGGCCCAGCCGCTGCCCGACCGCGGGTACCTGCTGGGCCTGGCCGACATGTACGTGGCGGACGACCGGTTCGCCGCGAACTACGGCGGCACGGAGGGCGCGACGTTCGTCCGGGACGCGCTGCGCGTGTTCGCGGAGCGGGCCTATCCCGCCGCGGCCGACGCGGACGGTGCGTACTGAGCCCGGTACAGGTCGCGCAGCAGGCAGATCTCGCCGCCGTGCGCCATGGCCTCACGGCTGAGGTGGGTCACCAGCGCCGCCATCGGGAACTCGGCGTAGGCGAGACCCTTGGGGCCGATCGGGCGCAGCAGCGACTCGTCGTCGAGCGCTGCGATGCCCGCCTGCCACGACCGGTAGCCCTCCTCGAGCATGGCCAGGCCACCGGCGGCCGTGACCGGGGCCTCGGGCCAGTGCCGCGCGTCGAACATGTCGGCGTCGGGCGGCGCGTCCGTCGGGCCGAACAGGGCCCGGGCGCGCCGCCCGAAGACGTCGCGGCCGACGTGCACCATGCGCCAGGCGATCGTGGTCACCGGCGGGACCTCCGGCTCGGGCACCTCTTGCTCGAGCCGGGGCACCCCGTCGGCCCCGGCGCGCACGCTCCACGCCGGCGACGTGGGCTCCCACAGGTACTCGGTGTCGGTGAGCCCCTCCAGGCGGGGCCACAGGTGGAACTCCCAGTAGAACGAGAGCTGGTCCAGGAGGAGGTCGCGCCACCCCACAGGAGGCGGCGTCGGCGGTATGGTCGGCTCCGTCGTCGTCATGTTCGGACAGTACGCCCGGTCTCTGACACCTAGTTTCAAAGGTAGCCTCTGCCCCATGCGCGACACCGCAGCCGAATCTCCGCAAAAACCCCCGGTGACCTGCTGGTTTGCAGGTCTCACGACGCTCGATGTGATCCACCGCAGCGCCGTCCGGCCGGGGCCTGACGAGAAGATCACCGCCGTGCGCCAGGACGTGTCCGCGGGTGGCCCCGCGGCGAACGCCGCGGTCATCGCGGCGACGCTCGGGGCACGTGCGCTCCTGATCAGCGCGATGGGCACCGGACCGGTGGGTTCGGCCGCCCGGGGCGACCTGGAGCACCACGGGGTCGAGATCCACGACACGGCAGGCGGCCGGGAGATCCCCATCGCCGTGTCGGCCGTGCTGGTCGACGACGTCACCGGCGACCGGTCGGTCGTCTCGCCGGACGCCACCCTCACCAACGGCCTCGACGTGACGTGCGCGGAGCTCGACACCCTGCCGCGGCCCGACGTCGTCCTGCTCGACGGGCACCACCCCGACCTGGCGCGGAGCGTGCTCGCGTACGCGCTCGCGCTCGAACCCCGGCCCCTGATCGTGCTCGACGCCGGCCGCTGGCGCCCCGTCTTCGCGGACCTGCTCGGCGCGGCCGACGTCGCCGCCCGGTCCGCGGACTTCCGCGCACCCGACGGCGCCGCCACGCCCCGGGCAGTCGTGACGACGCACGGATCCGCGCCCGTGACCTGGTGCGACAAGGACGGACGGGACGGATCCACCTACGTGCCGAGCGTCTCGGTGCGCGACACCCTCGGCGCGGGCGACGCGTTCCACGGCGCCCTGTGCGTGGCGCTCGCCCAGGGCGCCGGGCTGGAGTCCGCGGTCCAGGAGGCGATCCGGGTGGCGTCCATCCGCGTGCAGCACGTCGGTCCCCGGTCCTGGCTGGAGTACGCGGCGTGCGCCTGACCACCGCCGAGCTCGTCGAGCGCGCGGCGCGGCTCGCCGCCGACGCCGTCCGTGCGGGCGAGGCGCGGGTGCTCGGCATCACCGGCCCGCCCGGCGCGGGGAAGTCGACCCTGGCCGCCGCCCTCGCCGACGGGCTGGCGCCCGGCACCGCTGTGGTGGTCGGGATGGACGGGTTCCACCTGTCCAACGCCGTGCTGGAGGCCCGCGGCAGCCGCGCGCGCAAGGGCGCGATCGACACCTTCGACGACGCCGGCTACGCCGCGCTGATCGACCGGATCGCGGGGCGTCGGCCGGGCAGCCCGCAGGTCTTCGCGCCGGAGTTCCGCCGCGAGATCGAGGAGCCCGTGGCTGCGGGCACCGTCGTCGCCGACGAGCCCCTGGTGATCACGGAGGGCAACTACCTCCTCGCGGCCGACGGAGCCTGGCCCGCCGCACGCGCCCGCATGGCGGAGGTCTGGTACGTCGACCTGCCCGACGCCGAGCGTCTGCGGCGCCTCGTCGCGCGCCACCACGCGTTCGGCAAGCCACTGCCCGACGCCGAGGCGTGGGCCCGTGGCTCCGACCAGCACAACGCGGATCTCATCGCCACCACCCGGGACGCCGCGGACCTCGTCGTGGACTGGATCTAGCCCGCCGTCACGGCTGTCTGCCCCACCCGCTCAGCCGATCTCGAGGACCGCGACGCGCCACACCCCGCGCCGCGCCTCCAGCCGCACCGCCGCGGCGCGCACCCGCCCCTCGTCGTGCAGGATCACCGTCGCCTCGGCGGACGTGGCGCCCAGCCGGACCAGCCGCACGCGCCGCACCGCGGCCGGGTGCGCCTTGGGCCGTGGCGGCCGTACCTGCCGGGCCTCCCGCATGAGCCGGCCGCGCTCCAGCAGCTGGTCGTAGACCTGCGGCGTCACCCAGCGGGCAAGCTGGGCGGCGGGCCGCTCACCGCGCAGCACCTCGACCGCGGCGCGGACCACGCGGCAGACCTGCGCGGTGGGGTCGGGCAGGGTGGGGTCCGGCTCGGGCACCGGCCGTCCCGACAGCGCCTCCAGAGCCGCCGCCGCGTTCTGCAGCTCGGGGTACGGGGTGCCGCCGATGCGCATGCGGCGCAGCCGCCGGCCGATGCCGGGCCCGGTGACCGGTCCAGCCGGCGGCACGGCTGGCCGCTGGGCGGGTAGCTGGGCGGGCGGCGCCGTCGCCCCGGTGGCCGGGCGCGGGGCGGTGCGGCGGGTGCGGGACGGCGCGGCCGGTCCGGTCAGGCGATCCGCAGCGGGGGCCGGGGCCGGCGTGGCCGGGCCGGGTCGAGGAGGTGCCGGTGCTGCCTCGGGTGGGCTGTCGAGCGTGGTCATACGGATCTCCTGGGGACGCGGATGCGGGTGCGGGCGGGTGCGATGGGTCAGATGACTTCAAGGCTGGTGCAGCACCGTGCCCGGCCGGATCAGGTCCGGGTCGGGGCCCAGCACCTGGCGGTTGGCGTCGTACCACCGGACGACGGCGTCGGCGACCTCGGCGTCGGACGGCCCGTCGGCAGCGAGCCCGTCGGCAGCGAGCCCGTCGGCGGCAATCGCCCACAGGGTGTCGCCTGCCTCGACCACCACCGGTTCCCTGCCCACTCCCGTGTGCCGGCCCCGATCAACGAGCGAGGCCTGCTCGGACCCCCGTTCTGGCGTCGACCCCGCGTCCGAGGCGTCCGAGGCGTCCGAGGCGGCCGCCCGGTCCGGGCGGCCCGTCGGCTCCCCGTCCACGGTGCTCGTCGGCCGCCAGCCGAGGTCGAGCACGACCGCCGGCCCCTCGTCAGCGGCCGGGACGCCGCCGGTGGGCAGGGCCATCGCGGTCGGCGCGGTGAGCGCCAGGCCGAGCCCGGCGCCCGCGGCGACCCGGGCCAGGCGCCGTATCACGGCCGGGGCATGGCGGGCCACGGTGCGTTCGGCCGCCGCCCAGCGCCTGCCGCGGCGGTCCGCGAGGACGCAGGCCAGCGCGAGCAGCGCGTGCACGCCCGTCCAGCCGGCCACCGCGGTGCCGACGGCGACCGTCGCAAGCTCGACGACGTCCTCCACCGGGAACAGCGCGGCGCCGAGCCCGGACCCCACCTGCCACGTGCGGATACCGAGCACGCCGCACGTCGCGACGAGCGCCGTCGCGACGGCGAGCAGCCCGAGGAGCCCTCTCCAGGTGCCTCCGGTCACCGCGTCCGAGGCCGGGGACGTGTCCGGGGCCGGGCAGCCGCCGGGCGGGCGACCCGCGTGCGACGGACCCCGGCTGTCGTCGTGGCGGTCGGCAGCCGGTGCGTGCTCTAGGGCGTGCGTCAACATGTTTCCCCCTGCTGCGGTTCGATTCCAGACATTACGCGTTCGGACGGCATCGGTGATGTCGTTTGATGTCGTCCGGCGATGGTTATTCAACAGGGGCGTCAGGAGGGTGTCCACCGGAGGGCGAGATGCCTGTGGATGGCGCAGGGTGTCTCCATGACATCCGTGCGCCCGGCCGGCCCCACGCGCTGGGAGGCGCTCTTCAGCGATCTCGAGGCGCAGGCACGCGCACAGGTGGTGGCGGAGACCGACGCGCTCGTGTCCGAGCTGACACGCGCCGAGCACGCGACGATGACGCTCGCCGACAGGTTCCGCGCCGTCGTCGGCGCGGTGGTGACGGTCGAGCTGCTCGACGGCGCACCGTTGCGCGGCGTCCTGCTGGAGGCGGCGGACGAGTGGGTGCTGCTCCAGGGTGTCCGGCCGGAACCGGTGAGCCAGCACCTCGTGCCGCTGGCCGCGGTGGCGGCGGTGCACGGGCTGGCCCGTCAGGCGACGTCCGCGACGTCGCGGCGGGACTCCCACGGGCTGGGGCCGGTACTGCGTAGCCTGCAGCGGGACCGGGCCCGGGTCGCCGTGCGCACCCTGAGCGGGGTGTGGGCGGGGCGGATCGCGCGCGTCGGCCAGGACCACCTGGACGTCGACCTGCTCGACGGTCGCGGAACCCGGCTGGTTCCCTTCACCGCTCTGCTGGTCGTGAGCGAGGCACCCTAAACCGACTGGAATGCCCGGAAATGGACAGCGGGACCGGTCTCACCCCGTATGGAGTGTGCCGGTCCCGTCGGTGTACGACGCGGCTTTTCAGCCGTCTGCTCAGCCGTCAGCGGCCGCAGATCCCTTGAGCCGCTCACGGCTCTTTGCGTACATACGCTCGATGTACGACTCGAGCTCGGCTGCCTCGACACGCCAGACCTTCTTGGGCCCCACCTGGATGGCGGGAAGGTCGCCGGTGCGAACGAGTGCGTAGCCCTGGGCCATCGAGATGTTGAGGGTCTCGACCACATCCGCCAGAGAGAGAAAGCGCTTTTCCATGGGAACAGTGTGGCACGAGACACCGACATGAGGGGGTTATCCACAAGAAGTGTTTATCTGATGCCGGATCGGCGGCGTTCGATCACTATGGTTCCGGCGCTCTGCCCAGGCTGTGCGTCATTCCACGCGGGTTCGGGGTTCAACTTGTACTCGACGCCCTACCCAAAGTCCACCAAAGTACGCGGAAGGACCGAGATGACGTATGCCCCGGCCGCCCCGGCGCCCGCAGTCCGGGACCAGGGCCTCCCCGAGCCGGTCGCGACCAGGCTGCGCAGGCCTGGCTGGCGCGACCCGCGGCTCGTGACCGGGCTCGTCATCGTCGCGCTGTCCGTGGCCTCCGGCTCCTGGGTGGTCTCGGCGGCGAGCCGCACCGTCCCGGTCTTCGTGGCCGACGGCGCCCTCACGCCCGGTGCGCCCCTGACCGTCGACTCGCTACGCACGGTCGACGTCCGGCTCGGGTCGGGGACGGGCCACTACCTGTCCGCCGCCGAGCCGTTGCCGGCGGACCTGGTGGTGCTCCGCGTGGTGGACGACGGCGAGCTGGTGCCGCTGACGGCCCTCGGCGCGGACGCCGCCGTCCGCTCGGTCGCCGTCCCCGTGGCCTCGGGGTTGTCCGACCGGATCCGGGCCGGCGTCGTGGTGGACCTGTGGTTCGTCCCCGACGCGCCCGTCTCGCCCGAGGCGGGCGCGGCCCGGCCGGAGCCGGTCACGCTGGCGGAGGACGTGGTGGTCGAGCAGGTGGACGCGCAGGACGGCGCGATCGTCGTGGACGGCACGGTGACGCTGCACGTGCTGGTCCCGGAGGATGCCCTGCCGACCGTGCTGGCGGCGCTCTCCGACACCGGCACCGTCGCCGTAGTGCCCGTGGCGGGCGGCGTCCGGTGAGCGAGGAGCGGACGGTCACCGTCCTGGTCGCGGTGCAGGCGCCCGAGGAGGAGGCGGCGGTGGTGACCGTGCTCGGCGCGCAGCCGCGGACTACCATCTCCCGGCGGTGCGCCGAGCTCGCCGAGCTCCTGGCCGCGGCCGAGGCGGGTGCCGGCACGGCCGCGGTCGTCTCCGGGGACCTGCCGGGCCTGGACCGGGACGCGGTGGCGCGGTTGCGGGCCGCGGGTCTGCGGGTCGTCGTGGTCGAGGACCCGGCCACGCCCGCCGCCCGGCTCGCGGGCCTGGGCTGCGACGTGGTGGTCGCGGGCGGGGACGCGGAGAACCTCGTCGCCGCGGTCCGCGGCGACGGCTCGGCCCACGACGACGGTGCGGTCACCCCCGCCGGCCCGGTGGCCGTGCCCGACGACGGGACCCGGCCCGGCGCGCTCGTCGCCGTCTGGGGCCCGGCCGGCTCGCCCGGCCGCACCACCACCGCCATCGAGCTCGCCGCCGCCCTCGCCGGGGTGGGCGCCACCGCGCCGCGCCGCGCCGGCCTGCTGCGCCGGCCGCGCCCGGCGTCCCCGGCGCTCGGTGCGAGCACCGTCGTGCTGGCCGACGCCGACACCTACGCCTCCTCGGTGACCTCCCGTCTCGGCCTGCTCGACGACGCGCCCGGCCTGGCCGCCGCCGCCCGCGCGGCCGGCCAGGGGCTGCTCGACGCGCGCACGTTGGCCGGGCACGCCCCGGTGGTGCTGCCGGGAGTGCGCGTCCTGACCGGCATCACCCGGGCGTCCCGCTGGCCCGAGCTGCCCGCCAGCTCGCTCGACGTGGTGTTCCAGGCCTGCCGCGAGCTCGCGGCCTGGACGGTGGTCGACTGCGGGCCGGTGCTCGAGGCCGACGAGCTGCTCATGTACGACACGCGCGCCCCGCAGCGCAACGGCGCGACCCTGAGCGCGCTCCAGGCCGCGGACGTCGTCGTGGTGGTCGGCAGCGCCGACCCCGTGGGGCTGCAGCGGCTGGTGCGGGGCCTGGAGGACCTGCGGGACGCCGCGGTGCCGATCCCGGCGGCACGCGTGGTGGTCGTGAACCGGGTGCGGGCCTCCGCCGTCGGGCGCCGGGCCGAGGCCCAGGTGCGCGACGCCCTCGCGCGCTACGGGGGAGTGGGCGACGCGCACCTCGTGCCGGACGATCCGGCCGGGCTCGACGCCGCGCTGCTGGCGGGCCGGGTGCTGGCCGAGTGCGCGCCGGGATCGCCCGCGCGGGCCGCGTTCGAGGGCCTCGCGACGCGGGTCCGGGACCTCGTGCCCGCGGCGGTCTGAGGGGCGACCCGGGCGGCTCGGTGCCCCCGTGCGAGGCACATCGCGCGTAACAATCCGCCCGCCCGGCGCGGCTCGGCGACGGAAACCTCGCAACCGGCGCTAGGTTGTGCCCGTGGCCGCCGTGACGAAGGACAACTACGCCGACGACCTGCGTCTGGCGCAAGTGATCGCCGACCAGGTCGATTCCATCACCATGTCCCGCTTCCGGGCGCTCGACCTCAAGGTGGAGACCAAGCCGGACCTGACGCCCGTGTCCGACGCCGACCGCGCAGCCGAGGACTTCATCCGGGGCCAGCTCGCCCGCGCGCGCACGCGCGACGCCATCGTCGGCGAGGAGTACGGCTCCGCGGGCAGCGGCGCGCGGCGCTGGATCGTCGACCCGATCGACGGCACCAAGAACTTCGTGCGCGGCGTCCCCGTGTGGGCCACGCTCATCGCGCTCGCCGACGGCGACGAGGTCGTGGTGGGCCTGGTCAGCGCGCCCGCCCTGGGCCGGCGCTGGTGGGCGGCCAAGGGCTCGGGTGCGTGGACCGGCAAGTCGATGGCGTCCGCGTCGCGGATGTCGGTCTCCGGTATCTCCCGCGTCGCCGACGCGTCGTTCAGCTACGCGTCCCTCGGCGGCTGGGAGGAGCGCGGCAAGCTGGACGGGTTCCTCGACCTCACCCGGGCGTGCGCGCGCACCCGCGGGTACGGCGACTTCTGGTCGTACATGCTGGTGGCCGACGGCGCCGTCGACATCGCGGCGGAGCCCGAGCTCGAGGTCTACGACATGGCGGCGCTCGTGCCGATCGTCACCGAGGCCGGCGGCACCTTCACCTCGCTCGACGGCAGGCCCGGCCCGTGGGGCGGGAACGCGGTGGCGACGAACGGCAAGCTGCACAAGGAAGCGCTCGACTTCCTGGGCTGACGACGGGCCCCGCCGCCGCCCCCAGACCAGCCCCCGACCTCGTCAGCCGCGCGGGACGTCCTTGATCTCGCTCCAGTCGTACCAGAGCAGGTCGCGGTCGGTGACGCGCTGCAGCGCCTCGTCCAGCGCGGAGTCGGACTCCTCGCCGACCTCGGCCGTGGTCTCTGCGTCGCTCTCCTCGTCGGCGGCGGCGAGCACGTCCGCGATGTCGGCGGCGGCCTCCGGCTCGTCGACGTGCACGCAGACGATCGCCACCTGCTCGACCGTGCTGGTCACCTGGACCTCGGAGGCGACGGGCTCGTCGTCGTCCGCACCGCCGGGAACGACGGGGCCGACGGACGCGTCCGGGACCTCGACCGTGATGATCACGCGCTGGTGCGGGGCGTCGGTGCGGCCGGCGATCAGCGCCAGCGAGTCGTCGGCGGCGTTGAGCGCGGCGACGTACTCCAGGCCCTCGGCGTCCTCGTCCGGCAGGGCTGCCTCGAGCTCCTTGGTCACGGCGTGGGCCCGGCGGGGCGCGACCGTCCAGCGGGCGGCGGCGGTGGAGTGGGAGACGGCGTCGAGCTCGTCGAGCGTGGCGGGCACGTAGATGCGCATGTGCTCAGTCTGCCGTGTGTCGAGCTCGCGCGAGTGGAGTGGCGGTGTCACCCAGTCCCCGTACTCTCGTGTCCGGCGTCGGGGCGGGACGCCGCGGGTAGTGGTAGCAGCCGAGGGCAGGAGACGAGATGGGTGCCAAGACCGCGATGCTGGTGTACGCGGACGGAGACGTGGCGACAGGCCTGACGGGTGCGGCGGACTTCGCCGACGAGGCGAGCGCCGCCGAGCTGCTCGGCCTGCTGTGGCCGCCGGCCCGGATCCGGCCGGACGGCGAGGAGCCCTGGGACCTCGGGGACGCGGTGTTCCCGCCCGAGGGGCGCGCCTGCGCGCTGTCCACGCCCGAGGTGGACGTCCTGTGCGACCAGGCCCTCATGCTCGACCGGCCCTCGCAGCTGCCGGCCCACCTGGTGGACGCCAGCATGGGCCGCACCCTGTACCTGCACGCGATGCACAGCGTCGTGGACTGGTTCGCCTTCGCGGTGTGGCGGGACGGTGTGCTCGTGCGCTCGCTCAGCCTCTCGCCGGACGACGGCGTGCTGGAGGACACGGGCGAGCGGCTCGCCTTCGAGCAGCCGTTCTGGGCGGGCGAGCATCCCGCCAGAGGCGACTACGCGCTCCCGTTCCACCCGCTGGAGCTGGGGGAGCACGCCCTGAGCGAGTTCTTCGGCTTCAACATGGAGGGGGCCGACGACGGCGGCCCGTCCGCCGGCCGCCTGGACCCGTGGGCCGTGGAGCTGTTCGGCTTCCAGGTGGTGTAACCGGGCCGAGCGCTCGACAGATCTCCGAATGACTCGTACATTTGTTCGAGAGCGAGGAGGTCGTCATGCCCGAACCCACCACTGCCCGTCCGACCGGGGTGGTCCCCATGCTGTCCTACCAGGACGGCGTGTCCGCCATGGACTGGCTCATCGAGGCCTTCGGTTTCACCGAGGCGGAACGCTGGCTGGACGACGACGGACACCTCTCCCACGGCGAGCTCGACGCCGGCGGCGGTCGCCTGATGCTGTCCGAGCTCGCGTCCTACGAGGGCCCGGCCGAGCACCGCAAGCACTGCCGGGCCGCGGACGCGTGGCTGTCGACACCCTGGGTGATCGACGGCGTGCTGGTCCACGTGGACGACGTCGAGGCCCATCTCGCCCACGCCCAGGCGGCGGGCGCGGGCGTGCTCTCGAAGATCGAGGAGGCGCCGTACGGCCGGTCGTACCGGGCGGAGGACCTGGAGGGGCACCGCTGGATGTTCCTCCAGCCCTGACGCGTCGTCAGTGCCGAGGTGTCGGCGGCGCAGGGTCCCCGCCCCGGGCCAGCCGGTCCACGCGGCGCAGCGCGGCGGGGAACCGCGCGTCGCCGGCCATCTCGCGGACCAGGTCGGCCGCCTCGCCGAGCGGCATCCCCGACGCAGTGACGTACAAGGGCTTGGCGGACTGCCCGCGCAGCACCTCGGCGGCGTGCGACGCGGCGTGGAACCGGGTCTTGGCGACACCGAGCACCACGGGGGCCAGCCCGGCGTCGGCCACGTGGGCGCCCAGCCCCGGGCTGCCGGCCGGGTCGAGGTCCACGTAGCCGTCCACGATCAGCAGGTCCAGGGGTGCCACGCCGGCCAGCACCTCGCGGAGCGGCGGCAGCTCGCGCTCGTAGAACCGCCCCGGCCGGTACTCCGCGACCTGCTCGACCAGCACGGTGCGCTCCTCGACCAGAGTGGCGAACGCCGAGTCCTCGGCGACGACCAGCGCGGCGCGCGCCCCGCCGTCGTCCAGGTACTGCACGTCCACCGCGCCGTAGCGCGGGGTGGTGTCGGTCATGGTCAGGCGTCCGAGCCCGTCCGGGACGAGAGCAGGCGGCGGAACGAGGCGAGCCGGGCCTCGCGTGCCGGACGCTCGGTCTCGGGGGAGGCCTCGATCCAGTCGTCCAGGGCGCAGTCGGGGGCGTCCGCGAGGTGCGTGCAGCCGCGGGGGCACTCCTGCGCCACCTCGTCGAGGTCCTCGAAGGCGTGCAGCAGGTGCGCCACCTCGACGTGCGCCAGGCCGAACGAGCGCACGCCCGGGGTGTCGATCACCCAGCCGTCGAAGGCCTCGCCGGGCTCGGCGCCCCCCTCGTCGGGCGCGCCGTCTCCCTCGGGCTCGGCGTCCGCGCCCCCGACCGGGAGCCGCAGCGCGACCGCCGACGTCGAGGTGTGCCGGCCGCGCCCCGTCACGTCGTTGACCACGCCGGTGGCCCGCTTCGCCGCGGGCACCAGCGCATTGATCAGGGTGGACTTTCCGACGCCCGAGTGCCCCACCAGCACCGACGACAGGCCGCGCAGCCGGTCGCGCACCTCCTCGACGGACCCGGGCGTGAGCACCACGGCGCCGTCGTCGCCCGACGGCGCGCGCTGCGTCACCACCACCTGGACCCCGAGCGGCTCGTACAGCTCGCGAAGGTGGTCGGGGGAGGCGAGGTCGGCCTTCGTCAGGCACAGGAGCACCGACATCCCGGCGTCGTACGCGGCCACGACGCAGCGGTCGATCATGCCGGTACGCGGCTCCGGCTGGGCCAGGGCCGTGACGATGACGAGCTGGTCCGCGTTGGCCACGACGATCCGCTCGTAGGGGTCGGTGTCGTCCGCTGTGCGGCGGAGCGTGGAGGTGCGCTCCTGGATCCGCACGATCCGGGCGAGCGACCCCTCCCCGCCGGAGGTGTCGCCCACGACGTCGACCCGGTCGCCGACGACGACCCGCGTGCGGGTGAGCTCGCGCGCCTTCATCGCGGTGACCGTCAGGTCATCGTCGACCAGCAGCGTGTACCGCCCCCGGTCCACGCCGGTGACCAGGCCGGTCACGGCGTCCGAGTGCTCAGGCCGCTGCTTGGTCCGGGGGCGGGACCCGCGCTTGGACGGGCGGGACTTGAAGTCCGACTCGTCGCGGATGTCTCGGCGGCCCATCAGCCCAGCATGCCCAGCCACATGCCCGTGAAGTCGGGCAGGGTCTTGGCCGTGGTGCCGACGTTCTCGACCAGCACCCCGGGTACGCGCAGGCCGAGCAGCGCGGCCGAGGTGGCCATGCGGTGGTCGGCGTAGGTGCGCACGACGTCGCCGCGCAGCGGCCGCGGCGTGATGACCAGGCCGTCGCGGGTCTCCTCCGCCTGCCCGCCGAGCCGGGTGATCTCGCGGGCCAGCGCGGCCAGCCGGTCGGTCTCGTGGCCGCGCAGGTGCGCGATGCCGCGCAGCCGCGAGGGGGAGTCGGCGAGCGCGGCCAGCGCGGCGAACGTAGGCGCGAGCTCGCCGCCGGCGTGCAGGTCGACGTCGATCCCGTGGATCTCGCCGGTGCCGGTGACGGACAGGACGCCGTCGGCCAGGGTGTACGTGCCGCCCATGCGCTCCAGCAGCTCGGGCACCATCGCGCCCGGCTGGGTGGTGAGCGTGGGCCAGCCGGGGACCCGGACCGTCCCGCCGGCCACGAGGGCGGACGCGAGGAACGGCGCCGCGTTGGAGAGGTCGGGCTCGACGCGCACGTCGCGGCCGGCGATGGGGCCGGGCCGCACGCTCCAGATGCCGTCCCGCGAGTCGTCGACCTCGACGCCGACGTCGCGCAGCGTGGCGACCGTCATCTCGATGTGGGGCAGGCTCGGCAGCGTGGCGCCGATGTGCCGCAGCGTCAGGCCCCGCTCGAACCGTGCGGCGGCGAGGAGCAGGCCGGACACGAACTGGGAGGACCCCGACGCGTCGACGTCCACGGAACCGCCGGGCACGCTGCCGCGGCCCTCGACGGTGAACGGGAGGAAGCTCGGCAGCTCACCCGGGTGCTCCGGGTCGTGCACCGTGACGCCGAGGGCGCGCAGCGCGGCGAGCACCGGCAGCATCGGCCGCACGCGGGCCTCGGGGTCGCCGTCGAACCGGACCGGGCCGTCGGCGAGGGCCGCGAACGGCGGCAGGAACCGCATCACCGTGCCGGCGAGCCCGGTGTCGACCTCCGTGCCGCCGGTGACCGGCCCCGGCGTGATGTGCAGGGTGCTGGGCTGGTCGCCCTCCTCGATCCGCGCGCCGAGGGCGCGCAGGGCGCCGATCATCAGGTCCGCGTCCCGGCTGCGCAGGGCGCCGCGCAGGGTGCCGGGGGAGTCCGCGAGGGCGGCGAGCACCAGGAGCCGGTTGGTGAGCGACTTGCTGCCGGGTACCTCGACCGTCGCGTCCAGCGGTGCGCCGGCGAGCGGCGCCTCCCATGTCGGTGCGGGCGCGGTGGTCGAAGAAGTCATGTGCCGAGATTATCGCGGAGCGGACCAGCGCGGCGGCTCGTGTCAGACCCACAGGTCACCGGGGTGACCTGCACGTCTGACACGGCGGTCACGCCTCGGCGGCAGCGGCCTTTGCCTCCGCGCGCGCCGCGCGCGCCTGCTGGACGCGCCACGACATGCCCGGCCGGCCCTCCAGGTCCGCACCCGCGATGAGGGCGGCGCCGACCGAGGCGAGGTTGTGCAGGAACCGGTCGGCACGCGCGGGTCGCTCCGCCTTGGGCGCGGTGAAGGGCTGGTTCACGACGGCGAGCGGCAGCGTCAGCAGCGCGAGGGCGAGGGCGGAGGCGCGCGGCGCCTTGCCCAGCGCGAGCAGCGTGCCCGCCGTGGCGGTCGCGATCCCGTGCGCGCGCACGAGCGTGGCGACCTGCTTCTCGCTGAGCGGCTCGGCACCGAGTGCCTTGGTCGCCAGGGCCGATCCCGTGCGGGCTGCGGCCACGTGCTCGCTCGGCTTCCGGGCAGCCTGCACGCCGTCGTAGATGAACGAGGAGGCCAGCAGCGGTCGCGCGATGTGTCGAAGCAGCATGGCTCCACCTTGGCAGATGCGGGCGGCAGACGCAGCAGGATGCCCCGCGAGCCGCCGGGAATTCGACGCCGGGGAGCGGGGTTGAAGCGGACGTGGAGCAATGCCTCGAGAAGGATGCGGTGAACGAGACGGTGATCGGCACGGTGACAAACGCAACAACCAGCCCGGAGACGAGCGGCCTGTCCGGTGCGACGGCAGGTCCGGCGGCGGTCGCGCCGAGCGCTCCCCTGATGTTCGGAGCAGTCCCGACGCACCTTCTGGACGCCGGCACGGACTCGGCGAAGGCCACGGCGGACGTCCTGTCCGGCAGCGTCCCGAGCGCTTTCGGCGCCCTTCCGGCCAACACCGGTTGGCCGACGCGGCTAGGCTCAAGGGCGATGACTGACACTTCCCGTGAGCAGAACCAGGGCACAGGCGCCGAGGCCGGCAGCGCCGACGTCGAGGCGCGCCCCGGCGAGACCGCGAGCGAGGCCGTCGTCGGGACCACGGATGTCGACTCCGACACCGACGACGAGGGCACCGAGCGGTCCCCCCAGGAGGAGGACGCGACGGCTCGCGCCGCGCGGTTCGAGCGGGACGCCCTCCAGTACCTCGACCAGCTCTACTCCGCGGCGCTGCGCATGACGCGCAACCCCGCGGACGCGGAGGACCTGGTCCAGGAGACGTTCGCCAAGGCGTTCGCGGCGTTCCACCAGTACCGGCCGGGCACCAACCTGAAGGCCTGGCTGTACCGGATCCTCACGAACACGTTCATCAACAGCTACCGCAAGAAGCAGCGCGAGCCGCAGCAGTCCCAGGCGGAGGACGTCGAGGACTGGCAGATCGCGCGCGCGGCGTCGCACACGTCGCGCGGCCTGCGCTCGGCCGAGGCCGAGGCGCTGGACCGGCTGCCGGACAGCGATGTGAAGCGGGCGCTCGCCGAGCTCCCGGAGGACCGTCGGATGGTCGTGTACTACGCCGACGTCGAGGGCTTCCCCTACAAGGAGATCGCGGAGATCATGGGGACGCCCATCGGGACCGTTATGTCCCGCCTGCACCGCGGACGCCGGCAGTTGCGTGAGCTCCTCGCCGACTACGCCGCACAGCGAGGACTCGTCAGCCAGGCGCCCGGAGGTGCGCAGTGAACAACATCGAACCCGTCCCGCACGACACGGCGGGGGAGTCCGAGTGCGAGCACGCACTGACGCACCTGTACGAGTACCTGGACTCCGAGATGACGCCGGACGACGAGCAGCGCATGCGCGCCCACGTCGCCCACTGCTCGCCGTGCCTGGCGGAGCTGAGCGTCGAGGACCTGGTGAAGCAGCTCGTGAAGCGGTCGTGCAGCGAGCGCGCGCCGGACACGCTGCGCATTCGGATCCATGAGCAGCTGACGGTGATGACGGTCGTCGAGACCGCCTGACACCGGGCATGACGAAGGGCCGGTACCCCGCGGGGGTGCCGGCCCTTTCGCATGCTCAGGCTGTTCGCCTCAACAACGGCTCAGGCTCAGGCCTCAGGCGTTGGGACGCTTGCCGTGGTTGGCGGCCGAGCCCTTGCGGCTACGGCGCTTGCGACCGCGCTTGCTCATGGGTGTCTCCTGACAGGTGACGGACTGAATGGCTCAATGGTCCCACAGATCCGGGGGTTGTCAGGCCGCACGGGGTTGTCAGGTCGAGCAACGCGATATATCGTGTCTCGCATCAACGCGATATATCGCGTTCAGGACCTGACCATCGGAGGCACTCATGAGCACGGACAGCTGGACCGTCACGGGTCCGCAGACCATCGAGCTGCGCGACGTGACCACCGTCGACGCCCATGTCGTCGACGGCCGCCTGGACGTCGTCGCCCACGACGAGCCCGTCGTCCGCGTCGAGGTGCACTCCGTCGAGGGCCGGTCCCTGGACGTCCGCCTCGAGGACGGCCGCCTGGTCATCGAGCACGAGAGCGGCCTGGGCGGCTGGGGCTCGTTCATGAAGCGGTTCGCCGACTTCGGTGGCAAGGCGCGCGCCGACATCCACGTCGCCGTGCCTGCCGGCACCGCGGTGCGCCTGGGCACGATCCGCGGCGAGTGCCTCCTGGCGGGCACGACGGCGGGGGCGTCCGCGTCCACCGTCTCCGGCTCCCTGCTGGTCTCCCGCACGGCCGGCGACCTCAGGCTGAACACCGTCTCCGGCGAGGTGACGGTCCGCGACCACGTGGGCGACATCACGAGCAATACCGTGTCCGCCGACGTCGTGGTGAGCGGGTCCGCCGAGAACGTCGTGTCGTCGTCGGTCTCCGGGGACGTGACGATCGACCTGGCGACCCAGCCGCGGTCGGTCAAGGTCAACTCGGTGTCCGGGAACCTGCTGCTGCGCGTGCCGGACGACGGCGCGGTGGCCGTGTCGGCGCAGAGCGTCAGCGGGCGCGTGACGGTGGGCGGCGCCCAGTTCTCCGGCGGCGGCGGCGCCACGTTCTCCGGCGTCGGACGCACCGATGCCGGGCCCGCCGGCGCTGGCACCACCCGCCTGCGGGCGACCAGCGTCTCCGGCGAGGTCACCGTCGTCGGCGGCCCGCAGGATGCTCCCGTCGACGCCACCCCCGCGGACCACTCGCCCGTGGAGCTCTGATGCCACCGGTCTTCGCCCACGGCGAGCTGCGCCTCTACCTCCTGGTGCTGCTCATGGACGGGCCCCGGCACGGGTACGAGCTCATCACCGAGCTCACCCGGCGCTTCGGGGGCACGTACCGCCCCAGCGCGGGGACCATCTACCCGCGGCTGGCCCGGCTGGAGGAGGAAGGGCTGGTGCGCCGTTCCGCGCCCGGACCGTCCGGCACGCCGGGACTCTCCGGCGCCGGGCGCAAGGGCACGTACGAGCTCACCCCCGCCGGCCAGGCCGAGCTCGACGCCCGCCTCGACGACGTCAAGCGCCTGGAGCGCAGCGTCGCCGAGACGGTACGCAGCCTCGCGGACGACGTGCGGGCCGACATCCGCGACACGATGCGCGGCCTGCGGGCCGAGCTGGCCGCCGCGGCGCAGGAGGTGCGCACCCGCCCGCGACCGGGTCCGGACACCGCGCCGGACCCGCGCCGCACGCAGTCCTACTCGCTGCGGCACGACGCCGAGGCGGTGCTGCAGCGGTTCCGCAACGACGTGCTGGCCGACCTGCGGGAGGCCGACGTCACCGGTACGGTGTCGGCGCTGACCGTGGAGACGCTGCGCACCGTCCTCGACTCGGCGCGGTCCGCGATCCGTGGGACCCTGCCGAACAGCGCGAGCAGCGCACCGCCCGGCGCGCACCGCACGAGCCCGCAGTGACCAGATCAGTGACCCCCCATCCCCATGAACGGAGCACAGCGATGACCACCGAGTCCTGGAGCGTGGCCGCACCGCAGACCATCGAGGTCGGCGGCGCCACGACCCTGACCGTCCGACTGACGAACGGCCGCGCTGAGATCGTGGCCGACCCGAACCGCACGTCCGGTGCCGTCGTGGAGGTTCTCGAGGTCTCCACGCGGCCGCTGCAGGTCCTCGCCGAGCACGGCAACCTCCGGGTCGCGTACGACTTCCCGGGCCTCGAGGGCTTCGTGGACCGGTTCCGCGGCCTCAAGGACCAGGACAGCGCCGTCGTGCGGATCACCGTGCCGGCCACGTCCGTGGTCGACGTCGCGACCGTGGGCGCCGAGGTGGTGGTGACCGGCGCGCAGGCCGGCGTGAACGTGAAGACCGCGGGCGGCGCCATCACCGTCACCGGGACCACGGGTTCCGTGACCACCAAGTCCGGCACGGGAGCCGTCAGCATCGCCGAGCACTCGGGCGACGCGTCGGCCACGACCGTGTCCGGCGCCGTGTCGCTCGCGGGTGCCCTGGGCCGGGTCTCGGTCCAGACGGTGTCCGGTGCGGTCGACGTCACCGCCGTCGGCACCACGCCGCTGGTCAACGCCAAGACCGTCTCCGGCGCGGCGGCCGTCCAGCTCGACGCCGGCGCACCGGTCAACCTCCGCGCGCGCAGCGTCACGGGCAAGGTCGTGATCGACGGGGCGCAGGCGACGTCGAGCGCGCAGCGCACCGTCGTCGTCGACCACGCGGAGCCGGGTGCCGCGGCCTACATCTCGACCAACACGGTCTCGGGTACGGCCACGGTCACCCGCGGCTGACGCCGCCCCGCAGTGCCGGAAGCCCGGGTCACCTTGGGGACCCGGGCTTCCGGTCTGCGCCTCCGGCGCACGCTCTACTTTTTGTCGCCTAGGCGACCTCGTCCTGAGGCAGGCCCAGCCAGCTGTGCCAGCCCGTGTGCAGCACCAGCCACGCCATGAGGCCGTACCCGGCCTGGCCGGGGTAGGTGCCGCCACCCTGCGCCAGGTCGGCGAGCCACTGCTCGTGCTGCGCCAGCGGCGTGTAGGTGTCGACGTACGGCACCCGGCGCCGGCTGGCGACGTCGGCGAACGCGTCGGAGAGCTCCGCGATCCGGTCGCCCTCCGCGGGCGCGCCGGGCGGCGGCCCGACGACGAACGCCGCCGTGCGGTTCGCGTCCGCGACGTCGAGGATGTTCGCCAGGTTCAGCCGCGAGCGCGCGACCGTGAGCCCCGCGGCGACGTCATGCCGCCCCAGGGCCACGACCAGGCGGTTCTCGACCTCGGAGTCCGGGCCGAACCGCGCTGCGGTCTCGGCCTCCCAGCGGGCGCCGAGCTGCGTGCTGTTCTCGCCGGGGACGGCGAGCGTGAAGAGCATTGCGGTCCGGGAAAAGTGGGTACGCGCGACGACACGGCCGGTCCAGCCGAGCGCACGGGCGTCTCCGACACCCGTGGCCAGCTCGTCACCGACGACGCAGATGCGCACCTCGCGATCCTGCAACGGACTCTCCTTGCCTGTTCCCGGCAGCCTGGCGGACGGCCGGTTCCCCATTGTGGTGCACGGAGCGCGGCCGATCGGTGACAACGCGCCGACGGCCGCGCGCCGCGTCGCGGCAACGCGGAGATCCTCAGAGCAGGGTCATCCCCCAGCGGACGCCGTGGTGCGCGCCCGGGGCGAGGTGCACGAGCCGCTCGCCGGTGCGGAAGGCGTCCGCGGCGCAGCTCATCGGCTCGGCGGCGAGGCCCATCCGCCGGCGGCCCGGCTCGATGTGGTCGCCCGTGCAGACCTGCCAGACGTCCTGCGACTCGTCCATCCAGACCGCGGCCGTCTTCCCGTCCGGGCCGGTCAGGTGGGCCCAGGACAGGCCCTTCTCGTCGCGGATCACGTCCACGTAGGCGTCGTCGAGGTCCACGCCGGCGGCGCTGCGCGCCTCGCGCAGGTCGAACATGCCCGACGCCGGCTCGGTGCCGGTCGGCAGCAGCCGCTCGTCGGTCGTGACGCGGGTCGCGGCGTCCAGCCGCAGCGTGCACTCGTCCAGGTCGGCGCCGCCCGTGGACAGCCACGGGTGGAACCCGCAGCCGTACGGCGCGGTGTCGGCGCCCACGTTGGTGACGTCGAGGGTGATCTCCAGGCCGGCGTCGGACAGGGAGTAGCGCATCTGCGCCACGAGCTGGAACGGGTAGCCCGGCCGCGCCACGAGCTCGAGCTCGAGCGTGACGGCGGAGCCGGTGTGCTCCACCACGGACCAGCGGTCGAACGCCGCCAGGCCGTGCAGCGCGGTGTTGCGCGCCGGCTCGGTCACCGGGAGCTGGTGGCTCACGCCGCCGTACTCGTAGGCGCCGTCCCGCAGGCGGTTGGGCCACGGGATGAGGACCGCGCAGTTGAACACGGGGTTGATCTCGTCGGCGCCGAACGGCACCACGACATCACGGCCGTCCACCGAGTACTCTCGCAGCGCCGCACCCACCTGGGTGACGGTGGCGCGATGGCCCGCGTGGCTGATGCGGAACTGGTCCCCGGAAGGATGGGGCCTTGCGGCAGCAACCGGAGGAATTTCTGTCGTCACACTCACACCGTAACCGTAGGGCAATTTTCGCCTGCGCCACGTAGCGTGAGACAGCAGACTAGAGAGCAGGCTAGACGGTCGGGCCCCACACAGCACGCGGGGCCCCTGACGAACTGGACCCGACGGCGGGTCCGCGCGGGCAGCTCTGCCCGCCCCAGCAGTAGGAGGAACCATGGAACAGCAGGTACTCGGACGGACTGGTCGGCTCGTATCGGCCGTGGGCCTGGGCACCTGGCAGCTCGGCGCCGACTGGGGAGAGGTCAGCGAGAGCGACGCCCATGCCGTTCTCGAGGCCTCGCTCGAGGCCGGGGTGACCTTCTTCGACACCGCGGACGTCTACGGCGACGGCCGCAGCGAGCAGGTGATCGGCGGGTTCCTCAAGGAGCACCCCGAGGCCGGGATCACCGTGGCCACGAAGATGGGCCGGCGCATGGACCAGGTGCCGGAGAACTACGTGCTGGAGCACTTCCGCGAGTGGACCGACCGCTCCCGGCAGAACCTCGGCGTCGACCGCCTGGACCTGGTGCAGCTGCACTGCCCGCCCACGGCCGTCTACTCCACGGACGCCGTGTACGACGCGCTCGACGAGCTCGTGTCCGACGGCGTGATCGCGGCGTACGGCGTGAGCGTCGAGAAGACCACGGAGGCCCTGGAGGCCATCGCGCGTCCGAACGTCGCCTCCGTGCAGATCATCCTCAACGCGTTCCGGCTCAAGCCGCTCGAGGAGGTGCTGCCCGCGGCGTCCGCGGCGGGCGTCGGCATCATCGCGCGCGTGCCGCTCGCCTCCGGGCTGCTCTCCGGCAAGTACACCAAGGACACGGTGTTCGCGGAGAACGACCACCGCAGCTTCAACCGGGACGGCGCAGCCTTCGACGTCGGCGAGACGTTCTCGGGCGTGCCCTACGAGGTGGGTCTCGAGGCGGCGGCGCGGTTCACCGAGCTGTCCCGCGACATCCTGGGCGACAGCCTCACGCCGGCCCAGGCCGCCATCGCCTGGGTGTGGCAGCAGCCGGGCGTCTCGTCCGTCATCCCGGGCGCGCGCAACGTCGAGCAGGCCCGGGCCAACGCGGCCGCCGGCCACGCAGAGACGCTGGGCCCGCTGTTCACGTCGGGCGTGCGGGAGATCTACGACGAGCTGATCAAGGAGCACGTCCACGACAAGTGGTGAGGCTCCCGCCCGGGCCGGGTCAGCCCTGGTCCGGGCGGAACACGCAGAACTCGTTGCCCTCGGGGTCGGCCAGCACGTCCCAGAAGACGTGCGGGTCAGGTGAGTCCTCGCGGCTGGTGAGCAGTGTCGCCCCGGCCGCGAGGAACCGATCCGTGTCGCCCCAGACATCCCAGTGGATCCGGTTCTTGACGGTCTTCGGCTCGGGCACCGGGATGAAGAGCATGAGCCACGGCAGCCCGGCGCCCGGCTCCAGCCGGTACCACGGCCGGTCGGCGAACCGCACGGGCCGCACGCCCAGCCGCTCGCCCCACCAGGCACTTGCCGCCGCGGCGTCCGCGCAGTCCACGACCAGGGCGTAGAGGCGGTAGCGGCCCACCGATGACCCCTGGTCCGGGAACGCGCAGAGCTCGCCGCCCTCCGGGTCGCGCAGCACCGTCCAGTGGTCCTGCTCGATGTCCGCGTACTCCGCGGCGGGCACCGCGCCCAGCCGGGTCAGCTCGTCGACCGTGGCGTGCAGGTCCAGGTGCACCCGCTGCTTCACGGAGCGCGGCTCGGGGACCTGGTTGATCCAGATGGTGTGCTCCGGGACGTCGTCCTCGAGCACGAGGTCCGCGGCGGAGTCGTCGCCGGCCGGTCTTGACCGCAGGCCCAGGGCCGCCGACCAGAAAGCGCCGAGCGTCGGTCCGTCGGTCGCGTCGATGACCAGGTCCTTGACGGCTGCGTCTGCCATGCCGCCAGCCTAGGGTGCGCCGGTCCCGGGCGTGAGAAAGGCGGGCGCCCCCGGGGGGACGCCCGCCTTGCTCAGGATGCGGTCAGCCGCGGGTGAAGGCCTGCTCCAGCAGGGTCTTCTGCTGGGCCTGGTGCAGCTTCGCCGTACCGGCCGCCGTCGAGGCGGACGCCGGGCGGGAGACCACCTTGACGTACGGCACGTCCAGCGGCAGCGCCAGGTGGATGAAGCCCCACGCGCCCTGGTTCTGCGGCTCGTCCTGGACCCAGACCACCTCGGCGTCGCCGTACTTGGCGAGCTCCGCGCGGATCTGCGCCTCCGGGAACGGGTAGAGCTGCTCCAGGCGGACGATGGCCACGCCCTCGTCGCCGCGCTTGGTGCGCTCGGCGAGCAGGTCGTAGTACACGCGGCCGGTGCACAGGAGCACGCGGTCGACCTTGGCGGTGTCCGCCGTCGCGTCCGGGATGACCTCCTGGAACGTGCCCGAGGTGAAGTCCTCCACCGCGGACGCCGCCGCCTTGAGGCGGAGCAGCTGCTTGGGCGTGAACACCACCAGCGGACGGCGCGGCCGGGCGTAGGCCTGGCGGCGCAGCAGGTGGAAGTACGACGCCGGCGTGGACGGCTGCGCGATGGTGATGTTGTCCTCGGCGCCGAGCTGCAGGAACCGCTCGATGCGGGCCGACGAGTGGTCGGGCCCCTGGCCCTCGTACCCGTGCGGCAGCAGCATGACCACCGACGACGACTGGCCCCACTTCTGCTCGGCGGACGAGATGAACTCGTCGATCACCGTCTGGGCGCCGTTGACGAAGTCGCCGAACTGCGCCTCCCAGAGCACCAGGGCGTCCGGGCGCTCCACCGAGTAGCCGTACTCGAAGCCGAGTGCCGCGTACTCCGACAGCGAGGAGTCGTAGACCCAGAACTTGGCCTGGTCGCCCGACAGGTACAGCAGCGGGGTCCACTCGGCGCCGGTCTCCCGGTCGTGGAGCACCGCGTGGCGCTGCACGAACGTGCCGCGCCGCGAGTCCTGGCCGGCGAGGCGCACCGGGGTGCCCTCGGCGAGCAGCGTGCCGAAGGCCGCGAGCTCGCCGAAGCCCCAGTCGATGCCGCCTTCCTTGGCCATGAGCTGGCGCTTCTCCAGCAGCTGGGCCAGCTTCGGGTGGACCGTGAAGCCCTCCGGCGGCGTGACGTGCGCGTCGCCGACCCGCTGCAGCGCGTCGTGCGAGATAGCGGTCTGCCAGCCGACCATCGTGCCGGCGTCCTCGCGCTGCGACTCCGGGCGCTCCAGGCCCGCGAGGTGCTCCGTCTCCGGGGCGGGCGTGAAGCCGGACTTGGTCTCGGTGAAGACCCGCTCGAGCTGCGACTGGTAGTCCTGCAGCGCGTGCTCGGCCTCCTCGACGGTGATGTCACCGCGCGCGACCAGGTTCTCGGTGTACAGCTTGCGCACCGAGCGCTTGGTCTCGATGAGGTTGTACATGAGCGGCTGCGTCATCGACGGGTCGTCGCCCTCGTTGTGCCCGCGGCGGCGGTAGCAGATGAGGTCGATGATGACGTCCTGGCCGAACTGCTCGCGGAAGGCGAAGGCGAGCTCCGCCGTGCGGACGACGGCCTCGGGGTCGTCACCGTTCACGTGCATGACGGGGACCTGGTAGCCCTTGGCGACGTCGGTCGCGTAGGTGGTCGACCGCGACGCCGTCGGGCCGGTGGTGAAGCCCACCTGGTTGTTGACGACCACGTGGATGGTGCCGCCGGTGCGGTACCCGCGCAGCTGCGACAGGTTCAGCACCTCGGGGACCACGCCCTGGCCGGCGAAGGCCGCGTCGCCGTGCACCAGGATCGGCAGCACGGAGAACCCGTCACCGCCGAGGTCGATGCGGTCCTGCTTGGCGCGGACGATGCCCTCGAGCACCGGGTCCACCGCCTCCAGGTGCGACGGGTTCGCCGCGAGGTAGACGCGCGTGGTGGCGCCCGACTCGGAGGTGAACGTGCCCTCGGTGCCGAGGTGGTACTTCACGTCGCCGGAGCCCTGGACGCTCTTGGGGTCGAGCTGGCCCTCGAACTCCTTGAAGATCTGGCCGTAGCTCTTGCCCGCGATGTTCGCCAGCACGTTGAGGCGGCCGCGGTGGGCCATGCCGATGCCGACCTCGTCGAGGCCGCCCTCGGCGGCGCGCGACAGGATCGCGTCGAGCAGCGGGATCAGGGACTCGCCGCCCTCCAGCGAGAAGCGCTTCTGCCCCACGAACTTGGTCTGCAGGAACGTCTCGAACGCCTCGGCGGAGTTCAGGCGGCGCAGGATGCGCAGCTGGTCCTCGCGCGGCGTCTTGGCGTAGCCGGCCTCCAGACGCTCCTGGAGCCACTTGCGCTGACCCGGGTCGGCGATGTGCATGTACTCGATGCCGATGGTGCGGCAGTACGAGTCGCGCAGCAGGCCGAGGATGTCGCGCAGCGTCGCCTTCGGCTTGGGGCCGAAGCCCGCCGTCGGGAACGTGCGGTCCAGGTCCCACAGCGTCAGGCCGTGGGTCTGGATGTCCAGGTCCGGGTGCTTGCGCTGGCGGTAGGCCAGCGGGTCGGTGTCGGCCATGAGGTGGCCGCGCGAGCGGTACGCCTGCACGACCTCGGCGATCTTGGCCGGCTTGGCGGCCTCGACGTCGGCGTCGACCGTGTTGTCGCGCACCCAGCGGACGGGCTCGTACGGGACGCGCAGCGCCGCGAAGACGCGGTCGTAGAAGCCGTCCAGGCCGAGCAGCTTGTTCGAGATGATCTTCAGGAACTCGCCGGACTGGGCGCCCTGGATGATGCGGTGGTCGTAGGTCGACGTGACCGTCATGACCTTCGAGATGCCCATCCGGGCGAGCTGCTCCTCGGACGCGCCGGCGAACTCCGCCGGGTAGTCCATGGCGCCGACGCCGATGATCGTGCCCTGCCCCTGCATGAGGCGCGGCACCGAGTGCACGGTGCCGATGCCGCCGGGGTTGGTCAGCGAGATCGTGGTGCCCTGGAAGTCCGGCACGGCGAGCTTGTTGCCGCGGGCCTTGCGGACCAGCTCCTCGTAGGCCGCCCAGAACTCGGCGAAGTCGAGCTCCTCGGCCTTCTTGATGCTGGGCACCAGGAGCTGGCGCGAGCCGTCCGGCTTGGCCAGGTCGATCGCGAGGCCGAAGCCCACGTGCGCGGGCTGGTTCACGCCCGGCTTGCCGTCGACCGGCTCGTAGTGCGCGTTCATGACGGGCATGTCGGCCAGCGCCTCGACCAGCGCGAAGCCGATGAGGTGCGTGAACGAGATCTTGCCGCCGCGTCCGCGCTTGAGGTGGTTGTTGATGACGATGCGGTTGTCGACCATCAGCTTCGCGGGCACGGCGCGCACCGAGGTGGCGGTGGGGACCTCCAGCGAGGCCTCCATGTTCGTGACCACGCGCGCGGCGGGGCCGCGCAGCTTCTGGATGTCGTCGACGGCGTCCGGGTGCGCCACGGGGCGCTCGAACGTGTCCGCGTAGTGCGTGGTGGGCGGGGTGGCGATCGGGCTGGCCGGGTTGACCTTCGGGTCGGCCGGCAGGGCCTTCTCACGCACCTGCTGCTCGGCCTCGGCGGCGGCGGTGCCGCCGGTCACCGGGCCGGCGCTCTGCGCGGGTGCCTCGGGCGCCGGCGTCGCGGCGGGCGCGGCAGCCGGGGCGGACGCCGCGGGCGCGGCCGTAGGCGCTGCGGTCGGTGTCGGCGAGGCCGGGGCAGGCGCCTGGGCGCCGTCCTTGGTGGAACCGTTCTCGCCCGGCGTGTAGTCGGCGAAGAAGTCCCACCACGCGGGGTCCACCGCGTTCTTGTCCTTCAGGTACTGCTGGTAGAGCTCGTCCACAAGCCATTCGTTGGCTCCGAATGACGAGCTCGCCACGCTGATCGACTCTGAACCAGCCTTAGGGGACACGCGCGGATCGCCCACCTTCACCACAGTTGCGTTCGTCGCGCGCCGCACAGGGGTCACAGCGCGCACAGCCCGAATGGTTTTCGGACCCTCCAAGGGTAGGCCCTCTGCGCTCCGCGGGGGGCGTGATCCCGCGGGTGTTGCGGGCGGGTCCGGTGCCAAAGAAGTCGGTTCGTCATGTTTCTCGCACCCAGAGCAAACGCAGGGCAACATTCGGCCTCGAAGTCCCCAACGTGGTGTTACGGGGTTTCGCCCGGCACGGACAATCTTTGGCGTCTGTGACAGAAATCACGGGACTCCGTCTCACGTTCTGGCCCCGCGCAGCCCTAGGCTGCTGGGTTTCTCGCCGCCCGGTTCAGACCGAGTGCGTCGTCGTGACACCCGGCGCCGGGTGGGCCCGCGCGGGGAGCGTGACGCGCATCGTCGCGCCCCGGTCGGAGTCGACCACCTCGACCTGCCCGCCGTGCAGCTCGACCGCCCAGCGGACGATCGCGAGGCCGATGCCGGTGCCGCCGCTCGACCCGACGGTGCCCGACCCGACCGTTCCGCCGCCGCCCATCGTGTCGACCAGGGACTCGTCGACGGTGCCGGCCCGGCCCTTGTCGCCCCGGTTCCGGCCGCCCCGGCGGCTGACGCCCCGGCCGCCCCCGTCGCGCCCCGCATCCCCGCGCTGCGCGCCGGTCGACCCGGTGCCGCGGACGAACCGCTGGAAGATCCGCTCGCGGTCCGCGGCGGCGATGCCGGGCCCCTCGTCGCTCACCTCCAGCACGATGTCCGACCCCTCCGTGCCGTCCACGGGGTATGCGTCGAGCCGCACGACGCCGCCCTGCGGCGAGTGCCGGATGGCGTTCTGCAGCAGGTTGATGACCACCTGGTGCAGGCGTTCGGCGTCGCCCTCGATGATCAGGTCCTCGGGGGTGACGTCCACGACGTAGTGCAGGTCCTTGGCGGCGTCGACCATCTGGAGGTCCTCGGCGCAGTGCTCCAGGAAGTCGCCCACGGCGATCTGGCCGATGTTCAGGGCCGAGGCGCCCGCCTCGATCCGGGAGAGGTCCAGCAGGTAGGTGACGAGCCGGGTGAGCCGCTCGGTCTGGGCGTGCGCCTGCTCCAGCGCGGCCGGGGTGGGCTCGACCACGCCGTCGACCATGTTCTCGAGCTGCGCCTGGAGCGCGGCGACGGGCGTGCGCAGCTCGTGCGACACGTTCGCGATGAGGTCGCGGCGGGTCTGCTCCACCGAGGCGAGGTCCTCCGCCATCCGGTTGAAGGCGTGCGCGAGCTGTCCCACCTCGTCGCTGCTCGTCGCGCGCACCCGGCGGGAGTAGTCGCCGTCGGCCATGGCCTGGACGGCCTCGGTGATCTCCCGCAGGGGCGACGTCATGCCCCGGGCCAGGATCTGGGTGACCAGCAGCGACAGGATGATCGCCAGGGGGAACGTGCGGCTCGGCCCCAGGGACGCCTGGAGGCCGAGCCAGGTGATGAGCACCGCTGCCGTCACGGTGGCCGCGACGAGCACGCCGAGCTTGATCTTGAGCGACCGCAGGGGGTCGAGCGGGCGCACGTCGGGGACGCGGGGCACGTGCGGTCTCATCGGAACGACACCTGCTACTGGTTCGCGGGCGGCTCGAACGCGTACCCGACGCCGTGGACGGTCCGGATCAGGTCCGGCCCGAGCTTGCGCCGCAGCGCCTTGATGTGGGAGTCGACGGTGCGGGTGCCGCTGGCGTCGGCCCAGTCCCAGACCTCGGCGAGCAGGCGCTCGCGCGTGAGCACGGTCTTGGGGGAGCCGGCGAGCATGACGAGCAGCTCGAACTCCGTGGGGGTCAGGTGCACTTCCTCGCCCCCGCGGTAGACGCGGCGCTGGGCGCGGTCCACCGTCACGTCGCCCATCGTCATGGGCGGGTCCGCGGGCGTGGTCGCGGCGGCCTGCGCCGCGCGGTCGACCCGCCGCAGCAGCGCCTTGATCCGGGCCACCAGCTCGCGCATGGAGAACGGCTTGGTCATGTAGTCGTCCGCGCCGACGCCCAGGCCGACCAGCATGTCGGTCTCGTCGTCGCGCGCGGTGAGCATGAGGATCGGGGTGGGGTGCTCCGCCTGGATGCGGCGCGTGACCTCGAGCCCGTCGATGCCCGGGAGCATCACGTCGAGCACCACGAGGTCGGGGCGCAGCCGGGAGGCGGCGTCGACGCCGGACAGGCCGTCGCGCGCGACCTCGACACGCCAGCCCTCGGCGGACAACCGCTGGGCGATCGCGGTGGCGATCGTGGGCTCGTCCTCCACCACGAGGACGGTCGCGCTCTGCTGACCGGTCGAGGTGGTGGCCGGCGCCGCGCCGGGCTGCTGCGGGGCCCCAGACGGCTGGGGAGTACCAGATGACATAGGTCAATCATGCCCGTACCTGCCTGATAAGACACTGAAGCCAGCCTGAGAGTCGGACCCCGAGGCGCTCCGTGCCCTGTTCCCGCTACGATCTATCGCACGATGATCGAGCGATATCCAGACCGAGAACCCTGGACGAATCAGGCCCCCTGCAGTGCCCCCCGGAGGGCGAGATGACCGGCGACTGGATCATGGTCGCGGTCGGCGTCCTCCTCACGGCCGGTACTGCCGTCTTCGTGGCCGGGGAGTTCTCCCTCGTCACCATCGACCCCGCCGTGATCGGCGACTCCGACGACTCGGAGGGAGACAGACCCGGCGGGTCCAGGTCTGCTTCCTCGTCCGATCCGGGCCATGGTGCCCGGGCCGGTTCCGGCGCCCAGCCCGTCTTCGGGCACGGCATGCGGGACCGCAGCGTGCGCACCGCGCTGCGCCACCTCTCCACCGAGCTGAGCTCCGCCCAGGTCGGCATCACGCTGACCACCATCCTGCTCGGCTACACGGCCCAGCCGGCGCTGAACTCCCTGATCTCGTCCGCCCTCGGGTCGACCCCCGTGCCGACGGCGGTCTCCGCCGGCCTCGCGGGCGTCCTGGCCCTCATCCTGGTGAACGCGTTCTCCATGGTCTGCGGCGAGCTGATCCCCAAGAACTTCGCGCTGTCGGCGCCGCTGGCCACCGCGCGCGTCGTCGTGCCGGTCCAGCGCGTGTTCACCATCACGTTCAAGCCGCTGATCGCGGTGCTCAACGGTTCGGCCAACGCGCTGCTGCGCCGCCTCGGCGTCGAGCCCCGCGAGGAGCTGTCCGGGGCGCGCTCCGCGTCCGAGCTCGCCTCGCTGGTGCGCCGGTCCGCCGAGGAGGGCACGCTCCAGGAGTCGGTGGCGACCCTGCTGACCAACTCGATCGAGCTGGACACCCTCAGCGCGCGCGACGTCATGACCGACCGCCTGCGCATGTCCGTCGTGGACCGGGACGCGACGGCTGAGGACGTCGTCGCGCTCGCCCGCCGCACGGGGCACTCGCGGTTCCCCGTGATCGGGGAGGACCGCGACGACATCGTCGGCCTGGTGCACCTGCGCCGCGCCGTCGGCGTGCCGCACGACCGGCGGGCCGAGGTGCCCGCGGCCGCCCTCATGGTGGACGCGCCCCGCGTCCCGGAGACGGTGCGCCTCGGACCCCTGCTCGTGGAGCTGCGCGGGTTCGGGCTGCAGATGGCCGTGGTCGTGGACGAGTACGGCGGCACGTCCGGCGTCGTGACGCTGGAGGACGTCGTCGAGGAGCTGGTGGGCGACGTGGCCGACGAGCACGACCCCCGGCGTGCCGGCGCCGCCCGCGCCGCAGACGGGTCGTGGATCGTGCCGGGCGTGCTCCGGCCCGACGAGCTCGACGAGTACACCGGCATCGACGTCCCGGAGGGCGCCGCGTACGAGACGCTCGGCGGCCTGGTGATGGCCGAGCTGGGCCGCGTCCCCGTCGTGGGTGACGAGGTCGTGGTGGGCCAGCCCGGCCCGCAGGGCCTGCACGCCCGCGTCACCCTGCGCGTCGAGGCGATGGACGGCCGGCGCGTCGAGCGCCTGCGGGTCCGCCCGCTGCCCGACGACGTCCCGCCCGACGGCGCCGGTCTCGACCGGACCGGCTCCGGGAAGGGGGCGAACCGATGAGCACCACCACCGCACTCGTCGTCGGCCTCGTGCTGCTCGCGGGGAACGCGTTCTTCGTGGGCGCCGAGTTCGCCGTCATCTCCGCGCGCCGCAGCGCCATCGAGCCGCTGGCCGCGGCCGGTGACCGGCGTGCCGTCACCGTCCTGTGGGCCATGGAGCATGTGTCGCTCATGCTGGCCTGCGCGCAGCTCGGCGTGACCGTCTGCTCCACCGGGCTGGGCATCGTGGCGGAACCCGCCATCGCGCACCTCCTGGAGGGGCCGCTGCACGCCCTCGGCGTGAGCGAGGACCTCACGCACCCGATCGCGCTGGTCGTCGCGCTGTCGCTGGTCGTGTACCTGCACGTCGTGCTCGGCGAGATGGTGCCCAAGAACCTGGCGGTCTCCGGGCCGGACCGGGCCGTCATGTGGTTCGGGCCGCCGCTGGTGCTCCTGGGCCGGGCGCTGCGCCCCGTCATCGTCGGCCTGAACTGGATCGCGAACCACGCGGTGCGGCTCGCCGGCGTGGAGCCCAAGGACGAGGTCGCCTCGGCGTTCACCGCCGAGGAGGTCCAGTCCATCGTGGAGCACTCCCAGGCGGAGGGCGTGCTGCGCGACGAGCAGGGCCTGCTGACGGGCGCCATCGAGTTCTCCAACCGCACCGCGCGCGACGTCATGGTGCCGGTCGACGGCCTGGTGGCCGTGGACGAGACCAGCACGCCGGACGACGTCGAGCGGCTCGTCTCGAAGCACGGCTTCAGCCGGTTCCCCGTCGTGACGCGCCGGGAGGACGGCGACGAGCTCGTCGGCTACCTGCACCTCAAGGACGTCCTGTACGCCACCGGGCCCGCCCGGTTCGAGCCGGTCGCCGTCTGGCGCGTGCGCGCCCTCGCGGCCGTCGCGCCCGACGACGAGGTCGAGGACGCGCTGCGCGTGATGCAGCGCTCGGGCTCGCACCTGGCGCGGGTCGAGGGGCCGGACGGCGAGGTGCTCGGCGTGGTGTTCCTCGAGGACATCCTCGAGGAGCTCGTGGGCGAGGTGCGCGACGCGATGCAGCGCCGCTGAGGGCGGCGCGGGCGGCTGTCCACAGCCCGGCCACAGGTCGGGCTTGGCAGCCGGGCCGACCCAGGTTAATGTCACGTGCACATAACGGAACGCGAGGGGGCCGCGGACACATGACGACGGAGGACGAGTGGAGTCCACGGCTGTGACGAGTGCGCCCGTGCTGATGACGCGCCGCGAGCGGCGCGAGGCGGAGCTGCACACGCAGGCGATGCGCAAGGTGACGTCGTTCGACCGGCTGGTCACCGGAGCGGTCCCCAAGGCACCCCGGCCCACGTCGTCGGTCCCCGCCGGGCAGCGGCTCATCTCCCGGGCCGCCGTGGTCGGCACCCTCGCCGCCGCGACCATCGCGGCGCCGTTCGCGCAGGCGGTCGACACGCCGGGCGAGTCGCCGTTCGACGTCGAGGCGCCGCCCACCGGCCCGTCGGTGCTCGACCTGGTGACGCAGCCCGTGGAGCGGCCGGAGACCTCGGGCTCCGTCGTCCGCGCCGAGGCCCTCACCCGGCCCGAGTCGGCCGCCAGCCGCTCGCTGGACCGCAGCCCCCTGCCGAACTGCGACGTCAACGCCTCCGTGGACGGGACGAACGGCGGGCTCGCCGACCACTCGCTGTGCGAGCTGTGGCAGCCGGGGGAGTACCTCCGGCCCGACGCCGCGATGTCGCTCAGCGCGCTCAACGAGGCGTTCCGCGCGTCGTTCGGCCGCGAGCTGTGCCTCGTGGCGAGCTACCGCGACCTGAGCACGCAGTACGAGCTCAAGGCCTCCCGCGGCTACTTCGCCGCCTCCCCGGGCACCTCCATGCACGGCTGGGGCCTGGCGATCGACCTCTGCTCCAAGGAGACGGGCGACAGCGACGTCTACTCGTGGCTGTGGGCCAACGCGCCGGCGTACGGCTGGCAGAACCCGTCCTGGGCGCAGCTCGGCGGCAGCAAGTACGAGCCGTGGCACTGGGAGTTCGTGACCGGCGTCGTCGAGAAGGGCGAGTGGCGGGGCTGACGGTGCCCTGAGGCATCTCGCTCAGAGGCGCAGGTGCGTGTTGGGCCCGAAGTCCTGCCGGAAGGTCGGACCCTGCTCCGCGAGCTCCGCGGCGAACGAAGGCGCCCACGCGCTGTAGGGCTCCATGGCCAGCGACTCGTTGGAGAACCGCCGGTCGTCGGTGATCTCCGTGACGCAGAAGTCCGGGATCTGCAGGCCGGTGACGGGGCCGGAACGCTCGCACTCGGCCACCACCAGCGGGTGGTTGGCCCCGCCGAAGACGTCGATCGACCAGCCGTCCGCGCCGAGCCACGCCGCGTAGCGGACCTTGACGATCGGTGCGCCGCCGCGGCGGACCAGCTCCACGCCGACGCGCGGGTCGAGCTCGCGCTCCGCCTCGTAGCGGGTGCCCCCGACCGCCGGTCCCTTGACGGTGACGGCGGCGAAGTCGATGTCCGCGACGTGCGCGCGGAGCAGCTCGGCCGGATCGGTCTCGGCGATCATGTCGGCGTCGACGTCGCCCGCCTGGACGCGGACGCGGAGGGCGTAACCGTCGTCGGCCAGGAAGTAGGACTGGACGATCAGGGCCGGCGCGTCCCTGAGCTCGGCCGGCAGGTCGCGGACGAAGAACCGCCGCTCGAACTCGAAGTCGGCGTACCCCTGGTCGGGGTCGTCAGCGGCCGGCTCGTCGAAGAGGTCGTCGCTCATGAGAGGTCCTTCGCCATGCTCGGCAGATGATTCCCGGCGGATGATCCCAGAAGTCTACGCAACCGGCTTCGCGTGGGGCGCACGGCCGGCGACGAACCCGGTCAGCGCCGCGGAGAGCTCCTCGGGGCGGGTCGCGATGCTCCCGGGCTTGAGGACCACGGGGGTGCCGACCACCAGAGAGTTCACCGAGGCGGCGATGCGCCGGACGAAGGTGCGCTGGCGGACGACGACGGCGCGCGGGTCGGCGACGTCGACGGCGAGCACCCGCCGGAAGGCCAGCCGGGCCTCGCGGACACCGGTCACCTCCGACCAGAGGACCTGCTCGACGCCGAGGTTGGGCAGCCAGTCGGTGAGGCCCTCGTCGTCGAGCGTGAGCACGGGCCACGCGGGCAGCAGCAGGCGGCGCACCACGATGAGGCCGAGGCCGGTGAAGACGAGCACGCCGATCGCGCTCACGGAGACCACGGTCAGCGCGGCCGGTGAGCCGCTGGTCTGCGCGGCGTCGAAGCCGAGGCGGGTCGCGATCGCGCAGAGCACCACCAGGGCGAGCGTGGCGAGGGCGAGCGTGACGACGTGCGCTCGGGACGGGTAGAAGTCGACGGATTCGTCGGGCATATCCGGACACTAGCGGGCCGCGGGCCCGGATCGGTAGCCCGTCAGGTGAGCAGCAGCCGGCCGCCGGCCGCCGCCGTCGCCACCAGCACGAAGGTGCTGAACACGGGGCCCGAGATGCGGTGGGCCACGAGCCTGCCGAGCAGGAGCCCGGCGACCATCCCCGGGAGCAGCACCAGCGAGACGTGCAGCGACGCGGGGGAGACCAGCCCGAGCCCGGCGCTGAACGGCAGCTTGGCCACGTTCACCGTGAGGAAGAACAGCGCGACCGTGCCGAGCAGGCCGGCGCGCGAGATCCCGGTCCGTAGCAGGTAGAGGCTCATGGGCGGGCCGCCGGCGTTCGCGATCATGGTCGAGACCCCGGCCGTGGCGCCGAGCGCGGCGCGGGCGAGCCGGTCGCGGGGACGGGTTCCGCCGGGGGCGGCGTCGCCGTCGGGCACGGGGGTGTCGGCCTGCGGTGGTGGCCGACGGCGCGCGCGGCGCGCGGCGAGCTGCCGGACCAGGTCGCCGAGCCCGGCGAGGAGGAGCAGCGCCCCGACGATCCGGGCGCTGACGTCGGGCGAGGCCCAGCGCAGGGCCGCGAAGCCGACGATCAGCCCGAGCGTGACGCTGGGGAGGAGGGCCCGCAGGACGTGCCAGCGGACGTTCCGGCCGTAGGCGCTGACGGCGACCAGGTCGCCCACGATGAGCAGGGGCAGCGCGACCCCGGCCGCCTGGACCGGCGGGAGCACCGAGGCGATGAGCGCCGCACCGAGCGCGCCCAGCGGCGGCAGCCCGGTCTTGGACAGGCCCATGAGGAGCGCGGCGATCGTGCCGCCGACGACGACGGGGATCGTGAGGTCCAGTGCGCTGTCCATGACGGGCTGGACTCTACGGCGGAACGGTCGCGGCCCGCTGTGGCCGCCCGCCTCGCGGGACCCTCCCCGACGTGTCAGACGTACGGGTCACCCGAGGGACCTGTACGTCTGACACGAGGGCTGGTCGGTCAGTGCGCTCCGGGTTCGGCCTTCTCGGCGTCGCCGGCCTTCTCCACCTCTGCCTTCTCGGCGTCGCCCTTTTCGACGTCGTCGTTGCGGGTCGCGTGGAGGCTGGTGAAGGTGACGACGACGAGCACGCCGATGATCACGCCGAGCGAGGCAAGGGTCGGGATCTCCGGCACGCCGGCCCAGATGCCGTGGGCCCAGTGCAGCACGAGCTTGACGCCGATGAAGGCGAGGATCGTCGCGAGGCCGTAGCCGAGGTGCACGAGCTTGCTCAGGGCGCCCTGGAGCACGAAGTACAGGGCGCGCAGGCCGAGCAGGGCGAAGGCGTTCGTCGCGAACACGAGGTACGGGTCGCTGGTGATGCCGTAGACGGCGGGCACCGAGTCGACGGCGAAGACGACGTCGGCGGCGAAGATCGCGACGACCACGACCGCCAGGGGCGTGAGCATCCGCTTGCCGCCCTCGCGCACGGAGAGCGCGGGGCCGCGGTACTCGTCCGTGACGGGCATGAAGCGGCGGATCACCTTGACCGACCGCAGCTCGGAGACGTCGATCGCGTGGTCGTCGCCCTTGACCTGGTCGCGGAGGATCTTGACCGCCGTGGCCAGCAGGATCGCGCCGAAGAGCAGGAAGGCCCAGCTCAGGTTGGCCAGGACGGCCGCGCCGAGCGCGATGAAGACGCCGCGGAGCACCAGGGCTCCGACGATGCCGAGCAGGAGCACGCGCTGCTGCAGGGCCTTGGGCACCGCGAACGCGCTGAGCAGCAGCATGAACACGAAGAGGTTGTCGACGGACAGCGACTTCTCGACGAGGTACCCGGTCAGGTACTGCACGCCGGTCGACGATCCGAAGGTCGCCCAGATCCAGCCGCCGAACGCGAGCGGAAGGGCGATGTAGAAGGCGCTCCAGCCCAGGGCCTCACGCATCGAGACCTCGTGCGGGCGCCGGGTGATGAGGAAGTCGACGACCACCAGGGCGAGGACGGCGACGATGGTGACGGCCCACATCGTGGGGGTGGCCACCGTGGTCAGGCCGGAGGCAGGGGCAGCAGAACTCGTCAGCGAGGCGAGCAAGGAGTCTCCAAAGATAGGTCGGCTCCGAGGTCTCCTTCGCCTTGCTGAGCAAGGCCGCCGCCCGAGGCGCTGGTAGCAGCGCCGTAATGACCGGGACGGTGTTGGGAAGTACTCCCCCCGCGCCGCACACTGTACGGCATCTGTCCGGCCTGTGCCTATGGCCCCCGGCCCACGAGGCGGCGCGGCGGGCGGGCGGGAACCGGGTCCGACCTCAGTGGTTGTCCCCCTGGACGAGGCGGCGCACGCTCTCGACGACGACCTCGCGCCGGCGGTCGCGACGCGGCTGCCGCACCATCGCGAGCTCCGGCGTGTGCAGGTGCCAGCTCATCATGAGCGCTCGAACCTCGGTGAGCAGCTCGAGGGGTGTGTAGGAGTTGGTCAGCACGCCTGCCTCCTGGGCCTCCTTGATCGCGGTCAGCTTGGCGGTGTTGGACGCCTTGATCGCCTCGAGCTGCCCCTCGGGCCGCTCCAGCTGGTACCAGGTGGTGAGCCGTAGCGTGGTCGGGTTCGCCTCGTAGAGGTCGAAACCGCGGCCCGCGTAGGCGGGGAGATCGGACGCGTCGAAGTCGACCTGGTCCACGAACGTGAGCACGCGCTGCGCGAAGACGGCGTCGAACAGCTCGTCCTTGCTGCCGAAGTGCTTGTAGATGAGCGCCTTGTTCGCCGGGGCGTTCTCGGCGATGCGGTCGACCCGTGCGCCGGCGATGCCGTACGCGGCGAACTCGGCCTCCGCGGCGTCAAGGATGCGGGTTCGGGTCGCGTCGGAGTCTCTGACCATGCGGCCCATTCTAGTGAGTAACTAGTTAGTTGCAAACTCTGCCGGGTGGTGCTTCACTTGAGGTAACGAACTTGTTAGTTACTTCCAGATCGGAGAGCAGCTCCCATGTCCACCTCATCCATCCCGGCAGGTCCGGGCGCGGGCCGCCGGGGCATCGTCCTGGCGGTCATCCTCGGCTGCCAGCTCATGATGACGCTCGACGCCTCGATCGTGACCACGGCGCTGCCGCACATCCAGCAGGAGCTCGGCTTCACCGACTCGGCGCTCTCGTGGATCCAGAACAGCTACGTCCTCGTGTTCGGTGGTCTGCTGCTCCTGGGTGCCCGCGCCGGGGACCTGTTCGGCCGCCGGCGCGTGTTCGTCGCCGGGGTCGTCGTCTTCACCCTCGCCTCGCTCCTCGCCGGCGTCGCGCCGACGGCGGAGCTGCTGATCGCGGCGCGCGCGGTGCAGGGCGTGGCCTCCGCGTTCGCGATCCCGGCCACGCTCGCGCTGCTGGTCTCCAGCTTCCCGGCTCCCGAGGAACGTGCCCGCGCCATCGCGGTCTACAGCGCCGTCATCGGTGCCGGCGCGAGCGTCGGCATCATCGTCGGCGGGATCTTCACCCAGTTCTGGTCCTGGCGCTGGGGTCTGCTGATCAACGTGCCGATCGGCGCGCTCGTCGTGGCGCTCGCGCCCCGCGTGCTGCCCGAGGGCGAGCGTCAGCCCGGCCGGATCGACGTCCCTGGTGCGCTCACGATCACCCTCGGCATGTCCGCCCTGGTCTACGGCCTGGTCGAGGCGGCCGAGGCGGGCTGGTCCAGTCCGCTCACGATCGTCCCGCTCGCCGCGGCACTCGTGCTCGTCGTCGCCTTCGTGCTCGTCGAGCGCCGGGCGGCCCAGCCGATCGTCCCGCTGCGGCTCTTCGCCAGCGTGCAGCGGTCCGGAGCGTACGTGGGCCGCATTCTCATCGTCGGCGCGATGTTCTCGATGTTCTACTTCCTGTCCCAGTACCTGCAGAACGTGCTGGGCCTCAGCCCGCTGGAGACCGGCTTCGCGTACATCCCGATCACCGCGATGTTCTTCGCGATGGTGTACGTCGTCCGCTTTCTCGGCGAGCGGATCAACAAGTCCGTCCTGCTGGTCGCCTCGCTCGTGCTCGCGACCGTCGGGATGGCGTGGCTGAGCCGTCTCGACTCCACCACCCCGTACTTCCCGCAGATCGTGCTCCCGCTGCTCGTCCTCGGTGTGGGCCAGGGCATCGCGATCATCCTGTTCACCGAGCTCGGCATGGCCGACGTGCACCAGTCCGACGCCGGCGCGGCCTCTGGCCTCGTCAACACGGCTCACCAGATCGGCGGCTCGATCGGGCTCGCGATCCTGACCGTGATCTTCGCCTCGGCCGTCGGCCACGACACCGACCCGGACCCGGTTGCCCAGGCGCAGGGCTACGCCGCGGTGTTCCAGGTCTCGACGCTCTTCTACATGGGTGCCGTCGTCGTCGCCGTCGCGATCCTGGTCGCGAACCGCCGCTCCCGGCGGCGGGCGGCCGCGCTGCTCGACGGCCCTGCCGCCGCCTGAGCCCCCACCTACCCCGCACCTACCGAAGGGAACCATCATGTCCACCTGGATCATCACTGGCGCGGCCACCGGACTCGGCCGCCTGCTTGCCGAGCACGTTCTTGCCGAGGGGCACCACGTCGCGGCTGCCGCGCTCGACGTCGACCCCTTGCGCGACCTGGCCGGGCGCTACCCGGACACCCTGCTCCCGGTCACGGCCGACGTGACCGACGCCGACGCCCGTGGGCGGTTGGTCGAGGCGACCCGACAGCAGTTCGGGCGGATCGACGTGCTCGTCAACAACGCGGGGATCGACTTCATCGGCGCGGTCGAGGAGCAGGACGAGGCCGACTACCGCGCCGTGTTCGAGGTGAACTTCTTCGCGGCGGTGGGCATGATGCGCGCCGTCCTGCCGATGCTCCGCGAACAGCGCGGCGGCACCATCGTCAACGTCTCCTCGATGGACGGGATCGCCAGCCTCCCGGTGAACGGCTACTACTCGGCGAGCAAATTCGCGCTGGAGGGCATCACCGACGCGCTGGCCGGCGAGGTGGCACATCTCGGCATCACGACACTGCTGGTCGAGCCCGGTTCGATCCGGACCGGGATCATCGGCCGCACCAGGGTGTCCGGCGCGCGGATCGCGGACTACGAGCCCGCCGTGCGCCCGTTCCTGGACGCGGTGGCCCTGCCGGACGCGGCCACGCTGCTCTTCCCCGGGGACGCCACGGCGTCCGCCGCGGCCGTCTACGCCGAGGTCACCGCGCCGCACCCGCGGCGTCGGCTGATCCTGGGCAGCGACGCCCTGGCGAACGTAGCGCGAGCGGTCGACCTGCTCCAGGAGGACGTCGCCGCCAACGCCTCGACGGCTGGGAACGTCGACTATCCGGTCTGAGCGGCCCGGCCGGGGGCTCCGTACGAGTGTCGGGCGTTCGCGTCAGTTGTCCCACAGGCGGGCGGCTTGTTCTCTGGTCAATTCTTGCTGGAGTTCGTCCACTTTGATCTGCGCGCGCCGAACGTCTTCAAGCGCTCTTATGTAGTCGTGGTCGGGAGAAGGCGTATCCGGCCCCTGGCTGGTGCGATCGGCCGCATCCTCGGAATACCACTGTCGGGACTTGTGGAACCTGCTGCTCGACGTGGAATATCCCGCCTCCTTCAGGATCGCGGCCAGCGAGCGTGTCACCGACTTCTCGAAGACCGAGTTGGTCAACGGCCGAACGACCCCGTAGGCGCCGCCAGTGGCCGCTCGCCTGTTGTGCGGGTCGGTCAGCACAGAGCGAAGCGAACCCGGCAGCGAGGTCCGGACATCCTGAACCAGGGCGTCGACACGGGCATGAAGGCCTGCGACGCCGGGTTTGCCGAGCTTCACGGAGAGGTCGGCCTGGTTCACTACATACAACCTTGCCTGAGCCAAGGTCCAAGCGGCGGCGGTGGCTGTGGCTTCAGTGATCCACGCATCTCGCGGTGCATCGAGTGCATCGATCGCCGCTTCAACTGTTTTCTCTGCCAGGCGGAGGTCTTCAGCGGTATTTGTGGTCATGAAATTCAACGTACCCGCAGCCGGCGCCGCACGTGTGTTGTGGCGAGCGCCTGCGGCCGACTTCGCTCGAGCGGGTCGGGTGCCACCGTGAGGTCGCTGGCTCACATGTTCGACATGGCACGGCTACCCCGAGCGGCCGAAGCCCACCGGGGGAAAAGAAACAGACCGTGGCTGCGTAGTAGCAGCTCACGGCCTGTTTTCTATGTTGCGCCTGAAGGGATTCGAACCCCCGACCTTCTGCTCCGGAGCATCCTGGATCGGTCCGGATTGGCGGAATCTAGCGGCTGCCGTGGCACGGTTCACCCGGAAAACTCGGGCTCGCGCGGCTGGTTCTGATGCTTCGGTGGGGAGTTTGGTGGGGAGTCGCGCACCTGACGAGACCGTGTTGCGCGTCCTACGCTCGATGGCATGAGCACAGTCCAGGGTGCCGCCGCACCACGACAGGCGGTACGAGTCCGGTCGCGGGCTCTGACTCTCGGCGAGAGCATTTTGAGCCACCCGCTGCTCACGTTGGGCATTCTCACCGCCGCAGCTCTCGTCCTCGAAATAGCACAGTATCGCGTCGAAATCGTTCCTGGTGGCCATGCGGTTTCCGTGGTCGTCCGCAATATTGTATATGGCCTGATCGCCGCTGTTATATTTGAATGGCTGATAGTTGAAATTCCAGGGAAAAGGCGAAGTCGGGCGACGAGCGAAATAAACTATACCTCTCTTATGTTGCTCGTTAACGCCGGACCGCTCTTGCTCGCCCATTACCGGCACTATGTGCCAGGGGTTGACTCGTGGGACAAAGAAAGCATTAAGCAGGCCGCGCAGTCGATAGACGCTTCCAACCCTACGTTCTTTTCCTCCGAGCGCACCGGTTATGTCAGCACTCACATCATGGGGATGCATGCCGCGCTGGAGGATGTTCGACTTTGCCAAGGGTTTCTCGACGTTCGCGTGGCGCAGGCTATTGCGTACTTTCCGTCCAAGTCGGGCCTTAGGCAGATCCAAGTTACTCCGAGCGCGAATCAGTCCATTACGCCAGGGCGAGATTACGAGATCGTGTGGGAACTCCTGACCGCATCTCGCCGCCTGTATGCAGCACTGCGCGAGTCTGCGTCCGACTTGCCAATGAGCTTCGGTGAAGCGCTCATCGGAGCGGGGAAAAACCAAGTGAATATACCGGTCTTGGAGTCGGACTTGGCTTAGGTGGCACTGCTCAGAGCTGGTGGTGGTAGTGGTGTGAGAAGGCAAGACTGTCTATTGGCGCCCCAGTGCGGGCTTGTGACCCCACCGTGCTCCTGCTTCGGGGTCCCTGTTCCTCCGTCATCCGTTGGCGCGGGGCACGTCTCGGACATCGGTTCTGCCGGCAATGCAACAGGTCCCGCCCATGCAGCTCGGGGTGCGGTGGTACGAGGTGCCGGCGGGGCCTGTTGCATTGCCGGCGGGTTCGCTGTCAGGGTCCCGGTCAAGCCAATGGATGACGGAGGAACAGGGACACCGCGGTCCCTCGATCCTCTTGATTCCCGGGTGCCCGCCGGAGGCATTGGCCCATAAACGACGAGAGACGGCCCCGACTACTGGGTCGAGGCCGTCTTCGTTGTGTGGGCCCGTGCCGCGGGTGGGGTGCGGTGGGGGTGGCGCAAGGGCCGCCAGGCCCGCCGCGCGGGGGTCCCCATCGCGGGGTCCCGCCGTAGGCGCGGGCCCGCGCGCCGTCAGGCGCGCCTTGATCTAATAGAGGTCAATTCGGCAGTGCTTCTCCGGCTCGGTGAGTCGGTAGGGAACTCATCACGACGCGGAAGAGGTCCCTGGTTCTGCTGGCTCCAAAGTCCGACGAACGTAAGGTGCGGCGACCAGCTCAAGTCGCGCAACGGCTTGTCGAATCTCCGAGATGGTCTCCCTGACTTCAGGAATGCGCTGCATCCTGGCTGTCATTTCGGCCGAGTCTAGTTTCGTCGCCATGGGGTGTGGCATGACTGGTTGAAACACGCTCTGCCCGGATGCAATTATCCGTTCCTCGACCGCGCGCAGTTCTGCGGCGAGTTCGGGATTTGCGATTCGCATACGGGCCTCGCCGAAGGCGAGGTACATGTCCTGGAGCGTTTCATGGTGCTCCTTGAACCCGTCGCCTCGGAAGACGTCGGCGGTGCCAAGGAACGTCGGAGTGACCGCAAGCGTCAACGCCAGTGTCTCGGCTCCGCCCGCCCACTGCTTGACCCTAAAGACAAGTCGGGTGAGGAGATCGCGAACTTCCTCCCGCTCGACCCGATCGCGTTCCGCCTTTTCGCGCGCACGAGCGTTCTTTTCGCTGAACATTTGGCCGGCGGCTCCGCCAAGGATCGTTAGGGCTCCGCCCAGTAGTGTGGTTGTGAAAGTTGACCAGTCCCAGTCCACTGCACTCCTCAGCCATGGTTGCTTAGTGCATTCCGGTGATAATGATTGTTTTGTCGTCATGGATCTTCGCCCTTGGCCACTGTTGCCCGTTCGGATCCGTGTTTTCGGCGTCGTGGATGCGCTGGAGCACGGCGGCCGCGCCGTCGCGCCGCGTCTCGTCGTACAGGTCACGCCAGGTGTTTGCGGTGGGGTGGCGGTCGAGTGCTACTCCGTCGCTGGCGAGCAGGACGGCGCTGATCTGCTCGCGAGCGGTCGACCGGGTGATGCCGTGCTGGCCGGCCTCGGCCTCGACTCCGGCGATCCAGTAGCCGCCGGGTCGGTTCCGGTGTTGCGCCTGCTCTGCCTGGAGGCTGAGTAGCTGCGCGCGGTGGGCGTCGTCGTAGCCCTCTCCGTCGGCGAGTCGGGAGCGGTACGCCGCACGCTCCGCGACGGCGACGGCTGAAAGTCGGTCGTCGTCGTGCAGCTCCTCGGTGCCGTCGTCCCGCAGGATCACGGCAAAGCTGTCTCCGAGGAGGTAGGTCTCGACGATGTCGGCGGTCCACCGGGCAAGAGCGATGGTGCTTGTCGGTGTGGTCTCGGGCCTGAGGTGGTGGGCGTCGCGCACCGTGCGGATCGCATCGGTGACGGCTTCGGGCAGCGAGCGGTTAGCCGGCACCGCGACGGTGAGAGCTTGGCCTAGCTGCTCGGCGTACCAACCGGGGTCGTGCGAGCGGTCGCTGGCAAACGAGGTTGCGCCGTCGAGCACGGCCGCGAACCCGTCGCCGATGATGTAGCGGTCCTGGTTGTTGCTGCCACCAGCCAGTGTCGCGGCTTGGATAGTCATGCGTGCACCTTCGGGCCCCATAGGGTGGTGGTGTCCGTGACGGTGGTTCCGTCGAACTTGCTCGTGACAACCAGCGAGAACGGGGCATCGCCCACGGCCGCGTACAGCTCGGCTAGGTGCCGGCGCAGGTACTCGACGGCTCCGACTGATCCGAGAGCGTGCACGCCAGCGACGATGAGCAGGACTCGGCCGAGTCGGTGGAGCCGCGCGACGTAGGCGATGTCCTGTGTGGGGTTACCGGCGTCCGCGGGGGAAACGAACGTCTCGCCAGTGTCCTTGTCGGTGATAACCCAACGGCCGTCATCGTCCGGCTTGAACGAGAGATATGGGTCGGCTTCGATCGCCTCGGCGGTGAGGCGGGACGACTTCGGGCCGCAGATCGCCACGGCGTCGGCCGGCGGGTCCCATTCGCCGCTGGGCGGGATCTGGAAGCGCTCGGCGGCGAGGCTGAGTGATTCGAGGATGCCTGTGAGGCGTTCGGCAGCGATGTCGTCCTCGGATGCGATGACGGCGTGCGCGCGGTCCCCGATCGCTCGTAGCGGGATGCCGACCGTGACCGGGCCAACGCCGAAGAATGCGCGCTCGACGGACGGTGCGGACTTCCGGAGCTGCGTAATCCGGCCCTTGGTGATGCCGACCTTGTTCGCGACCTCGGTATACGACATGCCGAGTTCGTCGTGCGCTCGGTCGATCGCGGCCTTCCGTAATCGTGCGAGCTCGGTTGTTCGCTGGCCGTAGACCACTAGGAGCTCCGTGGCGCGCCGGGCCTGACGGACGGGGTCTGTGTCCGTCCGTACGTCCTCGAACTCGTCGGGGCTCAGGTCCATGGGTTGGGCTCACTAATCGTCGGGGTAGGCACGGGTCTGTGCCCGTCTGAAACGCTTCGAGTTTAGACCCCTTGACGCCACGACGGATGGGGCTTACCTTCGTGTTTAGGCCCCTCAACTTTGAAGGGTTTGGGCACGGGTCATCTGTCCCTACGTCGTCGTATCGCTCACGGTCGGTCTGCGGACCGAGGAGGCTCGGGCGCTGCGCTGGGATCACGTCCACCTCTCTCCGGTGCCGCACGTGTGGGTCTGGCGCTCCGTGCGCGAGGACGGCGACACCAAGACGGAGAAGTCCCGCCGCACGCTGGCGCTGCCGAGCCTCGCCGTGCGGGCGCTCAACCGGCAATGGGCATGGCAGGACGACCGGCGGCGGGCGATGGGCAGGCGTGGCCGACCCCGGACCTGGTCTTCACCACAGGATCGGGGACGGCGCTCCAGCCCGACAACGTCCGCCGTGACTTCCGCGTCCTGCTCCGTGACGTGCCCGGCATCGAGCCGGAGCAGTGGACTCCACGCGACATGCGGCACACCTTCGTGTCGCTGCTCTCGCAGAGTGAAGTTCCCATCGAGGAGGTCTCGCGGCTCGTCGGGCACAGCGACATCGGCACGACGGAGAACGTCTACCGGCACGAGCTGCGGCCCGTTCTCCAGAACGGAGCGCGAGCGATGGACGGTGTACTCAGCACCCCATAGGCCAGCAGTTAGGCCAGCAGTAGCCGACAGGGGGCCGGAAGAGCGGGGAAAGCAACAGGCCGTGACCAGCGTTCGCGCTGGTCACGGCCTGTTTTTGTCTGTGCGCCTGAAGGGATTCGAACCCCCGACCTTCTGCTCCGGAGGCAGACGCTCTATCCACTGAGCTACAGGCGCGAGACCGCTGTTCGGGGAGGCGATGCTCTCCTAACGGCCGAAGCGAGACTACCAGGTGAGCGGCCCGGAGCGTGCATCGGGCGGTGTGACCCGCGCTGCCGTGCGGCCCGGGGGAGCATGCCACGTGAAACCCCGTTGCGGGTAGGAGAGATACAGATCGCCCGGCAACCTTCTCTCGACCGCGTGCGTCTGTGTGCCGTGAATCTTCGAAGTGCTCGAGACCTGAGGCGTACGGACGGGTACGCGGACGACGAACGAGGTGGTGGACATGGTGAGTGACGACGCGGCGGTCCTCGACGACCCCCGTGCCAGGGTGGTGACCACGGGCACGGCGGCAGAGCGTTTCACGGCGTTCGCCAGGGAGCGCTCGCCCGAGCTGTCCCGGATCGCCTACCTGCTGTGCGGCGACACGCACCGAGCCGCCGACCTGGTGCAGCTCGCACTGGAACGGACCTACCGGGCCTGGAGCCGGGTGGGCGACGGCGACCCGTTCGCCTACGCCCGCCGGGTGATCGCCACGGCCCGGATCGACAGCTGGCGGCGGACCCGGCGCGACGTCCTGGTGGCCCCGGCCGACCTGCGCCCGGGCGCCGCGTCGGACGGCACGCAGCACGTCGTCGACCGCGACGCGCTGGTGCGGGCGCTCCGACAGCTCCCCGCAGGACAACGCCGTGTCGTCGTCCTGCGCTACCTGCTGGACCGTACGGAGAAGCAGACGGCCGAGGACCTCGGGATCTCCGTCGGTGCCGTGAAGTCGGGCGCGTCCCGCGGCCTCGACCGGCTGCGTGCGGTCCTCGGCACGGACCAGTCGGCGGCCGTCCAGGCCGTCGAACGGAACACCTCGCGAAAGGAGGCGCAGTGATGAAGGAGCAGAGCGACACCCTGGTGACCCTGATCCACGACGCGGCGGGCCAGGTCGGGCCCGTGGCCGGGATCGACGGCGAGATGATGGCCCGGCGGGCGATCCGCCACGAGCGCACCCGCCGCGGGGTGATCGGCGGCGCCGTCGCCGCCGCGCTGGTGGTCCTGGGCGCGGCAGGGGTGGCCTGGTTCACCGAGCGGCCGGCGCTTCCGGCGTTCCTGCCGTGGGTACAGGCCTCGTCCGAGGTCCGCTCGGACGGCCTGGTCTTCGAGGTGCCGGACGGCTTCGAGGAGTTCAACCCCGTCGGCGACCCGATGTGGGGAGCCGATCCGGTGGTCCCGGACGACGACGACATGGAGGAGGTCGCTCATGCGGCCTCGTGGGTCGCCGTGGCACCCGCGGAGGACGCGCCGCTCGCCGGCGAGCAGGCCGGAAACCAGGTGACCGAGGTCGACGTCCCCGGAGCCGTCGCCGCGCGCTGGTCCTGGTACGAGCCGCAGTACGGTTCCGGCACGGGCTACTGGCAGCAAGGGCCGGGAGACGGCGACTTCGTCGGCGAGCTGGATGTCGAGCTCGACTCCGGGACGGTGGTCCGCGTGACCATGAGCCTGACGGACGACGACACACCGCAGGACACCTTTGAGCGGCTTGTTCGCACGGTCCGCGTGGACGAGGACTCCGCGGAGCCGGAGGATTCGACGTCGACCGGCCAGGAGGACCTGCCGCTCCTCGAGTCCGCAGACGCGCCCGAGAGCTGGGAGCGAGACGAGTTCCATGGCCTGACCTATGCGGCGCCCGAGGACTGGGCGGCGGCCGACGGGGCCAGCGCGGAGCACCCGTCCGACACGCTGCTGCTACGACGGCCGGATGGCAAGGCGGAGCTGCAGCTCGCCGTGGTGGACCGGCTGGAGTACCTCGAACTGAACGACGAAGCCGGTCCCCTGCCGGACTTCTACGGCTTTGAGCTGGAGGGCGCAGACGTGTCGACCGTGCTGGTCGAGCAGTCCGACGGCGAGTACCGGGCCTACATCGAGGTGCGTGCCACCGGTGGCAGCAGCTACACGGTCAACCTCTTCGGGTTCGACGGCGCCACCGGCCTCGACGACGACCTCGCCGCGGTGCTCGGCAGCCTCGGCTTCACCGAGGCGTCCGGGGACGCCGCCCCTGCCTACGACGAGCTCGATCCCGCGGGTCCGCTGCTGCAGGACCCACCGTCGGACTGGGAACCCGCCACGTTCGAGGGTCTCGACCTGACACTGCCGCGGGAGCTGAAGAGCCCGGAAGGGGCGTGGGGGATCTGGAGCAGCGACTCCGAGGACTCCTGGGAGGAGCTGGCGATCACCCTCTGGGACGTCGAGGGATACGACCAGCCCATCCACCTCGCCGACTACGGGTATCGGTACGAGCCGTCCGGTACGACGCGCGGGGTCGTGACCCTCGGGACCGACACCGACTCCGTCGACACCGAGTCCGGCGAGCCTGGCTTCCTGGGGACCGCTACCTTCCACCTGACGGCGGACGGGCGCAAGGCGGTCGAGCTCCGGTACGAGGGCTCAGGGGCGACCGAGGAACGGTGGTGGCAGATCCTCGCGTCGCTGGACGCCGCAGGCTTCGCCTCGCCCTGACCTGCGTCCGACGCCGGCCTGTGCACCCGGGTGCACAGGCCGGCGTCGGACGGCGCGCTTCCCGGCCTGTGGAAATCCGGGGCGGGGCACGCGGCCCGGCCGATAGAATCGATCCGTGACCCCCACCGAGCTCTCCGAAGCGCTGAGCGCTGCCCTTGCCGCGGCCGTCGCCGACGGCACACTCGCCCTGCCCGCCGACGCCGTCCCGGCCTCGGTCCACGTGGAGCGACCGAGGCAGCGAGAGCACGGGGACTGGGCCACGAACGTGGCCCTCCAGCTCGCGAAGAAGGCGGGCACGACGCCGCGGGCGCTCGCGGAGGACCTGGCGGCACGCCTGGGCGCGGCCCCGGGCATCAAGTCCGTCGGCGTCGCCGGCCCGGGCTTCCTCAACATCACGCTCGACGCCGCCGTGGCGGGCGAGCTGGCCCGCACCATCGTCGAGGCCGGCGCGGCGTACGGCCGGGGCGAGGCCCTGACCGGCCAGGTGATCAACCTGGAGTACATCAGCGCCAACCCGACCGGCCCCCTGCACATCGGGCACACCCGGTGGGCCGCGCTGGGCGACTCGCTGGGCCGCATCCTCCGCGCCGCCGGCGCCGACGTGACCGCCGAGTACTACATCAACGACGCGGGCGCCCAGATGGACCGCTTCGGGGAGTCCGTGCTGGCGCGTGCCACGGACGGCGAGGTGCCCGAGGGCGGCTACCGCGGCGAGTACGTCAAGGAGCTCGCGGCCAAGGTGCTCACGGACCGCCCGGACCTGCCCGAGCTGCCGCACGACGAGGCCGTCGCGGTGGCCCGCGAGGCGGGCTACGCGCACCAGCTCGCCGAGATCCGCGAGGTGCTGGAGAGCTTCGGCGTGCACTTCGACGTCTGGTTCTCGGAGCGCGACCTGCACAGCTCGGGCGCCGTCGAGAAGGCCGTGGCCCGCCTGCGCGAGCAGGGCCACGTCTTCGACCAGGAGGGTGCGGTCTGGCTGCGCACGACCGACTTCACCGACGACAAGGACCGCGTGATGGTCCGGGCGAACGGTGAGCCCACCTACTTCGCGTCGGACGCCGCGTACTACCTGTCCAAGAAGGACCGTGGGTTCCCGGGCAAGATCTACCTGCTCGGCGCCGACCACCACGGGTACGTCAACCGCCTCAAGGCCATCGCGGCCTGCGCCGGGGACGACCCGGAGACGAACATCGAGGTGCTGATCGGGCAGCTCGTCAACGTCGGCGGCGCCAAGCTGTCCAAGCGCGCGGGCAACATCATCGAGCTGCGCGACCTCGTCGACTGGATCGGCAAGGACGCCGTGCGCTACTCGCTCGCGCGCTACCCCGCGGACACCCCGCTGGAGCTGCAGGGCGAGGACATGCTCAAGCAGACCAACGACAACCCGGTCTTCTACGTCCAGTACGCGCACAGCCGCACGGTCAGCAACGGTCGGACGGCGGCCGAGCGGGGCGTCCGTCGCGCGGACGGGTTCGATCCGGCCCTGCTCGACCACGGGTCCGAGGCCGCGCTGATCGGGCGCCTCACCGAGTTCCCGCGGATCGTTGCCCAGGCGGCTGAGCTGCGGGAGCCGCACCGCGTCGCCCGCTACCTGGAGGCACTGGCCGGTGACTACCACTCCTGGTACAACCAGGGCCTGCGGGTGTCGCCCTATCCGGACGAGGAGGTCACCGAGGCGAACCGGGCCCGGCTCTGGCTGAACGACGCCGTCCGCACGGTCCTGGCCAACGGCCTCGACCTGCTGGGCGTGAGCGCTCCGGAGCGGATGTGACCGGCGCGCCCTGGTCCACCGGCGTCGGCCGGCTGCCGGACGGCGCGCTTGCCGTCGCCGGCGTGGACGTCCGCGACCTCGCCGCCGAGCACGGCACGCCCGCCTACGTGCTGGACGAGGCCGACTTCCGGATGCGCGCCCGCGCCTACCGCACGGCGTTCGAGGCCGCCTTCGGCGCCGTCGGTGCGGGCGTGGACGTGTACTACGCCGGCAAGGCGCTGCTCACCGTGGCCGTCGCGCGCTGGGCGCGCGAGGAGGGGCTGCGGGTCGACACCGCCTCCAGCGGCGAGCTCGCCGTCGCGCTGCGGGCCGAGGTGCCCGGGGCCGAGATCGGCCTGCACGGCAACAACAAGTCCGACGCCGAGATCCTGCGCGCCCTCGACGCGGGAATCGGCCGCATCATCGTCGACTCGCTGGTCGAGATCGAGCGGGTCGCGCGCCTCGCGGGCGAGCGCGGGGTCGTGGCGCCGGTGATGGTCCGCGTGACCACGGGCGTGCACGCCGGCGGCCACGAGTACATCGCGACGGCCCACGAGGACCAGAAGTTCGGTCTCTCCGTCAACGCCGCGGCCGGGGCGGAGAGCCCCGCGATGGCCGCCCTGCTGCAGGTGCTCAAGCACCCCGAGCTCAAGCTGCTCGGCATCCACTCCCACATCGGCTCGCAGATCCTGGACCCGGACGGGTTCGAGGCCGCCGCCCGTGTGGTGCTGCGCCTCCGCGCCGACCTGGCCGAGCGGTCCGGCGTCCTCGTCGACGAGGTCGACCTCGGCGGCGGGTACGGCATCGCCTACCTGCCCGGCGACGTCGCGCTCGACCCGGAGCGCGTGGCCAAGGACATCGCGCAGTCGGTGGCCGGGGTGTGCCAGGAGCTGGGCACGGACCTGCCGCGGTTCTCGATCGAGCCCGGCCGGGCGATCGTCGGCCCCGCGGGCCTCACGCTCTACACGGTGGGCACCGTCAAGCCCGTCACGGTCTCGGCCGACGACGGCGCGGACTTCACGCGCACCTACGTGTCCGTCGACGGCGGCATGAGCGACAACATCCGCCCGGCCCTGTACGGCGCGGCGTACCACGCCGAGATCGTGGGCCGGACGTCGACGGCGGAGACCGTCCTGGCACGCGTGGTCGGCAAGCACTGCGAGTCCGGCGACATCGTGGTGCACGAGGTGCGTCTCCCCGCCGACGTGCGCGCAGGCGACCTGCTCGCCGTCGCCGCCACGGGCGCCTACGGGCGCTCGATGGCGTCGAACTACAACATGCTGCCCCGCCCGCCCGTGGTCGCGGTGGCCGGCGGGTCCTCGCGGGTGCTGGTGCGACGCGAGACCGAGGACGACCTGCTGGGCCTCGACCAGGGCTGACGCTTCCGGGTTCCGGCCGCCGCGCGGCCGGAACCCGGGTCAGACGCCCTGGGCGTCGTCCACGTGGCACCCCTCGGCGGTGTCCTCGTAGTCGTCGACGTGCCCTTCGATCTGCTTGCCCAGCTCCTCCAGCTGGACGCCGAGCGCATCGATCTCGGAGCCGATGGTCTCCGCCGCGGAGATGTCGCCTGCGTTGACCGCGGCCATGAAGTCGTTCAGGCCCTCCAGGTAGACGACCGTCTTGTCGTCCAGTTTGGCCGAGACCTCGAGCATGGCGTCCGCGTCGTCGATCGCGCCGATGCAGGCGGTCGCCGTGGTCTCGGCGCGCTCCTTGGCGATCTCCAGGTCGTCGATCGTCGCGCGAGCCTCGGCGAGGGTCTGCTCCGCGTTCTCCAGGTCCGACGAGAGCGCCGCCGCACGTGACTGCCAGTCGTTCGTCGAGACCACGCCGAGCGCACCCCACACGACGGCCGCGATCAGCAGCACCACCAGCACGAGGGTGACTGCGTGGTCCTTGACGAACGCCACGGCGCCGCCGAGGGCCTGCCCCGGTGCGGGAGCGTCCGGACCGCCCGACGCGCCCGCTCCGGTCGGTGCCACCGCTGACGGCTCCTCCGTTCCGGCCGGTCCGGCCGCGTCGTCCGCGAGCGGTGCCGTGCTCGCGGAGGTCAGCACCTGGCCGGCCGCGGGCTCCGCTGCATCGATCGCGACCGGGTCGTTCGTGAGCGGGTCGTTCGCGACAGGGTTGTTCGCGACCGTGTCGGTCGTGACCGGCCCGGCCGCCGTCGTGCTGCCGTTCGTGGCGTCGGAGACGGAGCCGTTCGATGCGTCCGGAGCCGGAACGGGCTCGGCGGACGGGTTCAGTTCTGGAGCGCGGGTCGCGCCCTCGTCGTCGGACATGGGCGCACCGTATCCGGCAAAACGGGCGAAAAGCCGACGTATTCGAGCCAGAGGTGAAAGATCACCCGGCCTGGTTCGTGGCCCCGTTCGTGCTGCCGCCTCCGAGCAGGCCGCCGACGACGCCGCCGACCACGCCCTCGACCGTGTCGCCGACCAGGCCGACCGTGCCGCCGACCACGTCCTCGACGAGGCCCGTGCCGGCGGGGGAGTCCGGGTCCTCCTGCGCGGGCGGTTCGGTCGGCGTGGGCTCGGCCGGGGCCGGCGGCTCGGGGGCCGTCGGCGTGCTGTCGCCCGGCTCCGTCGACGAGCCGCCGGACCCAGCGAGTCCGCCGTCCTGCCCGCCCGTCGAACTGGAGCCCGAGCCGGCGCTGCCCCCGCGGCCGGACGCCGGCCGCTTCGTCGATGCGGCCTCCTGCGCGGGCCGGGAGCCCGGGTCGGCCGGATCGGTCCGGGACGCCGCGGGCGGCCCCCACGTGCCGACGTCGGCCGGGTCGATCGCACGGTTCGGGACGGAGCCCGCCGCGAAGAACTCGAAGTGCCACGGCTCGGGCTTGGCGCCGTCGAGCCGGGCCCAGGACGGGTTGTCCCAGCCGTAGTCGGGCGCGTGCAGGCGCAGCCACACGTACTCGGGGGAGCTGCCGCCGGCGACGGGGTCGCCCAGGTCGATCGCGAGGCCCCAGCCGTGGTTCGACGTGCCCGGGATCGCGGCGAGGTGCGGCTTGGTGCCCTTGACCGTCACCTGCATGTCGTACGAGCGGTACGAGTCGGTGAGCGGGATCGGGTAGCCGAACTCGTCCTCGAAGCGGGCGCTGAGCGCGGTCAGCCGCTCGGCGGCGTCGCAGCGCAGCAGGTGGCCGGGCGCGAAGGGCAGCGCGCAGAGCACGTCGGCGGGGATCCGGCCGTTGGCGTACCCCGCGGTGGAGTCGCCGTATGCCGCCACGGTCTGCAGCAGGTTGCGGCGCAGCGACGTCCCGGCGTCGGGCAGCGTGTCCAGCAGCGCGGTGGGCGACGACGGGTCGAGCATGTTGGCGAGCCGCATGGCGGCGACGGCCACCTCGTCGAACGTCACGTAGCCCGGCCCCTCCTCGGGGACGGCGCGCTGCGGCGGGAAGGCCTCCGACGGACCCCACTCCGGGGCCCTGGCCTGCCGGAGCGCGCTGGTCACGGTGCGCGACACCTGCTCCGCCCGCACGACCTCGGCCGCGGGGGTCGCCGCGCGCGCCTCGCCCGCCGTCGGGGCCGACTCGACCCGGAGCGGCCGGTCTGCCTCGGCCAGGGCGAGCTGTTGCGCCTGGTAGGTCGTGTAGAGCATGCCGAGCTCCGCGGCGGCCTGGGCGACGCCGGGGCTCGGCTCCGAGCTCTGCCGCAGGGTCAGCTCGGCGCGGTCGAGCACGGCGAGGACCTGGCTCACGGTGACGCCGTCCGACACGGCGGCCGGCGCGGGCGGGTCGTGCCGGACGGCGCCCAGTCGCGCCGCTGTCTGCCCAGGGCCCGACGCCGCGGGCACCGCCGCCACGCCCGCCGTCGGCGTACCGAGCAGGCCGGCACCCGCCGGCACAACGCTCGCGGACGCGCTGACCAGGACGCTTCCGGTCACTGCCAGGGCGACGACGCCGGTCCAGGCGCTGCGCCCGTGGCGGCCCAGGGTTCCGCGGCGGCGGTCGTCGGATCGGCGGAAGGCCGCTCCCGGCGGGGAGGGCCGTGGCTTCGACATGCCCGGCTCGGCAGTACCGGCAGGCCCGCCCTCGCCCGACGTCCGGTCCGCCGGCTGTGCACCGCTCGGCTGTTCGCTCACTGGTCAACGCCCCCTTGCGTATGACATCGGCGCCGGCGAACCCTTGGTCCGCCCGCCGACCGGTCGGGGCAGCGGCGTCGTCGAGCGCCCCGCTGCCGTCCGTCGAAGAACGCCCAGGGTAACGCTACTGACGGGGCATGCAACAACCGGAATGTCGTGCTTGTCGGCCGTGTCGTCGGCGACGCCTCGCGGGGCGGCGGACCTGGCACCTGACTCGGCACCCCGGGCGGCACCCCACGGGAGGGCCCGACGCCGTGCCGGTCACACCCCAGGGGTGGTGGGGCGCCGAGAGAGCGGCGACCGGGCACGGCGTCGGGCGGATGGAAGGGACGCCCCGACAGCGGGGCGTCCCAGCCTGAGGTCGACCGGTCAGGGCCGGTCGACGGGGGAGCCCACCAGGTGTCCCTGGTAGGCCGGGCTCGTGAGGAACGCCGGGAAGTCGTCCTCCAGGGCGACGGCGCGGAAGATCTCCGCCGCGTCGTCGATCCGGTTGCCGTGCCCGTGCGGCAGCGAGGCCACGACGTCGAGCAGGATCGCCTCGACGCGCTCCCGGGTCACGGGCTGCCGGTCGTCGTCGGTCACGGTGCCCGACGCGATCCACTGCCACACCTGGGACCGGGAGATCTCCGCGGTGGCGGCGTCCTCCATGAGGCTGTCCAGCGCGGCGGCCCCGGTACCGCGGAGCCACGCGTCGAGGTAGCGCACGGCCACCGAGACGTTCGAGCGCAGCCCGGCGGACGTCACGGTCGCCCCGGCCCGCCGTGTCGACGCGACGTCGAGCAGCTCGTGCTGCCCCACGGCGACGTCGGGCCGCAGGCGGGAGACCTGGTTCGGCGCGTCGCCCAGCACGGCGTCGAACTCGGCCTCGGCCACCGGGATGAGGTCGGGGTGGGCCACCCAGGTGCCGTCGAAACCGTCGCCTGCCTCGCGCTTCTTGTCCGCCGCGACCTGCTGGAACGCCTGCCGCGTGACCTCCGGGTTGCGGCGGTCGGGGATGAACGCGCTCATGCCGCCGATGGCGTGCGCCCCGCGCTTGTGGCAGGTGGCCACGAGCAGCTCCGTGTACGCCCGCATGAACGGCGCCGTCATCGTGACCTGGGCGCGGTCCGGCAGCACGTACGAGTCGCCGCGCGTGCGGAAGCACTTGATCACCGAGAACAGGTAGTCCCAGCGGCCGGCGTTCAGGCCGGCGCAGTGGTCACGCAGCTCGTAGAGGATCTCCTCCATCTCGAACGCCGCGGGCAGCGTCTCGATGAGCACCGTCGCACGCACGGTGCCGCACGGGATGCCGAGCGCGTCCTGCGCCACCTCGAAGACCTCGTTCCACAGCCGCGCCTCCCGGTAGCCCTCCAGCTTGGGCAGGTAGAAGTACGGGCCGCGGCCGCGGGCGATGAGCTCGGCGGCGTTGTGGAAGAAGTAGAGACCGAAGTCCACGAGGCTGCCGAGCGTGCTGCTCGTGATGCCGTTCGCGTCCGTGTAGCGCAGGTGCGCCTCGTCGAGGTGCCAGCCGCGCGGGCGGAACACGATGGTCGGGAGGTCCACGAGGTCGGCCGACCGCAGCGTGTACTCCTTGCCGCCCTCGTTCGTGAAGCTCAGCGTGCCGCGGATCGCGTCGTGCAGCGCGAGCTGCCCCTCGATCACGTTGGGCCACGTGGGGCTGGAGGCGTCCTCGGCGTCGGCCAGCCAGCACCGCGCCCCCGAGTTGAGCGCGTTGATCGTCATCTTCGGGTCGGTGGGACCCGTGATCTCGACGCGCCGGTCCTCCAGGCCGGGCGCGTTGCGCGATCCGGCCACCCGCCAGTCCGGGTCGTCCCGCACCGGCCGGGTCGAGGCCCGGAAGTCGGGGTCGCTGCCGTCGGCGATGTCCTGGCGGCGCAGCTGGCGCTGCGCGATCAGCTCGTCGCGGCGGGCGTCGAACCGGTCGTGCAGCAGGGCCAGGAACGCCAGGGCCTCCGGCGTCAGGATCTCGCCGTAGCGGGGCCCGACGGCCGCGGTCACGGTGATCACGCCTCGCCGGGCGCCGGTCCCCGAGGCGCCCACCCCGCCGTTCGGCAGCGTGCTGGGGGCCGAGCTCCGGGGCGCGGGCGCCGGGGCGGGCGCCCGCGCGGGAGCGGGGGTCGACGACGGGGCGGACGCGTTGCGGGCGGCCGGGGCCGACCCGGTGCGGGCCGCCGGCGGGGTGCCGATCCCGGCCAGGCCGGCGTCGGCGTCGTAGGGGCTGGTGCCCTGGGCGCGGGTGTCGATGGTGGCGGTCATCAGAACTGCGCCGCCTCGGTCGAGCCGGCCAGCGCGGTGGTCGCCGAGTCCGGGTTGAGGGCGGTGGCGACGCGGTCGAAGTAGCCGGTGCCGACCTCGCGCTGGTGCCGCGTGGCGGTGTAGCCGCGCTCCTCGGCGGCGAACTCCAGCTCCTGCAGCTTCACGTACGCCGACATCTGCTCGCGGGCGTAGCCGTGGGCGAGGTCGAACATCGAGTAGTTCAGGGCGTGGAAGCCGGCCAGGGTGATGAACTGGAACTTGAACCCCATCGCGCCCAGCTCGCGCTGGAACTTGGCGATCGTGTCGTCGTCGAGGTGCTTCTTCCAGTTGAACGACGGCGAGCAGTTGTAGCTCAGCATCTGGTCGGGGAAGTCCGCCTTGACGGCCTCGGCGAACTTGCGCGCCAGCTCCAGGTCGGGCGTGCCGGTCTCCATCCAGATCAGGTCCGAGTAGGGCGCGTAGGCCTTGGCGCGGGCGATGCACGGCTCGATGCCGTTGGTCACCTTGTAGAAGCCCTCGTTGGTGCGCTCGCCGGTGATGAACGGGCGGTCGCGCTCGTCGACGTCGGACGTGATCAGGGTCGCGGCCTCGGCGTCGGTCCGGGCGATCACGATCGACGGCACGTCGGCGACGTCGGCCGCGAGCCGGGCCGCGTTGAGCGTGCGCACGTGCTGCTGGGTGGGGATGAGCACCTTGCCGCCCAGGTGGCCGCACTTCTTCTCCGAGGCGAGTTGGTCCTCCCAGTGCACGCCCGCGGCGCCCGACTGGATCATCGACTTCATCAGCTCGTACGCGTTCAGGGGGCCGCCGAAGCCGGCCTCGGCATCGGCCACGATGGGGGCGAGCCAGTCGCGGGTGGGGGTGCCGTTCTCAGCCACGTCGATCTGGTCGGCGCGCAGCAGGGCGTTGTTGATGCGGCGGACCACGGCCGGCACCGAGTTGGCCGGGTAGAGCGACTGGTCGGGGTAGGTCTGCCCCGAGAGGTTCGCGTCGCCGGCCACCTGCCAGCCGGAGAGGTAGATGGCCTGGAGGCCGGCCTTGACCTGCTGCACGGCCTGGTTGCCGGTCAGCGCCCCGAGGGCGTTGATGTAGTCCTCCTCGTGGAGCTGGCGCCACAGGCGCTCGGCCCCGCGGCGGGCCAGCGTGCTCTCCTCGCCGACCGAGCCGCGCAGGGCGACGACGTCCTCGGCGGTGAAGCTGCGCTCGATGCCGGCCCAGCGCGGGTCGGACTCCCAGGACTGGCGCAGCTCCTCGGCGGTCTGGACCTGGTCACCGGCGCGGACGGAGGCCTGCGCCGGCACCGCGGTCGTCGCGGACGTGGTCGCCTCGGACGTGTGGTCGATCGTGGGTGCGCTCATGGCGGGTCTCCTTCTCGGGACGGAACGTTGTCACCGCGTCTGCCGGTGACGTGTTACGACCATCTGCCCTCCGCAACCCCCTTCTCAAGCAGATCCGCGCAGAAGTTTTCGTGTTCTTCTGTTGATCGGAAGCCTTTGCCTATGTCACCCTCGGGCATGGCAGGAAGCACCGAAAATCGCGGAACCGCCCGAAACGCGACATCCTCGCGTTCCCCGCAGGGCGGGCAGGGCGCCCAGCCACGCCGGCAGGCGGCGGGCGCCACGCGCCGTCCGGTGGCGCGTCCCGCGCGCGGCCCGGCGGTGGGTAGCGCAGGCGGCCCGACGGCGGACGGCGAGCCCGACGCGCTCACGATCGGCCGGCGCATCCGCTACCTGCGGACCAGCAAGGGCATGACGCTCGAGGACCTCGCTTCGGCGATCGACCGCGCCCCGTCGCAGGTCAGCACGCTGGAGAACGGAAAGCGGGAGCCCAAGTTCTCCCAGCTCCAGGCCATCGCCCGGGCGCTCGGCGCCGGGGTGGACGACCTGCTGTCGGCCGAGCCGCCGTCGGAGCGGGACGCGCTGGAGATCGAGCTGGAGCGGGTGCAGCGCGGCCCCCTGTTCGCGTCCCTCGGGATCGACGGTGTGCGCATCGGCAAGTCGCTGCCCACCGACGCGCTCGGGACCATCCTGGCGCTGCACCGGGAGCTGGAGCGCCTGCACACCGAGCGCGCCGCCACCCCCGAGGAGGCGCGCCGGGCCAACGGCGAGCTCCGCGACGACATGCGCGCCAAGGACAACTACCTGCCCGAGCTGGAGCAGGTCGCCAAGGAGCTGCTCGCCGACGTCGGGCACACCTCCGGGCCGCTGCCGCAGCGGATGGCCGCGGAGATCGCCGCGCACCTGGGCTTCACGCTGCACTACGTGAGCGACCTGCCGCACTCGACGCGGTCGGTGATCGACACCCGCAACCGGCGCGTCTACCTGCCGTCCAAGGGGTTCCGCGGCCGCTCGAACACGCGCTCGGCGCTGCTCCAGGCGCTCGCCTCGCACGTGCTCGACCACACCGAGCCGGGCCACTACGGCGAGTTCCTGCGCCAGCGGGTCGAGGCCAACTACCTCGCGGCGGCCCTGATGGTGCCGGAGAAGCCGGGCGTGAAGTTCCTGCGCGACGCCAAGGACGAGCGCGCCATCGCGATCGAGGACCTGCGCGACGCGTTCGGGGTGTCCTTCGAGACCGCCGCGCACCGGTTCACCAACCTGGCCACGCGGCACCTCGGCATCCCGGTGCACTTCATGAAGGTCCACGAGTCCGGGATCCTGCACAAGGCGTACGAGAACGACGGCGTGCGGTTCCCCTCGGACGCCCTGGGCGCCGTCGAGGGCCAGCACGTCTGCAAGCAGTGGACGGCGCGCCAGGTGTTCGACGTCGAGGACCGGTTCAACCCGTACGCGCAGTACACGGACACGCCGTCGGGCACCTACTGGTGCACGTCGCGCGTGGAGAACACGTCGGACGGCGCCTTCTCGGTCTCCGTCGGCGTGCCGTTCGCGCACGTCAAGTGGTTCTCCGGGCGCGAGACGACGGTCCGGTCGGCGTCGCGGTGCCCCGACGAGTCGTGCTGCCGGCGTCCGCCCGCGGACCTGACCGAGAAGTGGGGCGACTTCGCCTGGCCCTCCGCCCGGCCGCACGCGTCGATGCTGGCCGCGATGCCCTCGGGCGCGTACCCGGGCGTGGAGACCACGGAGGTCTACACGTTCCTGGAGCGGCACGCTCCCGAGGGCTGAGCGTTGCTCAGCGCTGGAAGAACCCCAGCGAGTACAGCCCGTCCGGCTGGTCCTCGCCGACCGGGTCGGCGCCGTCGTCCCAGTTCTTGAACTCGACGGTGACCGGGCCGGCGGCACCGGCGTCCACCTGGAACTCCTCGCCGTTGGCGAAGTAGCCGAGGGGCTCCTCGCCCAGCACCTGGTCCTGGCGGTCCACCACGAGCAGGGACGCGATGTCGGGGCAGGTGTCGTCGGTCCCGATGTCGCGCCGGAGGCCGACGGCGAGGTAGGACCGGCCGCCGGGGACCATCCCGACGCCGAGGGCGACGTTGGCGATCCCGCTGTCGGCGCGGCAGCCCGAGGGCGGCTGCGTGTGCGACCAGAGCGTGGTCTGCGGGCGCTGGGTCTCGTCGTCGAACAGCACCGACCGGATCGCGTAGCCGGTCTCCGTGGTGGCCGGCCAGACCACGCGCGTCGCGGAGTCGCCGGTGACGAGCTGCGCATGGACGCTCGCGCGGAGCCGGTACACGGGAAGCTGGTTCGTGCTCGCCTGCCGCCACAGGAGGTTGCCGCCGATGATCGTCTCGCGGCCCTCGCCGTCCGTGTCGATCGCGAGGTTGGGTGCGGGGTCGTTCACCGTGCCGACCGTCGTGGGCGGGGTCAGCGTGGTCGAGCCGGCCCGGACGACGGACCGGCGGACGTCCGCGGTCTCGCCGGCGGGCGCCGCCCAGACCAGCGTGGTCTTGCCCTGGTCGTTGAGCGCGACGTCGGCGGGCACGTCCGCGGGGACGCCGGGGACCTCCTGTACGACCCACTGCCCGCCGTGCGCCAGGCGGGCCAGCACGGTCCCGCCGCCGCCGTCCTCGTGGAGCCGGAGGAGCACCGCCACGTCGCCCGCGGAGTTCGCTGCGAACTGCGTCGCGTGGACGTCGTCGTCGTAGAACGTCGCGGCGTCGCTCCAGGTGCTGCCGTCGTGGGTGCGGTAGCGGGCCGCACCGTCCGCGCTGAACCGGAGGTCCACGGCGTACCCGTTCTCGCCGGTCGCGATCTCGGCCCACGTGCCCGGGTCGTTCTCGGTGCGGACCCAGTCGTTCCCGTAGCCGTTCTCCAGGTAGGAGACCACCTTGTACCCGCCCTCGGAGCTCGCGTCGACGAACACGCGGCCGGAGCCGGCGACGGCGACCTCGCGGTGCGCCTCCTCCGGGCGCGGGTCCCAGCCCGGCATCGGGTCGCCGGGTGCGGCGACTGCCGGGACCGCGACCAGGCCGGTCAGGAGGACGGAGGCCGCGGCTGTCGCGGTCAGGGTTGCTCGGCGCACGATGACTCCTGGGGGTGTCAGGCGATGCGCGCTGCCGCGGCGGTGCGGCGGCGCCCTGGTCCCGGCCGGGCGGCCGAGGCCGCCTCGATCGTGGCACGCGGAGGTTGTCCGGGGCACGCGAATAAATCCGGCCCGAGGCCGGGACGCTCCCCGGCTCCGGGCCGGGAGGCTTCCCGGCCCGGAGCGGGTTCAGCGGGTCAGCAGCCCGTGACCAGGTCGTACACCCCCTCCGACGTCTCCTGCAGGGTCGTCACGGTCGCGTTCCCCTGGCCGAGGTAGTCCAGGGAGCCGACGGCGTAGAACGGGTTGTACGGGTCGATGCCGTACGACGTCGCCCGGCCCGCGGCCTGGTGCTGCGCGTTCGTGGCCGCTCCGCAGAACAGGCCCGGCGGGTCGGTGGGCGGGTCGGTGGGCGGGTCCGTCGGCGGGTCGGTGGGCTCGGCCGACCGGTCCACGCGCCGGTTGTTGTCGAAGAAGAAGTCCGTCACGTACGCCGGGTAGTTCACCGAGCTCGTCGAGATGTACGAGCCGCCCGGACCGCCGCCGGCGGGCCACGCGTGGCCCACGTTCGTGTTGGCGATGAGGGAGACGCGCGGCCCCGCGGCGTCGGACCACAGGGTGCCGCTACCGGCGGTGTTCGTGCCCGGCAGCCCCGCCAGGGAGAACGACGACTGGCTGGAGGCGCCGTAGATCCCCGCCATGACCTGCGCGTTCAGCGTGTTGTAGCCGGTCGCGACGGTCGTGTCGGACGACCCGTACACCACCGACGTCACCTGCGTGCCGAAGCCCGGCGAGCCGGTCGAGGCGAAGTTGCGGCAGACCGTCGTGGCCTGCGCCTTGGTGGTCGCCACGGAACCGATCTGGCCCGACGTCGTGCCGACCGTCGGGCCGGCGTTGATGCCGATGCCCGCGAAGACGTCGGGCGCGAGGCAGCCCATCACCATGGTCTCGCCGCCGCCGGACGAGAGCCCGGAGAGGTAGACCTGGTTCGGGTCGATGCCGAGCGAGGCGTCCCCGAGGAGGTCGTCGACGAGCTGCAACAGGTTGTCGTCGTGCCGCGCCGGGTTGGCCCGCGAGTGCGAGGTGTCGTAGTAGTCCCAGCAGCCGAGCAGCACGCCGCCGTTCGGCGCCGCGGGGACGGCCACGACCATGCCGTGCTCGTCGGCGGTCGTCGCCCAGTTGCCGCCGCTCTTCAGGTTGGCCGACGTCTGCACGCAGCCGTGCAGGTTGATCATCAGCGCCCGCCCGGCCGCCAGCGCGGGCTGCGACGTCGGCACGTAGAGCTGCGTCGTCATGCCGCCCGCCGTACGGGACGACCAGGCGCCGGCCGCGACCGACTGCGCGGCCGGCTGGGCGACGGCGGCCACGGCCGCGACCGCGGGCGGGGTGAGCGCCACGGCGACGACGGCCGCTATCCAGAAGGCCAGGCGCCGAGGGCGCCGGGGGGATGGGTGTGTCATGCGAACCTCCACGTTGAGGTCGTGCCGCCCGAGGCGCTCCGATGCGCGGGGTCAGCCGGACATCTGCGGACATTAGGTGCGACCTGAATCACCTGTCAATAGTTCACCCGGCCCCTTCCGTCGGCGGATGGGTTGACACGAGATGCCCGTCTCGTCCACTATCTCCGCAACCTGAATCGCCTCTCAGGTTTGGGCGACGTAGCCCGCACCTCACGAGCGGCGACCACCCGAAGAAGGGCAGAGTCATGCGGACGAGGAAGTCCCTCATGGCCGTCGCCGCGGCCGCGGTCACGGGCCTGGCGCTCGCGGCGTGCGCGCCGACCGGCGCGACCACCGGCGGCAGCGGCGACGACGGCGCGGACGCGGCACCGATCGACGTCGGCATCGTCTACTCCGAGTCGGGGCCGCTCGCCGCCTACGGCGCGGCCTACAAGCAGGGGTTCGAGGCGGGCATCGAGTACGCCACGGACGGCACCGGGACGGTGGCCGGCCACGAGCTGAACGTGACCTACCACGACGACGCCGGCGACCCCGAGAAGGCGGTCTCGCAGGCCAAGGACCTGATCGGCAAGGGCTACCAGATCCTGGGCGGCACGGTCGTCTCGGGCGTGGCGCTGCCCCTGGCCGAGCAGGCCGAGCAGAACAAGGTCCTGTACGTCTCCGGCCCCGCGGCCGTGGACACGCTCACCGGCATCAACCGGTACACGTTCCGCAGCGGCCGGCAGTCGCTGCAGGACGTCGCCGCGGCGGGCACGTTCGTGGACCCGAAGGGCGCGAAGGTCGTCGTCTTCGCCCAGGACAACGCGTTCGGGCAGGGCAACCTCGCCGCGGTCGACGGCGTGCTGGGCGGCCAGGGCGCCGAGGTCTCCTCGGTGCTGGTTCCCGAGGACGCCACCGAGTTCACGCCCTTCGCCAAGAAGGTGCTCGACGCGAAGGCCGACATGGTCTTCGTGGCCTGGGCCGGCGCGACGACGGGCGCGATGTGGCAGGGCCTGGACCAGCAGGGCGTGCTCGACGGGACCACCGTCGTGACCGGCCTGGGCGACGTGGCCACCTACGGCGCCTACGGGGAAGCGGCCGAGAAGGTCAGCTTCCTGAACCACTACTTCCCGGGCGCGGCCGGCACGGAGACCGAGACGGCGATGCTGGACGCCGTCGAGGCGGCCGGCGGCACGCCTGACCTGTTCACGCCGGACGGTTTCGTGGCGGCGCAGCTCATCGTGCACGCGATCGAGGAGGGCGCCGGCGACGTCGAGGCCATGGTCGACGCGCTGGAGGGCTACACGTTCGAGGGCCCCAAGGGCGAGACCACCGTCCGCGCCTCCGACCACGCGCTGATCCAGCCGATGTACCAGGCCAAGCTGGTCAAGGACGGCGACGCCTGGACGCCGGAGCTGGTCGAGGTCATCGACGGCGAGACCGTCGCGCCCGCCGAGGCGAGCGAGTAATGGCGACGGGTGGCGAGCCGGTCCTCGAGACGGCCGGCCTCGGGCTGACGATCGGCGGCGCGCGCATCCTCGACGGGGTGGACCTCCGGGTGGGGCGCGGCGAGCTGCTGGGCGTGATCGGTCCGAACGGCGCGGGCAAGACCACGCTGTTCAACCTGATCAGCGGGATCTACCGGGCCACGAGCGGCCGCGTGCTGCTCGGGGGCCGGGACGTGACCGCGGCCTCCGTCGCGGTCCGGGCCCGTGCCGGCCTGGGCCGGACGTTCCAGACGTCGAGCCTGTTCCCGCGGCTGTCCGTCGTCGAGAACGTCCGGCTCGCCACCCAGCGCCGCCTCGGCGGCAGCCTCTCGGTGCTGAGCTTTCCCCGACGCGGCGACGCCGCGTCGGGGGAGGCCGCCGCGCGCCTCGCGACCGTGGGCCTGACCCACCGGGCGGACGCCGCGGCCGGCGACCTGTCCCACGGCGACAAGCGCAAGCTGGAGATCGCCGTGCTGCTGGCGATGGACTCGTCCGTCGTGCTGCTGGACGAGCCGATGGCGGGCGTGGCGACGGGCGACGTCGCCGGGCTGGTCGAGGTGATCCGGTCCATCAACGACTCCGGCCGCACGGTGCTCATGGTGGAGCACCACATGGACGTGGTGCTCGGCCTGGCAGACCGGGTCGCCGTCATGCACCACGGCGAGCTCCTGACCTGCGACGTCCCGGAGAAGGTCATGGCGGACGAGACGGTTCAGTCCGCGTACCTGGGCACGACGGCGGGGAGCGCGGCATGAGCGGGCCGAACGTGCTGGAGGTGCGCGGCCTGTCGGCGCGCATCGCCGGCCAGGAGGTGGTGCACGACGTGTCGTTCGAGGTCCCGGCGTCCGGCGTCACCGCGGTGCTCGGCCGCAACGGCGTCGGCAAGACGTCCACGCTGCGGGCGGTCCTCGGCCTGATCGAGCGCTCGGGCGAGGTGCTGCTCGACGGCGTCCGCGTGGACGCCGAGCGCACGGACCGCATCGTCCGGCGCGGCGTGGGCTACGTGCCGGAGGACCGCGAGGTGTTCGCGGGCCTGACGGTGGCGGAGAACCTGCGGCTCGCGGAGAGGACCGGCACGACGGCGGAGCGTCGCGAGCTGGTCGACGCCCTGTTCCCGGACCTGGTCAAGCGGGCCGGGCAGCGGGCGGGCACGCTCTCGGGCGGGCAGCAGCAGATGGTCTCCCTGGCGCGGGCGCTGCTCAACGACAACCGCATCCTGCTCGTGGACGAGCCCACCAAGGGGCTGGCGCCGCGGATCGTGACCGAGGTCGCCGAGACGCTGGCCACGGCCGCGCTGACCGTGCCGGTGCTGCTCGTCGAGCAGAACCTCCAGGTGGTCGAGCGGCTCGCCGAGCGCGTCGTGGTGATCGACGCCGGACGCGTGGTGCACACGGGTCCGGCGCGGGCGCTGCTGGACGACCCCGACCTGGTCCAGCGGCTGCTGGGCGTCTCGGCGGGCGAGCCCGACCCGGCCGGCGAGCAGTCCGGCGCAGAAGCAACGACCACCGCGGAGGCCGGCCGATGAGCACCCTGATCCTCCTGCTGGCCACGGGCCTCGGCCTGGGCGGGCTGTACTTCCTCGTCGCCTCGGGCCTGTCCCTGATCTACGGCCTGATGGGCGTGCTGAACTTCGCGCACGGCTCGTTCCTCACGCTCGGCGCGTTCGTCGGGCTCGCGGCCGGCAACCTCGTCGGCGCGGGCACCTGGGGCGGGCTCCTGCTCGGCCTCGTGGTGGGCGCGCTGACCGGCGCGGCCGCGGCGACCGCCACGGAGCTGGGCCTCATCCGGCCCCTCTACAACCGGCACATCGAGCAGGTGCTCGTCACCGTCGGCCTCTCGCTCGCGACGGTCGCCCTGTTCGAGGGGATCTGGGGGCCGAACCCCCGGAACGTCACGCGCACCGAGTGGCTGTCCTCGACCACCGACGTCCTGGGCGCGCACGTGCCGAACACCGCGTTCCTCAACGTGCTCGCGGCGGCGGCGGTGCTCGGCGGCATCGTCGCGTTCCTGCGGTACACGCGGTACGGCCTGATCATCCGCGCCGGCGTCGAGAACCGGGCCATGGTCACGGCGCTCGGCATCGACGTGCGCCGGGCGTTCACCCTCGTGTTCGCCGTGGGCGGGGCGGCCGCCGGCCTGGGTGGCGTGCTGGCCACGCAGTCGCTGAACTACGTCTCGCCGCACCTGGGCGCGAGCCTGCTGATCTTCGCGTTCATCGTCACGGTGATCGGCGGCATGGGCTCGCTGACCGGCGCAGCGGTGGCGTCCGTCGTCGTCGCCGTGCTGCAGCAGCTCGCGAACTTCTACCTGAACAACACCGGCGACCTGATCGTCGTCCTGCTCCTGGCGCTCGTGCTGCTCGTGCGCCCGTCCGGACTGATGGGGAGGCCCGCATGACCAGCATCCGCACCCGCCTCGGCGGCCTGGCGCTCCTGGTGCTCCTGGCCTGCCTGCCCCTGCTCGCGCTCCCGGTCCCCGGCGTGCTGCCCGGATACACCTACGAGCCGGGCACGCTCCAGCTCCTCGCCCTGTGCTGGCTGACGGCGGCGCTCGCGCTTTCGTACCACCTGCTGTTCGGGGTGGCGGGCCTGATGAGCTTCGGGCACGCGCTCTACTTCGCGGCCGGGATCTACGGCCTCGCGATCGTGCTGGACCGCACCGACGTGCCGCTCCTGCCCGCCGCCGCGCTCGTGCTCGTGGGCGGTGTGGCCGTCGCGTTCGTCGTGGGCGCCATCTCCCTGCGGGTCACCGGCATCTCGTTCGCCATGGTCACGCTCGCGTTCGCCCAGGCGGGCAACGTGCTCGTCCGGCGCGACCAGGGCGACCTGACCGGCGGCGAGGAGGGGCTCGCGCTCGCGACCGACGGCGTGCCGGACGCCTTCGTGGGCGTGGTCAACACCCGCAACCTGTACTGGCTGGCGCTCGTCGTGCTGGTGCTCGTGTACCTGGTCGTGCTGTGGATCGAGCGCAGCCGGGCCGGGCACATGGCCGCGGCCGTGCGCGAGAACGAGGTGCGCGTGCGGATCATCGGCGGCCGCCCCTACCTGACCAAGCTCGTGGTGTTCGTCCTGGCCGCGTCGCTCGCTACCGTCGTCGGGATGGCGTACCTGCTGCTGCAGTCCGGCGCCTCGCCGGCGACGTCGACCGCGGACTTCACGCTCACGCTCCTGGTCATGGTGGTGCTGGGCGGCGTCGGCTCGCGGTGGGGCGCGGTCGTGGGGGCGGTGCTCTACACGCTGCTGGACCAGCGCCTCGCCGAGCTCGCGCACTCCGAGGCCGTGGCCGGGCTGCCCGCCGTGCTCCGCATCCCGCTGTCGGAGCCGATGTTCCTGCTCGGCACGTGCTTCGTGCTGGTCGTGATCTTCCTGCCCGGCGGGCTGGCGGGTGCGGCCGAGCGGCTGGCCGCCCGGCGTCGGCCCGCGGCGAGCCCCGCGCCCGAGGGGGCGGCGGCATGAGCGACCTGCACACGCTCGGCCGGTGGCCGCGCGACCGCGCGCTCGCGACGCCCGACCGGGTGGCCGTCGACGACCGCGGCGTCACCCTGACCTACCGCGCCCTGGAGACCCGGGCGACGGCGCTCGCGACCCGGCTGCTCGACGCCGGCTACGGGGTGGGCGACCGGATCGCCACCGTGACCGGCAACAGCTCCGACCAGGTGGTGCTGTTCTTCGCCTGCGCCAAGGCCGGGCTGGTGCTCGCGCCGCTGTCGTGGCGGCTGTCCCCGCACGAGCTCGCGGCGCAGCTCGACCAGGCCGACCCCGCGCTCGTGCTCGTCGAGGAGGAGTGCGGCACCCTGGCGGACGCCGCGCTCGAACGGCTGCCGCTGCCGCCGTCGCGCACCGCACTGGGGCCGCACGGCGTGGAGGCGCGGGTGCCGCCGCCGACGCGGCGGATGTCCCTCGCCGAGCCGCCGCCCGCCGGCCCGCCGCACCGAGCGGTGCGCGACGACGACCCCCTGCTGCTGGTGTTCACCTCCGGCACCGGCGGCTCCTCGCGGGGCGCGCTGCTCACCCACGCGAACTGCTTCTGGAACAACCTGTCGCTGTCCCGGACGGTGGAGCTGACCAGCACGGACGTGGTGCTCTCGGTGCTCCCGCAGTTCCACGTGGGCGGCTGGAACATCCAGCCGCTCCTGGCCTGGTGGACGGGCGCGACCGTGGTGCTGGAGCGCACCTTCGAGCCCGAGCGGGTGCTGCGCCTCGTCGCCGACCGGCGGGTCACGACCATGATGGGCGTGCCCACCAACTACCTGCTGCTCGCCGAGCACCCCGGCTTCGCGGCGGCCGACCTGAGCTCGCTGCGGCACGCAGTGGTGGGCGGCGCGCCCATGCCGGAGCCGCTGCTGCGCGCCTGGCACCGCCGCGGCGTCGCGCTCACCCAGGGCTACGGCCTCACCGAGGCAGGCCCCAACGTGCTCTGCCTGCCCGACGACGTGGCACGCGACCGCGTCGGCTCCGCCGGCGTGCCGTACCCGCACGTCGAGGTCGCGGTGGCCGACCCGGTCACCGGCGAGCACCTCGCGGGCACCGCGACCGGCGAGCTGCTGGTGCGCGGCCCGAGCGTGTTCGCCGGCTACTTCCGGGAGCCGGAGGCGACCGCGGCGTCGTTCGCGGGCGGCTGGCTGCGCACCGGTGACCTGGTGGAACGCGATACCGACGGGTACTACCGCGTGGTGGACCGGCTCAAGGACGTGTTCATCACGGGCGGCGAGAACGTCACGCCGGCCGAGGTGGAGGCGGCGCTGCGCCGGCACCCCGCCGTCGCGGACGCCGCCGTCGTCGGCGTGCCCGACGAGCGCTGGGGCGAGGTGGGTCACGCGTTCGTGGTGCCGCGCGGCGGCCGGCTCACCGACGCGGAGGACCTGGAGGCCTTCTGCCGGCGCGAGCTCGCGGGCTACAAGGTCCCACGGCACTTCGACCTCGTCCCCGACCTGCCACGCTCGTCCCTGAACAAGGTGGTGCGCTCGGCGCTCCACGTCCGCCCAGCCGAGGAGGCCCGGTGAGCACCAACTCCCAGCCCATGACCAAGGGGGAGCGCACCCGCGCGCGCATCCTCGTCGCCGCCGAGCGGGTGTTCGCCGAGCTCGGCTTCCACGACGCCTCGATCGTGAAGATCACGGAGGCGGCCGGGGTGGGGCAGGGCACGTTCTACCTGTACTTCACCTCGAAGATCGAGATCTTCGACGAGGTGGTCGAGGACCTGAACCGGCGCGTGCGGCACGCCATGATCGCGGCGTCCTCGCAGGCGTCCGGCCGGATCGAGGCCGAACGGGCGGGGTTCCGCGCCTTCTTCGAGTTCACGGCCGAGCACCCCGCGCTGTACCGGATCGTGCGGCAGGCCGAGTTCGTCTCGCCGGGTGCGCTGCGCCTGCACTACACCCGGATCGTCGAGGGCTACCGCGACGGGCTCGCCAAGGCGCAGGCGGCGGGCGAGGTCGGCGACATCGACCCCGAGGTCGCCGCGTGGGCGCTCATGGGCATCGGCGAGATCGTCGGGATGCGGTGGGTCCTGTGGGGCCCCGACGTCGAGCCCGGCGGCCCGACGTCGGCCGTCCCGCCCGAGGTGTTCGACCAGGCGATGCGGTTCATCGAGCGGGCGCTCGCGCCGGGCGGCGCCGGCACCGGCACCGGCACCGGCAGCACCGAGGGGGAGGAGCGTCCATGAGCGTCGTCGACCAGGTGGAGGCCACCGGTTCGCACACCTACGCCACCCACGACGTGGCGGTGGCGGGCGGCACGCTGCGGGTGGGCGTCTGGGAGCCGACGGCGCCCGGGGCGACCGGCCCGGACGGTGCGCCCCTGCCCGCCGTCGTGCTGGTGCACGGCATCACCGCCTCGCACCGCGCCTGGCCGGCCGTGGTCGAGGCGCTGCCGGGACGCCGCGTGATCGCGCCCGACCTGCGCGGCCGCGGCCGCAGCAACACGCTGCCCGGCCCGTACGGCATGGCCGCGCACGCCGCCGACGTCGCCGCCGTGATCGGGGCGCTCGCCGACGGACCCGCCGTCGTCGTCGGACACTCCATGGGCGGGTTCGTGTCGCTCGTGCTGACGCACCGGCACCCGGACCTCGTGGCCCGGCTCGTGCTCGTCGACGGCGGGCTGCCCATCCCGCTGCCCCCGGGAGTGCCGGACGGCGCGACCCCGGAGGAGCTGGTGCGCGCCCTGCTCGGACCCGCGATCGAGCGGCTGACCCAGACCTTCCCGAGTCCCGAGGCGTACCGCGAGTTCTGGCGGGCGCACCCCGCCTTCGGCCAGTGGAACCCCGTGGTGGAGCAGTACGTGGACTACGACCTGGCGGAGTACCCGCCGGTGGACGCTGCCGTTGCGGGGGCGGCGGCCGGGCCCGTGCTCCGGCCCGCGACGTCGTCCGACGCCGTCGCCGCGGACTCGGCGGACTCCGCCCGGGGCGACGCCCTGCCCGCCGCGCTCGCGTGGGCCGCGGACACGAGCCTGCCGATCACGTTCCTGCGCGCGCCGCGCGGGCTGCTCGACCAGCCGGGCGGCATGTACCCGGCGGACACGGTCGCGGACTGGGAGCGTCGTCTGCCGCGTCTGGCGGCGAGCGAGGTGCCCGGCGTGAACCACTACACGATCATCATGGCGGAGCCGGGCATCTCGGCGGTGGCGGCAGCGGTGACCACCGTCGAGGGCTGACCGACGCCCCGGCCAGCCGCCGCGGATCGAGCTGCCGCGGCGTGAGCGCCGCGGGGTGAACACCGCTCTTGCGGAGGTGGCCGGGCGGGCTGAATTCCGTTCGTCCCGGGCACGGGCTTTCTGGCTCTGCAGGACTGTCCGGCAGGGCCAAATTCAGCGGGTCGGGGGTGAACGAAATTCAGTCCACCCGACCACCTCTCCCGGTGTGTGACTTACCCCGTCGAGCTCCGCGCCGACCGCCTCCGGCCCGGCGTCGGCCCGGCGTCGTCAGGCCTCCGGGCGCTGGCCCAGCATGCGGTCGCGCTGGCGGGACATCTCGTCGGCCAGCACCTGCACCACGGCCGCGACGGCGGGCCGCCGCCAGGACTCGGTGCGGATCACGGCCCAGTAGGGCAGGCGCTCCGTGACCTCGTCGGGCAGGAGCCGCACCAGGTCGTCGTGCCGGTCGGCCATGAAGCAGGGCAGGAACCCGAGCCCCGCGCCCGCGCGCGTGGCCTCGACGTGCACGAACACGTTGGTCGAGGCCAGCGCGTCCGGCATGCCGGGCACGAGACGGCGCGGGGCGTCGAGGTCGTTCACCTGGAGCATGGAGTCGACGAAGTAGACCAGGCCGTGCCGGGACATCTCCTCGACCGTCGTGGGCGTGCCGTGCCGCGCCAGGTAGTCCCGCGAGCCGTACATGCCGAGCACGTACTCGCCCAGGCGCACGGCCTTGGCCCGCTGCACCTTCGGGTCCCCGACCACGACGTCGATGTCGACCCCCGAGCGGTGGTGCGTCGCCACGCGCGTGACCGTGACGAGCTCGACCGACAGCTCGGGGTGCGCGCCCCGCAGCCGGGCGATCGCGGGGGAGGCGACGTACGCGCTGAACCCGTCCGTGGCGGTCATTCGCACGACGCCGGTGACCGGATCGGCCTCGGTGTCGCCCCCGACGAGCCGGTCGACGGCGTCGGACACGGCCTCGCCCGCCCGGGCCGCGCGCCGGCCGAGCGTCGTGAGCTCCCAGCCGTCCGCGCCGCGCACCAGGAGGCGCCCGCCGAGGGCGCGCTCCAGCGCCGTGATGTTGCGGGCGACGGTGGTGTGGTTGACGCCGAGCGCCTGCGCCGCCGTCGTGTACCGGCCGGTGCGCGCCACGGCGAGCAGCACCAGGAGCTGGTCGGCGACCTGGCCGGCCGGCGGGTCGTTGCGGGCTGACATGCCGTGACGTTACCAAGTGTGCATCCGTGCACATACCGTCTGCCGACTTCGTCATTGCTGCGCACAGTGCTTCCCCGGAACACTCGGCGAGTCACAGGTGGCAGGCGGCGCGGATCGCGCGGGCCGGCCGCACCCCGTGTCAGAGTCGACACCTAGGAGCAGCAGCATGTCCGCACAGCAGGGCACCCACGCACCGGACGACCGGTCGCTGATCAGGCGCATCGTCGCCGCCTCGATGGCCGGCACCGTCGTCGAGTGGTACGACTTCTTCCTCTACGCGACCGCCGCGGCGCTCGTGTTCAACAAGGTGCTGATGCCCGAGACGGGCAACGCCTACGACGCGATCATCGCGGCCTTCGTGACCTACGCCGTCGGCTTCCTCGCCCGGCCGCTGGGCGGCATCATCTTCGGCCACCTGGGCGACAAGCTCGGCCGCAAGTACACGCTGCAGTTCACGATCGTGCTGATCGGTGTCGCGACCGTGCTCATGGGCTGCCTGCCCACGTTCCAGCAGGTCGGCTTCCTCGCACCGGCGCTCCTGGTGATCCTGCGCTTCGTCCAGGGCGTGGCCCTCGGCGGCGAGTGGGGCGGTGCCGTGCTGCTCGTCGCGGAGCACAGCAAGGACGCCGAGCGGGCCCGCTGGACCGCGTGGCCGCAGGCCGGCGTCCCCGCGGGCAACCTGCTCGCCACGGTCGTGCTCTACACGATGTCGGCCACCCTGACCGACGAGGCCTTCCTCGCCTGGGGCTGGCGCGTCGCGTTCTGGCTGTCGGCCGTGGTCATCGTCGTGGGCTACTACGTGCGCACCCGCGTCTCCGACGCCCCCATCTACGAGGAGGCGAAGGCCGAGATCGAGGAGGGCGACAAGGGTTACGGCGTGCTCGAGGTGATCAAGAGGTACCCGCGTGGCGTGCTCACCGGCATGGGCCTGCGGTTCGCGGAGAACATCCTGTACTACCTCGTGGTCAGCTTCTCGATCGTCTACCTCGGCACCGCGCTCGGCATGGACACCACGCGCATCCTCGGCGTCGTCGCGGCCGCGCACGCCTTCCACTTCGTGGTGATCCTCGCCGTGGGCCGGCTCGCCGACAGCATCGGCCGCAAGCCGCTGTACATCACGGGCGCCGTGCTCGGCGCCACCTGGTGCTGGTTCGCCTTCCCGGCGATGGACACGAAGAACGTCTGGGTCATCATGGCCGTGCTCATGGCCGGGCTCCTGTTCCACGCCCTGATGTACGCGGTCCAGCCGGCGATCATGGCGGAGATGTTCCCGACCCGGATGCGGTACTCGGGCGTCTCGATCAGCTACCAGGTCACGTCCATCGTGGCCGGCTCGCTGGCCCCGATCCTCGCCACGACCTGGCTCAAGAACACCGGCTCGTGGTGGCCCACCGCCGTCTACATGGGCATCGCCGCGCTCATCACCCTGGTCGCGGCGATCGCGCTGCGCGAGACCAAGGGCGCGTCGCTGCACGCGCTGGACGCGCAGGACCAGGCCCGCGAGCGCGAGCTCGCGGGGCGGAACGACTGAGCCGGAGCGCACGAGCGGGTACGGGGGAACGACCGGGTGCAGGACGACGGGTGCAGGACGACGGAGGGGCAGGATCGACGATGAACGCGAGGCACGAGGAGCATCGGCTCGAGGGGCGCAGGGCGCTGGTGACGGGCGGCGCGAGCGGTATCGGCGCCGCGTGCGTGCGGGAGCTCGCCGCCCGCGGCGCGCACGTCACGGTGGCCGATCTCGACGGCGACGGCGCCAAGGCCGTCGCCGAGGAGGTGGGCGGCGAGGCCTGGGTGGTCGACCTGTCCGACACCCGGGCGCTCGACGACCTCCGGCTGGAGACCGACGTGCTGGTGAACAACGCCGGCATCCAGCGGGTCAGCCCGATCCAGGACTTCGTGCCGGACGACTTCCGGCTGGTCCAGCGGATCATGCTGGAGGCGCCGTTCCTGCTGGTCCGCGCCGTCCTGCCCGGCATGTACGCGCGGGGCTGGGGACGGGTGGTCAACATCTCGTCGGTACACGGGCTGGTGGCCTCGCCGTTCAAGTCGGCGTACGTGGCGGCCAAGCACGGGCTGGAGGGCCTGTCCAAGGTGACGGCCCTGGAGGGCGGCGAGCACGGCGTCACCAGCGTGTGCGTCAACCCCGGCTACGTGCGCACGCCGCTCGTGGAGAAGCAGATCGCCGAGCAGGCGCGGGTGCACGGCATCCCGGAGTCCGAGGTGATGGCGAAGGTCATGCTCGCGGAGTCCGCGGTGAAGCGGCTGGTGGAACCGCACGAGGTCGCCGCCCTGGTGGGCTGGCTCACGGGGCCGGAGGCCGCGATGGTCTCCGGTGCCTCGTGGACCATCGACGGCGGCTGGAGCGCGCGGTGAGGTGCTGCCCGGCGGCGCGCCGGGAGTGTGACACTGGCACATGGCATGACCTGCCAGTACTGACCTGATGGAGGAGTCAACGATGACTGTGGCACGCACCGGGTTCGACAAGGTGGTCGCGAGCGCGGCCGAGGCGGTGGCCGACATCCCCGACGGCGCCTCGCTCGCCGTGGGCGGCTTCGGGCTGTGCGGCAACCCGATCGCGCTGATCGAGGCGCTGCTGGCGCAGGGCACCAGCGGCCTGTCCGTGGTGAGCAACAACTGCGGCGTCGACGACTGGGGCCTCGGCGTGCTGCTGAACGCCCAGCGGATCGCGAAGATGACCAGCTCGTACGTGGGGGAGAACAAGGAGTTCGAGCGGCAGTTCCTCTCGGGCGAGCTCGAGCTGGAGCTCACCCCGCAGGGCACGCTCGCCGAGAAGCTCCGCGCCGGCGGCGCGGGCATCGCGGCCTTCTTCACGCGGACGGGCGTCGGCACGCAGGTGGCCGACGGCGGCCTGCCGCGCAAGTACGACGGTTCGGGCGGCGTGGCGATCGCGTCCCCGCCCAAGGAGGTCCGCACGTTCGGGGCGGACGACGCCGAGTACGTGCTGGAGGAGTCGATCAGCACCGACTTCGCCCTGGTGCACGCCCTGCGCGGCGACCGCCACGGGAACCTCGTGTTCAACAAGTCGGCGCGCAACTTCTCGCCGCTCGCCGCGATGGCGGGGCGCATCTGCATCGCCCAGGTCGAGGAGCTCGTCGAGCCGGGGGAGATCGACCCGGACACCGTGCACCTGCCGGGCGTCTACGTGCACCGGGTGGTGCACGTCGGCACCGACATCGAGAAGCGCATCGAGCGCCGGACCGTGACGGAGCCCGCGGCGGCGTCGTCGGGCAAGGAGGGCTGAACCGTGGCACTGACGCGACAGGAGATGGCCGCGCGCGCCGCGCGCGAGCTGCAGGACGGCATGTACGTGAACCTGGGCATCGGGCTGCCGACGCTCGTGCCCAACTACGTGCCAGGCGACCGGCACCTGGTGCTGCAGTCCGAGAACGGCATCCTCGGCGTGGGGCCGTACCCCACGGAGGACGCCGTGGACCCGGACCTCATCAACGCGGGCAAGGAGACGGTGACGCTGCTGCCCGGCTCGTCGATCTTCGACTCGGCGACGTCGTTCGGCATGATCCGCGGCGGCAAGATCGACGCCGCGATCCTGGGCGGCATGCAGGTCTCGGCCACGGGAGACCTGGCGAACTGGATGATCCCCGGCAAGATGGTCAAGGGCATGGGTGGCGCCATGGACCTGGTGCACGGCGCGGGCCGCGTGATCGTGCTGATGGAGCACGTGGCGCGCGACGGGTCGCCCAAGATCCTGCGCGAGTGCTCCCTGCCGCTGACCGGCAAGGGCGTGGTCAACCGGATCATCACCGACCTCGCGGTGCTCGACGTGACGCCGTCCGGGCTGGTGCTGCGCGAGCTCGCGCCTGGGGTCACGGCCGAGGAGGTCGTGGAGAAGACGGAGCCGGAGCTCGCGGTGGAGCTGGTGGGTTCGGCGGGCTGAGCCCGCGAGACCGCCGAGCCCGCGCGACCGCCGGGCTCGCGCGCGAATCCGAGAGATACGCTGGGAAGAACGGCCAAAGGAGGTCTCATGAGTGACGCATTTGCTGCTCCGACGGGTGCCACGAGCACCGGTCCGGGCGCCACCGGTTCGGGCGCGACACACAGCGCCGACGACGTGGTGATCGTCTCGGCGGTGCGGACGCCGCAGGGTCGGCTGAAGGGTTCATTGTCGGCGCTGAGCGCCGTCGAGCTGGGCGCCGTGGCGGCGCGCAAGGCGCTGGAGGGCGCGGGGGCGCTCGCCGCCGACGTCGACAAGGTGGTCCTGGGCCAGGTGATCCAGGCGGGCGCGGGGCAGAACCCGGCCCGGCAGACGGCGGTGGCCGCCGGCGTGTCCTGGGACGTGCAGGCCGTGACAGTGAACAAGGTGTGCCTGTCGGGGCTGACGTCGATCATCGACGGCGCCCGGCTGCTGCGCACGGGCGAGGCGTCCGTGGTGCTGGTGGGCGGGCAGGAGTCCATGACCAACGCCCCGCACCTGCTGGCCGGCGCGCGGTCCGGGTTCGGGTACGGGTCGGCCGAGCTGGTCGACTCCGTGGCGCACGACGCCCTGACGGACGCGTTCGACGACGTCTCGATGGGCATCTCGACGGAGGACCACAACGCGGGCGACGTGTTCGTGTCGCGCGAGGAGCAGGACGCGATCGCGGCCGCCTCGCACCAGCGGGCCGCCGCGGCGGCCAAGGACGGTTATTTCGAGGCCGAGCTGGCGCCGGTCTCGGTGCCGCAGCGTCGTGGCGAGCCGGTCGAGGTCCGCACCGACGAGGGCGTGCGCCCCGACACGACGCCGGAGTCGCTCGCGCGGCTGCGCCCCGCCTTCAAGTCCGACGGGACGCTGACGGCGGGCAACTCGTCGCAGATCTCGGACGGCGCCGCCGCGCTCGTGCTCACCACGCGCGGCCGGGCCGAGGCGGCCGGCGTGCCCGTGCTCGCGACGCTCCGCTCGCACGGCCAGGTGGCCGGGCCGGACAACTCCCTGCACTCCCAGCCCGCCCGGGCGATCGGCCAGGCCCTGGAGCGCGAGGGCTGGACGGCCGACGACCTCGACCTCGTGGAGATCAACGAGGCGTTCGCCGTGGTGGTCGGAGTCTCGGCGAAGACCCTGGGCGTGCCGTTGGACATCGTCAACGTGCACGGCGGCGGTATCGCGCTGGGGCACCCCGTCGGGGCGTCCGGCGCACGCATCGCGGTGCACGCCGCGCACGAGCTGGCCCGCCGCGGCGGAGGCCGCGCCGCCGTCGGCCTGTGCGGTGGCGGCGGCCAGGGCGAGGCACTCCTGCTGGAGGTGTGACCGCCGGACCAGCTGGCTGACTCGGCGATCTTTCCCTGCCGAGTCAGCCGGGTGGTCGGACCGGCTGGCTGACTGGGCGATCCCACTCTGCCGAGTCAGCCGGGTGGTCGGACCAACTCGCTGACTCGGCGTTCGTGCGTGGCCGAGTCAGCCGGGTGGTCGGACGGCGGACGGCGGGTCAGTGGGTCTCGCGGTCCTTTGCGTCGCCGATGTAGTCGTGGACGTCGTCCGGGCGGCCGTCGAGGTTCATGTCCGTGGTCCTGGCCTGCCGGGCGTCCCGGCGCAGCGCGACCGCGCCCAGAATCGCCGCCAGCACCGACGACCCGAGAATCGCGATCTTGGCGCCGTCGGTGTGCTCGGAGTCGCCGAAGGACAACTCGCTGATCAGCAGGGACACGGTGAACCCGATGCCGGCCAGCAGGCCGACGGGCAGGAGGTCGCGCACCCCGATCCCGTCGGGCAGCCGCAGCGGCGTGATCCGCGTGATTAGCGCGGTGGTGCCGAGCACGCCGATGAGCTTGCCGAGGATCAGTCCGGCGGCGATCGCGGCGACGACCGGCTGGCCGACGACGGCGCCCGGCCCCGCGCCGTCGACCAGCGAGACGCCCGCGGCGAAGAAGGCGAAGACGGGCAGTGCGAAGCCCGAGGAGAACGGCCTGATCTGGTGCTCGTAGCGGGTGGTGCGCGACGTCGCCTCGCCGTGCAGCGCGACCGCCGGCACGGTGAAGCCGAGCAGCACGCCGGCGATCGTCGCGTGCACGCCGGACGCGTGCATCAGGGCCCACGCCACGACGGCGAGCGGCAGCAGCACGAACCATCGTGGCGTGCGGGAGCGCACGTGCCAGCCGAACAGCCCGGCGCAGACGAGTGTGCCGAGCAGCGGCAGCCAGTGGATCTCGCTCGTGTAGAAGATCGCGATGACGACGATCGCCAGCAGGTCGTCGACCACGGCCAGGGTGAGCAGGAACGTCCGGATCGCTGCCGGCAGGCCCCGGCCGAAGATCGCCAGGACCCCCACGGCGAACGCGATGTCGGTCGCGCTGGGGATGGCCCAGCCCCGCAGCGCCCCCGGCTCGTCGAGCAGCAGCAGGGTGCCGACGTAGATCAGCGCGGGCACGGCCATGCCGCCCACGGCCGCGATCATCGGGACACCGGCCTCCCGGGGGTTGCGCAGGCTCCCGGCGACGAACTCCTGCTTGAGCTCCACGCCGACGACGAAGAAGAAGACCGCGAGCAGCCCGTCGGCGGCCCAGGTGGCCAGCGAGAGGTCGAGGTGCACCGGGAGCGGGCCGATCGCGGCCGGGCCTACGACGGCGTCGGACAGCGCCTGGTAGGACTCACGCCAGGGGGAGTTGGCCCAGAGCAGGGCGAGGAACGCGGCCCCGATCAGGAGCGCCCCGCCGGTCGTCTCGCGGGACAGCCAGGTGCGCAGGCGCTGGGCTCGGGTGGGTGCTGGGGCGGTACCGGTCAACGGTCGTCCTCTCGGGTGCGGGGTCGGCTGACACGGACCGGTCGACCCGGTCCACGCCGACCAGACTTCCCGGCACTCCCTGGCCCCCACCCTACCGGGCGCGGGCCCGGGACTACCGGGAGGCCAGCCCGGCGCAGGCGGCGCGCAGCTTGGTGATCGTGTTCCAGTTGCGGGCCGTGGTCGGCGCCCCGACCGCCCGGTCGACGATCTTCGGCGTGAGCTTGGACCGGCCGATCCCGTCCACGTAGTGCACGTACAGCACGCCCGCGGCCGTCGCGAGCATCTCTCGGCCGGGGCTGGCCAGGTCGAGCTTGGCGATGCCCGCCTCGTCGAGGTCACCGAACGGGACGTGCACCTGCAGGTGGGACGGGTCGTCCCGGGCGGCGGCCGGGAACGGATTGGCCGAGGCGATGTCCTCGAGCTGCTCCGCGCTCAGCCCGACGGCGGACACGTCCTGTCCCAGGCGCTCGGCGAGCCGGTCCTCGACCAGCCGGGCGACGTCGGCGGCGCTGCCGGCCCCGGAGGTCCCGGTCGTCACCACGAGATTGCCGCTGTTCAGCAGCGTCCGGGCGTCGGCGAGACCCGCGTCCTCGGCGGCTCCGCGCAGGTCCGCCGACGACACACGCAGGCCGGGTCCGATGTTCACGGCTCGGAGCAGGACGGCGAAGGAAGCCATGTGACCATCCTGCCGCCTGGGCGCGCCTCCCTGCGAGTTTTGCTATTCCTTGGAGTAAAAATCAAGCTATTGCCACCATGTGAACAGTTCGTGACAACTTGCGACCCGCCGGGGCGTGGGTCTGGTCACGGGATGGCAGGGCGCGTAGTTTCCACCTCAGGGACGGCACCCAGTCGCCCCTTCGGGAGGCCAACCTATGGAGTGCTCGCTCCGTGGAGAAGGGCCGGCCCCGGCTCTGCGCCACGACGCGGCGCACCGAGTCGGTCGCTCGGCCCATCCACCAGCCCCGGTTCGACCGGGTCGGTTCCGCCGACAGGCGGTATCTGCCAGGTAGCGACGAGGCTGTCACGGCGTTTCGGCGCCGGAGGGAGAACCGCAGTGAGCCATTCCGCACACACCACCCGTCCGTCCGACCAGAGTGCCGACGCCGCTGCCGGCGCGGCAGGTGACGAACGCAGGACCTTCGTCATCGACACGTCAGTGCTGTTGAGCGACCCGAAGGCGATGATGCGGTTCGCGGAGCACGACGTCGTACTCCCGATCGTCGTGGTCACGGAGCTGGAGGCCAAGCGCCACCACGCCGAGCTCGGGTACTTCGCCCGGAGCGCCCTGCGGATGCTGGACGAGCTGCGGGTGCAGCACGGCCGGCTCGACTCACCGGTCCCCGTGGGGGACACGGGCGGCACGCTCCGGGTGGAGCTCAACCACATCGACCCCTCGGTCCTGCCCGCCGGCTTCCGCCTGGGTGACAACGACACGCGCATCCTGGCCGTGGCCGCCAACCTGGCGGCCGAGGGCAGCAGCGTCACGGTCGTCTCCAAGGACCTGCCGATGCGGGTCAAGGCGTCCGCCGTGGGCCTGCAGGCCGAGGAGTACCGGGCGGAGCTCGCGGTGGACTCCGGCTGGACCGGCATGCGTGAGATCGACCTCTCGGACGAGCAGATGGGCGCCCTCTGGGAGAACGACTCCGTCGAGATCGCGGCCCTGGACCCCGCGACGGTCGAGGCGGCCTCGCCGCTCCTGGTGCACACGGGCATGGTCGTGCACTCGCCGGGCGGCTCCGCGCTCGGCCGGGTGACGCCGGACAAGAAGGTGCGGCTGGTCCGCGGCGACCAGGAGGTGTTCGGCGTGCACGGTCGCTCGGCCGAGCAGCGCGTCGCCATCGACCTGCTCCTCGACCAGGAGATCGGCATCGTCTCGCTCGGCGGCCGGGCCGGTACGGGCAAGTCGGCGCTCGCCCTGTGCGCCGGCCTGGAGTCCGTGCTGGAGCGGCAGCAGCACCGCAAGGTGCTCGTCTTCCGGCCGCTGTACGCGGTGGGCGGGCAGGAGCTGGGCTACCTGCCCGGGTCCGAGTCCGAGAAGATGAACCCCTGGTCGCAGGCCGTCTACGACACGCTCGGGGCGCTGGTCTCGCCGGACGTCGTCGAGGAGGTCATCGCCCGCGACATGCTCGAGGTGCTGCCGCTCACGCACATCCGTGGGCGCTCGCTGCACGACTCGTTCGTGATCGTGGACGAGGCGCAGTCCCTGGAGCGCAACGTGCTGCTGACGGTGCTGTCGCGCATCGGCCAGAGCTCGCGCGTGGTGCTCACCCACGACGTCGCGCAGCGCGACAACCTGCGGGTGGGGCGGCACGACGGCGTCGCGGCCGTGATCGAGGCGCTCAAGGGGCACCCGCTGTTCGCGCACGTGACCCTGACCCGGTCGGAGCGCTCGCCGGTGGCGGCGCTGGTGACCGACATGCTGGAGCGCCTGGAGGTCTGAGGACCTGCCGGACGCACACCGTCGGAGAATGCCGGACGCCCAGGTCGCCGCAAACGACCTGGGCGTCCGGCGCCTTCGGGAACTTCTGGCACTGGAGAGGCGGGCCGGCCGGACGGAACCCCCCAGCCCCGCATGTCCGGTGGACCGCCTCCCCTGCGTGCAGTGCGACCATAGCACCTTAGGTAAGCCTAACCATAGTCGTGGCGCAGAGTGAGCTTCTCGGCCACTGGTTCAATCGGGGCGTGTCTCGCTTGTCGGATATAGCATCTGCCCCATGCTGATTGCCGAAGACTTCCTGCTGCTCGCCGTCGACGACGAGACGGGCAAGACCGCCAACGTCGACAACCTGGGTGTTCGCCTCGCCGGTGCGCTCCTCGCCGACCTCTCCGACGCGCGCAAGACCCTGCTGCGGGGTGCGCCCGAGGCCGGCGCCACCAAGGAGGAGCGCGAGAAGGCCGGTGACGCCACGATCATCGTCACCGACAACAGCCCCGCGGGCCACATCGCCCTGGACGCCGCGCTGCAGGCCGTGCTCGCCACGCCCGACGCCCCCGCGCGCAAGGTCGTCGAGGCGATCTCGAAGGACGCCGAGGAGAACCTCCTGGCCGCGCTCGTCGAGCGGGGCATCCTGGAGAAGGAGGAGACCAAGCTCTTCCGCATGCTCCCCGTCACCCGCTGGCCGGCCCCGGACTCGAGCCACGAGACCGCGCTGCGCGCGAACCTCACCAAGGTCCTCGTCGAGGGCGCGGAGCCCGACGAGCGCACCGCGACCCTGATCTCCCTCCTGCACGGCTCGGGCCTGATCTCCGGCCTCGTCGGCAAGGAGCAGCGCAAGGTCGCCCAGGACCGCGCCGAGGAGATCGCCGGCAGCGAGTGGGGCGTCGCCACGGTCGCCACGCAGGTCGCCATCGCGGCCTCGGTCGCCGCCGTCGCCACGGTCGGTGCCGCCGTCGCGGCCGCCGTCATCATCGCGAACACCAAGGAGGCCGCGGAGGCCGAGGCCGCAGCGATCCCGGCCGCCGAGGGCACCCCGGTCGCCTGACGACCGCACTCGTACCCGCGCCGCCCGGCGCGGACAGCAGCGAGGGCCGCTTCCGATCGGAAGCGGCCCTCGTCGCGTGCGGGGGTGGTGCGGCTCAGGCCTGCGGCGGGCGGGTCATCGACAGCACGTCGAGGGCCGTGTCGAGCTGCTCCTCGGTGACCTCGCCGCGCTCGACGAAGCCGAGGTCGACCACGGCCTGGCGCACCGTGATGCCCTGCTTCACGGCGTGCTTGGCCACCTTGGCGGCGGCCTCGTAGCCGATCGCGCGGTTCAGCGGCGTGACGATCGACGGCGACGACTCGGCCAGCGCGCGGGCGCGCTCGACGTTGGCGGTGATGCCCACGATCGTCTTGTCCGCAAGCACGCGCGACGCGTTCGACAGCAGACGGATCGACTCCAGCACGCCCTGCGCGATCACCGGGATCTGCACGTTGAGCTCGAACGAGCCGCTCGCGCCGGCCCACGCGACAGTGGCGTCGTTGCCGATGACGCGCGCGCACACCATGAGCACGGCCTCGGGGATGACCGGGTTGACCTTGCCCGGCATGATCGAGGAGCCCGGCTGCAGGTCGGGCAGCGCGATCTCGCCCAGGCCGGTGTTGGGGCCGGAGCCCATCCAGCGCAGGTCGTTGCAGATCTTGGTCACGGAGACCGCGATGGTGCGCAGCGCGCCCGAGAGCTCGACCAGGCCGTCGCGCGCGGACTGGGCCTCGAAGTGGTCGCGCGCCTCGGTCAGCGGCAGGCCCGTGTCCTGGGCGAGCAGCGCGATGACCCGCTGCGGGAACCCGGCGGGGGTGTTGATGCCGGTGCCGACGGCGGTGCCGCCCAGCGGGACCTCGGCGGCGCGCGGCAGCGCGGACTGCAGGCGCTCCACGCCGTAGCGGATCGCGGCGGCGTACCCGCCGAACTCCTGGCCGAGGGTCACCGGGGTGGCGTCCATCAGGTGCGTGCGACCGGACTTCACGACGGTCGCGTACTCGTCGGACTTGGCCTGCAGCGCGTCGGCCAGGTGGGTCAGCGCGGGGATCAGGTCGTTGACCACGCCCGACGTCGCGGCGACGTGCACCGAGGTGGGGAACACGTCGTTCGAGGACTGCGACGCGTTGACGTGGTCGTTCGGGTGCACGTCCTTGCCGAGCGAGGCCGTGGCGAGGGTCGCGAGCACCTCGTTGGTGTTCATGTTCGACGACGTGCCCGAGCCGGTCTGGTAGACGTCGACCGGGAAGTGGCCGTCGTGCTTGCCGGAGGCGACCTCGTCGGCCGCGGCGACGATGGCGTCGGCGATGTCCTGGTCGAGCACCCCGAGCTCCGCGTTGGCGGTGGCGGCGGCCTTCTTCACCCGGGCGAGCGCCTCGATGTGGGCGCGCTCCAGCGGGGTGCCGGAGATCGGGAAGTTCTCGACGGCACGCTGCGTCTGCGCTCGGTACAGGGCGTTCGCGGGGACGCGGACCTCGCCCATGGTGTCGTGCTCGATGCGGTATGCGGCGTTGGTGTCGCCGGGCTCGGTCGAGCCCGACGAGACGACGGTGTCAGCAGTCATGGGTCTATCGTGCCGCAGGCTCGGGCGGGTGACGCATCCCAGCGCGTGACTCGTGTCACCCCGGCCCGCCCGAGCCCTTCCGGCCGCCCGGCGGTCAGGGCTGCTCGCCCACCTCGCCGATCACGTCGACCATGCGCGCGCTGCCCTCGGCCAGGTCGTACTCCAGGCCGACGACGGCGCACCGGCCCTCCTTGACCGCGCTCGCCAGCGCCGCCGAGTAGCCGTGCAGCATGCCGACCGTGTGCTTCACGTGCTCGCGGCGCAGCACGTTCTGGTCGGACAGCGCGGTCATCGCCTGGGCCGGGTCGCCCGAGGTGATGCTCGCGATCGACGGGATCACGCGGTCCACGACGGCGCGCACGAAGCCCGGGGGCTGCTCGCCCGTGGCGAGCGTGTGCGCGGCGGCGGCGACCGCGCCGCACGAGTCGTGCCCCAGCACCACCACGAGCGACGCACCGAGCACCTCGACCCCGTACTCGATCGAGCCGACCACCGTGGTGTCCACGACGTGCCCCGCGGTTCGCACCACGAACACGTCGCCCAGGCCCTGGTCGAAGATGATCTCCGCGGCCACTCGCGAGTCCGAGCAGCCGAAGATCACGGTGTGCGGGTGCTGCGCGGCCTGCAGCTCACGCCGCCGGTCCGCGTTCTGCGACGGGTGCGCGGGGGCGTCCGCGACGAACCGCTCGTTCCCCTCGCGCAGCCGGGTCCAGGCCGCGCTGGGGCTGAGCCGTTCCGGGTTCTGGGTGGTGCTCACAGTCCGACCTCCTCGCGACGCGGCGGGTTGGCGCCCGCCCGGGAAACAGTGATCGCGGCGACGGCGACGCAGCGGTCCAGCAGCCGCCGCACCGTCGCCACGTCGACGGCGTTCAGCGCGTCCCGCCGGGCCGCGCCCAGCAGGTCGTGCTCCCACAGGCCGTCGATCAGGGCGCCCATGAACGAGTCGCCGGCGCCCACGGTGTCGACCACCTCGACGCTCGGCGCCACTGCCTCGACCTCCCCGGCGTCGGACACGGCCACCGCGCCCTTGCCGCCGAAGGTGACGACCACCAGCGCGGGCGTGCCGCGCTGCCAGTCGCGGGCGACGGCCACCGGATCGGTGTCCGGATAGAGCCAGGCCAGGTCCTCGTCGCTCACCTTGACCACGTCTGAGAGCTGCACGAGCGCCTCGACGTGCGGGCGGACCTCGTCGGCCGGGCCCATGATCGCGGGCCGGGCGTTCGGGTCGTAGGTCGTGGTCGACGTGCCCCGCGCGGCCTCGAGCACCTGGCGCACCTGCGTCGCGCCCGGCTCCAGCATCGCCGCGATCGAGCCGGTGTGGACGCCGAGCGCGTCGCCGGCCCCGGCGTCCTGCAGCGCCTCCGCGGGGACCTGCCAGGTGAGGTCGAAGTCGTAGCTCGCCGAGCCGCCGTCGTCCAGCGTGGCCACCGCGACGCTCGTGCGCTCCGCGCCGTCGCTGCCCTCGACGAGCCCCACCTGCGACTCCGCGAGCCAGCCGCGCACGAGGTCGCCCCGCGCGTCGGCCCCGAGCCACGTCGCGAGCCGGACCTCCCGGCCCAGGCGGCCCAGCGTGAGCGCCACGTTCGCGATGCTGCCGCCGGGATGCTCGGCCGAGGAGCCGTCGGGCCGGCGCACCTCGTCCACCAGGGCCTCGCCCACGGCGAGGACGTGCGCGCTCACTCGGCGTCCTCCGTCGAGTCGGCCGCGGCCGTCGACGCGTTCTGCGCGGCGGCGAGGCGCTCGCGGGCGCCGTCGAGCCACTCCTGGCAGCGGGCGGCCAGGGCCTCCCCGCGCTCCCAGAGCGCCAGGGACGCCTCCAGCGGCTCGCCGCCGGCCTCCAGCCGGCCGACGACCTGCACGAGCTCGTCGCGCGCCTGCTCGTAGCTGAGGGAGGCGACGTCGGGGGTCCTCACCGGCTCGCCTGCATCGGTCACAGCATCTGTACTCACGGGGAACAGTCAACAGCACACCGCCGACATCCGGGGTCCGCCGTCCACAGGTTCGACGGGTGGCTCCGGCGGCCGGACCGGAATCAGTTTGGTCCAGGCCGGTCCGGCATCGGACCATGGTGACCCATGGGCCATCTGGAAGTAGCGCATGCCGAGTACCACCTGCCGGACGGCCGGACCCTCCTGGGGGACGTCTCGTTCCGCGTGGGCGAGGGCAGCGCGACGGCGATCGTGGGCCCCAACGGCGCGGGCAAGACGACGCTCCTGTGCCTGATCACCGGTGAGCTGGAGCCGCACGGCGGCTCCGTGGTCGTCAGCGGAGGGCTAGGCGTGATGCGCCAGTTCGTGGGCTCGGTGCGCGACGAGACCACGGTGCGCGACCTGCTGGTCTCCGTCTCCGACGCGCGCCTGCAGCAGGCGGCGCGGGCGGTCGACGAGGCCGAGCACGCGATGCTCACCGTCGACGACGAGGACGCCCAGATGGCGTACGCGCAGGCGCTGTCGGACTGGGCCGAGGTGCGCGGGTACGAGGCCGAGACGCTGTGGGACGTGTGCACCATGGCCGCCCTCGGCGTGCCCTACGACCGCGCGCAGTTCCGCGAGGTGCGGACCATGTCCGGCGGCGAGCAGAAGCGGCTCGTGCTGGAGGCGCTGCTGCGCGGCACCGACGAGGTGCTGCTGCTCGACGAGCCGGACAACTACCTGGACGTGCCGGGCAAGCGGTGGCTGGAGGAGCAGCTCAGGGCCACCCGCAAGACGGTCCTGTTCGTGTCGCACGACCGCGAGCTGCTCTCCACGGTGGCCGATCGCATCGTGTCGCTGGAGCCCGGCCCGGCCGGGGCCGACGCCTGGGTGCACGGCGGCGGGTTCGCCACGTTCCACGAGGCGCGGCGCGAGCGGTTCGCGCGGTTCGAGGAGCTGCGCCGCCGCTGGGACGAGAAGCACGCGCAGCTCAAGAAGCTCGTGCTGACCCTGCGCAACCAGGCCGCGAGCAGCCCCGACATGGCCTCGCGCTACCGGGCGGCGCAGACCCGCCTGCGCAAGTTCGAGGAGGTCGGCCCGCCGCCCGAGCCGCCGCGCGAGCAGGACATCACGATGCACCTGCGCGGCGGGCGCACCGGCCTGCGGGCCGTGACCTGCGAGGGGCTGGAGCTCACGGGGCTCATGAAGCCGTTCGACCTGGAGATCTTCTACGGCGAGCGGGTCGCGGTGCTGGGCTCGAACGGGTCGGGCAAGTCGCACTTCCTGCGGCTCCTCGCGGGCGGCGACGTCGCGCACTCGGGCTCGTGGAAGCTCGGGGCGCGCGTGGTCGCCGGCCACTTCGCGCAGACCCACGCCCACCCCGAGCTGTTCGGGCGCGCGCTGCTCGACATCCTGTGGGAGGACCACGCGCAGGACAAGGGCAAGGCGATGGCGCGCCTGCGGCGCTACGAGCTCACCGTGGCGGCCGAGCGGCCGTTCGACCGGCTGTCGGGCGGCCAGCAGGCCCGGTTCCAGATCCTGCTGCTGGAGCTCGCGGGCTCGACGGCGCTGCTGCTCGACGAGCCCACCGACAACCTCGACCTGGAGTCGGCCGAGGCGCTGCAGGAGGGCCTGGAGTCCTTCGACGGCACGGTGCTGGCAGTGACCCACGACCGCTGGTTCGCGCGGTCGTTCGACCGGTACCTGGTCTTCGGCTCCGACGGCATCGTGCGCGAGACGCCGGAGCCCGTGTGGGACGAGCGGCGGGTCGACCGGGAGCGCTGAGCGGCGTCTGTCACAGATCCGGGGTGCTCCCGGTCGAACACGTGACGGGCCGTCCGGGCCCGTCCGCGAACATCGCCAACCAAGGAGCACACCATGAAGATCGTGGTCATCGGCGGCACGGGCCTCGTCGGCAGCCAGGTCGTGAAGAATCTGGAGGCGCACGGGCACGAGGCGGTCGCCGCCGCGCCCCAGACCGGCGTGAACACCCTGACCGGTGAGGGTCTTGACGAGGTGCTGGAGGGCGCGCAGGTGGTGATCGACCTCAGCAACTCGCCGTCGTTCGCCGAGGAGGACGTCACCAACTTCTTCCGGACCTCGACGACCAACCTCCTGGAGGCGGAGAAGAAGGCCGGCGTGCAGCACCACGTGATCGTCTCGATCGTCGGCGCCGACGGCATCGACTCCGGCTACATGCGCGCGAAGGTCGTGCAGGAGGACCTGGTCAAGGCCTCCGGCTCGGGCTGGTCGATCGTCCGGTCCACGCAGTTCTTCGAGTTCCTCGCCTCGATCGCCGACACGGCGACCGTCGACGGCGTCGTCCACATCGCGCCCGTCCGCTTCCAGCCGATCGCCTCGGCGGACGTCGCCAAGTTCGTCGGCCGGACCGCCGCGGGCACGCCCCTCGGCGCGACCATCGAGATCGCCGGCCCCGAGACCTTCGGGTTCGACGAGATCGTGCGCAAGCACCTCGCCTCGAAGGACGACCCCCGCGAGGTGGTCGCCGACCCGAGCGCGACCTACTTCGGCGCGGAGCTCAAGGACGCCGAGCTCGTCCCCGCGGGGGAGGCCCAGCTCGGCGAGGTCAGCTACGAGCAGTGGCGGGCGGCTCAGGCGTAGCGTCCCCGGTGCCCGCCTCCGGCGCGGCCTGGTCCGCCCAGGCCCGCCGGAGCGGCGCCGTCTTGTCGGGGTTCATCTGCCACATCAGCTCCTGCACGCCGTCCTCGGACACGATCGCGGACAGGACGCCGACCAGCGCGCCGTCCCGCTCCATCGCGAAGCCCTCGGCGCCGTTGACCTCGATGGGCCGCGTGGTGATGCCCGCCCAGAAGACCTCCGCGAACGACGACAGGACCCGGGCCACCTTGGCGCGGCCCTGGACCACGACGCGGGCGACGTTCTTGGCCCGGCCGTTGCTGTCGGCACGCGTCACGACGTCCTCGGCGAACAGCTGCTCCAGCCGGGCGACGTCGCCCACCCGGGCCGCGGCGAGGAACGCCGTGAGCAGGTCGCGCCGGGCCGTGTCGCTCACCGTGTTCTTGCGCTCCGAGACGAGGTGCTTGCGGGCCCGGCTCACGAGCTGGCGGGTGGCGGTGGGGGAGACCCCCACGATCTGGGCGATCTCCGGGTACCCGTAGTCGAACGCCTCGCGCAGCACGTACGCGGCGCGCTCCGTGGGGGAGAGCTTCTCGAGCAGCACCAGCACCGCGACGTCCAGGGCCTCCGCGCGCTCCGCGCCCAGCGTCGGGTCCGCGCTCGTGTCCACCGGCTCCGGCAGCCACGGTCCGACGTACGTCTCGCGCCGCGACCGCGCGCTCTGCAGCACGTTGATCGCCAGCCGGGTCGCCGCCGTCGTCAGGAACGCCTGCGGGTTGACGACGACCGACCGGTCCGTCGTCTGCCACCGCACCCAGGTCTCCTGCACCACGTCCTCGGCCTCCGCGGCCGAGCCGAGCATGCGGTACGCGATGCCGAACAGCCGGCGGCGGGCCGACGCGAAGACCTCCGCGGCGTCATCGAGCGTGTCCACGTCGCCGGTCATTCCGCACTCCGCCGTGCTCGTCGACCGGCGGCGACGTCGAGCACGTTGTCGACGAGCGCCTCGGCGTCGGCGCCCTGTCCGAACATGCCGAAGGCCGTACCGAGGTGGGCCGGCGCGAGGATCAGCAGGACCAGGTCGATGGGCTCGAGCTCCGTCGCGCCGCTCGCGTCGAGCATCCGCTGGAAGAGCTCGAACCGCGGGCGGAGCAGCTCCTGGGTCCGCTCCGGGCCCAGGTGCGTGTCGCGTGATGCCGTCGCGAGCGCCTGGACGAACGAGAGCCCTCCGGGCCTGTTGAACGTCTCGATGAGATCGCGGGTGTAGGTCAGCAGGTCGGCGCGCAGGTCGCCGGTGGCGGGGATGGGGGACGACTCGTTCACGTCGGACACCGCGACGTCGAGCGCCAGCGCGTCGCGTGTGCGCCAGCGTCGGTAGATCGTCGCCGGGTGGACCCCTGCGTGCGCGGCGACCTCGGGGATGTCCGGCGATTCGCCGCCGTTCGCCGCCATGAGCTCGCGCACCGCGTCGTGCACGGCGGACCGGGTCCGTGCCGTCCGACCGCCAGGGCGAACGGTGCCGGTCGCCTGGAACCCCGCGTCGTGTGGGTCTGACATGCGCCCACCTTATCGCAAGTGGATTGCATTAGCGGGAGGGCCGTCCTATGCTCACTAACGCGAAATGATTCGCATCAAGATGGGGAGGGCGAGATGTCGAAGGTGCTGATCGTGGGGGCCGGGATCGCCGGCGACGCGCTGGCCGTGCTGCTCGACCGGGCCGGCTGGCAGGTCGACGTCGTCGAGATCGCGCCGGCCCTCCGTGCCGGCGGGCAGACCGTGGACCTGCGTGGCAACAGCCGCGACGTGCTGGAGCGACTCGGGCTGCTCGACGCCGCCCTCGCGGCGACGGTCGAACAGCGGGGCATCGCCTGGATCGACGAGCACGAGCGCCGACGCGCGGAGATGCCGGTCGAGGCTTTCGGCGGTGCGGGCTTCGTCTCCTCGGAGGAGCTGCTGCGCACCGACCTCGCGCGAATACTCCACGGCGCCACCGGCCCGCGGACCTCGCACCGCTTCGGGGACACGGTCGTCGGGCTCACCGAGGTGGACGGCGGAGTCTCGGTCCAGTTCCGCGAGCACCCGCCGGAGCGCTACGACCTCGTGGTCGGCGCGGACGGCGCGCACTCCCGTGTGCGCCGGCTCGTCCTCGGGCCCGAGGAGGCGTTCAGGCGGCCGCTCGGTCTGGCCCACGCATGGTTCACGCTGGACGAGACACCGACGACCCCCGGGCTCGACGGCTGGTTCCTCATGCACAACGTGCCGGGGGCCCGCGTCGTGGAGGCGCGGCCCGGGCACCCGGGCGAGCAGGAGGTCGGCCTGACGTTCCCCGCCGACATGCTGCCGCCCCGTGGTGACGCCGAGGCACGGTTCGCGCTCCTCGAGCGCACCTTCGCGGACGTCGGCTGGCGCACCCCCGAGTTCCTGGCCGCCGCCCGCACGGCCGACGACTTCGCGCTCGACACCTACGACCAGATCCAGATGGACACCTGGTCACAGGGGCACGTCGTCCTCCTCGGAGACAGTGCCTGGTGCGCCAGCCCGCTCAGCGGCCTCGGAACCGCACTCGCCCTCCGAGGCGCCGCAGTGCTCGCCGACCAGCTCGGCGCCAGGCTCCCGGAGGACGTCGAAGGGGCGCTCGCGGCCTACGAGGCAGCAATGCGACCCGTGACCGTCCGGGCGCAGGCGATGTACCCGGGCCGGGTCCGCTCGTTCGCCCCGCGCACGCGATCGGGCATCCGCGCGATGACGACCGTGATGCGGCTGGTCCAGCGTGGTCCGGTCGGCGCCGTCCTGACTCGGCTGGTCCCCGACTACGGCCGTTCGGGTGAGGCGGCGCCGTCCCGCGCACCCATGAGATCTCCCCGATAGGCGGTGCGTTGGGCGAGCATAGGGCCATGACCACACCCGACCCGATCTTCGTGGACCCCCGCCTCGCGCGCCTCTACGACGCCTTCGACGACGACCGCAGCGACCTCGACCTGTACGCCGGCCTCGCCGAGCGGCTGGGCGCCCGCAGCGTCGTCGACGTCGGCTGCGGCACCGGCGTGCTCGCCCTGCTGCTGGCCTCCCGCGGCCTGGCCGTGACCGGCGTCGACCCCGCCGCCGCCTCCCTGGAGGTGGCCCGCCGCAAGCCCGGCGCCGAGGGTGTGACCTGGGTCGAGGGCGGGGCCGACGCCGTCGCCGGGCTGGGCCTCGCGGCCGACCTCGCCACGATGACCGGCAACGTGGCACAGGTCTTCACCGGCGACGACGACTGGGCGCGGGCGCTCGCGGCGGTCCACGACGCGCTCCGGCCCGGCGGGGTGCTCGTGTTCGAGACCCGGGTCCCCGCGCGCCAGGCCTGGCTCCGCTGGACGCGCGAGCACTGGTCGGCCCGCCGCACGATCCCCGGCGTCGGCGAGGTCGAGACCTGGACCGAGCTGCTGGAGGTCGCGCTCCCGCTGGTCACCTTCCAGCACACCTACCGCTTCCCGCCCGGCCTGCTGCCCGACGGCGACGTGGTCACCTCGGTCTCGACGCTGCGGTTCCGGGAGCGCGACGAGGTCGAGGCGTCGCTGGCCGCCGCCGGGTTCACGGTCGAGGAGGTGCTGGACGCGCCCGACCGGCCGGGCCTGGAGTGGGTGTTCGTGGCCCGCCGAAGCTAGGGGCGCGGCCCGCCGGGGCTAGGGGCGCGGCGCGCTCTTTTCATGGCAGTGCCATGTCATAGGATTCCCGCATGGCGAGGCAGAAGGACCCGGCAGTGCGCACGCAGCTCCTGGAGCGTGCGGCGCGGATGCTGCGCGAGCGCGAACCCATCACGCTGCGGTCGCTCGTCGACGGGACCGGGGTCTCGACGATGGCGGTCTACACCTACTTCGGCGGGATGGACGGGGTGTGGCGCGCGCTGCGCCAGGAGGGCTTCACGCGGCTCTCGGCGCGGTTCGAGGCCCTCGTCGTGCCGGACGACCCCGTCGAGGACCTCGTGGCGGGGGTCGCGGCCTACGTCGTCAACGCGCTCGAGTTCCCCGACCTCTACCGGGTCATGTTCGACGCGACAGTCGAGCTCGAGGACGTCGAGGCCGCCGAGTCGACCCTCGGCTATCTCGTGCGCGCCGCGCGGCGCTGTCGCGACGCGGGCCGCATCGCCGAGGACGCCGACCCCGAGCGGCTCGCCACCGAGGTCTGGACGGTCAGCCACGGGATCGTGTCGCTGGTCGTGAGCCGGGTCGCCTCCCGGCGCACCCTCGCCTCAGGAATTCCCCTGCTCACCGCGGTGATCGTCGCGGCCGGCGACGATCCCGCGGTGTGCCGGCGCTCGGTCGAGGCCGGCTGGGTCGCGCTGCGCCCGCCTCAGGGGAGCACGGCGATGGCGTCGACCTCGACCACGTAGCCCGGCGCGGCCAGCGCGGTGACACCGATCCAGGTGCTCGGCTGCTGGAACTCGACGCCCAGCTTCGCGGCGGCCCGCTCACGTCCGATGACGAACTGCTCGGCCTTGTCCGCGTCGAGGTCGACGATGTAGACGGTCACCTTGGCCAGGTCGGCCGCCGTCGCCCCGACCGCGTCGAGCGCGGCGGCGATGTTGAGGTAGGCCTTCTCGGCCTGTGCGGCCACGTCGTCCCGGCCCACGAGGTTGCCCTCGGTGTCCCACGACACCTGGCCGGCCAGGTAGACGGTGCGCGAACCCTGCGTGTCGGCCACCTGGTGGTGGACGTCGACGCGGTGGACGCCTTCGGGGTGCACCAGCTTGACGGTCATCGTCCTGCTCCTTCTTCTCCACGGTCTGCTCGAACCCCCAAAACATAACACTGCGATGCTATGTTATCGAGAGGGTGTGGCCAGGGTCACGCCCGGCGCGGCCGGGCGTGGGACCGGGCCCGGCCGGAGGTCGGTTCAGTCGAGGCTGCGGAAGAAGTCGCGGATGTCGTCGGCGAGCAGCTCGGGCTCCTCCATCGCAGGGAAGTGCCCGCCCTCGGCGTGCTCGCTCCAGTGGCTGACGGCGTTCCACGGGTCCAGCGCGCGGCGCATGAGCGGGTGGGTGTCGAACACCGCCCAGGCCGCGGGCACGCCCGAGGGGGCGAGCCAGTCGAGGCCCGAGTGCTCGGCCTCGTAGTAGAACTGCGCGCTGGAGGCGCCGCTGCGGGTGAACCAGTACAGGCTGACGTTCGTCAGGAGCTGGTCGCGGTCGACCGACTCGTCCGGCGTCGGGCGGGCGGGGTTGGTCCAGGTCTGGAACTTCTCGGCGATCCACGCGAGCTGGCCGACGGGGGAGTCGACCAGGGCCGCGCCGATGGTGTCGGGGCGGTGGTTCTGCATCTCGAAGTAGCCGCGCTCGGCCGCGTCCTTGGCACGCACCGCCTCGATCTGCCCGATCTCGTCGTCGGTCAGGCCCTCGGGATACGGGAACTTGTCGCCGACCATCCCGAGCGACCTGCCGTCGCTGCCCACGTGGGTGCCGATGACCCGCTCGGGGTAGAGCGCGGCCAGCCGGCCCGTGGTGCCCGCGCCGATGTCGGTGCCGTGCGCGGCGAACCGCTCGTAGCCGAGCCGCGTCATGATCTCGGCGTAGGCCTCGGTCGTGCGGGCTACCTCCCAGCCCGTTCCCGACAGCGGCGTCGAGAACCCGAAGCCCGGCAGGGACGGGATCACCACGTGGAAGTCGTCCGTGAGCAGCGGGATGAGGCGCTGGTACTCGACGAACGAGCCCGGCCAGCCGTGGTTCAGGAGAAGCGGGATGGCGTCCGGATTGGTCGAACGCGCGTGCACGACGTGGAACGTCTGGCCGTCGACGACGGTGGTGAGCTGCTCGTAGGCGTTGAGCGCCGCCTCCTGCGCGCGCCAGTCGAACCCGTCGCGCCAGTACTCGGCGAGCTCCGTGAGGTAGGCCTGCGGGATGCCGCGGCTGAAGTCCGTGCGGTCGTCGCGGCCGGGGACGGGGACCGGCCGTCGCGTGCGCGCGAGCCGGTCGTGCAGGTCGTCGAGATCGGCCTGGGGGATGTCGATGCGGAACGGGGTGAGTGCGGTGTTCTCGGTCATGACAGCTACCTTTCCAGGAGAGGCGGACAGGTTCTGGCCTCTACTTCTCTTCGTTGGGTGTGCGAGGTGCGAGACCTTCCAGACCGCGCCGGGCGTCCTGGAGCCCGTTCTCGTTTCCGCTGTCGTCGCGGATGCCGGTGAGGTCGCGTTCGGCCAGCCGCCGGGCGAAGTACGCGCCCTGGACCGCGAAACGGAAGCGGCGGAACGCGTCGAGATGGCGCAGCTCGTACTCGTCGAGCGGGCCTGCGGCCGAGTAGGCGTCGAGGAACGCACCTGCTCGCTCCGGCCCGCCGAGGTACATCACGGCGGAGGCGACGTCGTAGAGCACGGGGCCGCGGCAGGCGCCCGTCCAGTCGATGAGGCCGACGGCGTCGTACCGGAACGCCTCGGGCGCGGGATCCGTGTGCAGGACGGACCAGGTGACGGTCAGGCGGTCGGTCGCGCCACGGGCTTGCTCGACCGCGCGCGGGAGCCAGGGGTGGTCGCTCACGCCGGGCGCGTCGGGTGTCAGCCAGCCGTAGAACCCGCTGGTGCCCGGCTTCTGCCGGGCGGGGGCGCCGGCGTGGTGCACCTGGGCCAGGGTGGTCCCGATCCAGCGCTGCTCCTTGGCCGTCGTGCCGCCGAGCTCTCGGCCGGGGACGTGCTGGAGGAGTGCCAGCCGCTCGCCCGGTGCGACGAGCGCGCCCAGCACGGTGCGCACCGGACTCCCGGTCGTCAGGCCCGCGCGGCCGAGCCGCTCGGCGACCGAGCATCCTGTTGCGAGCAGCTCGACGTCCGCCGCGGAGACTCGCTTGGCGACGTAGGAGGTGTCACCGGCGCGAACCAGCCACGTCCTGGAGTTCATGCCTCCGTCGATGGTGGTGACCGTGGTCGCGTCCAGCCCCCAGTGGTGCCGCAGGGCCTGGTCGAGCGCATGGGCGTCCATCTCGCCACCTTCACACCGGCTGGTGCGCCGGCCTAGGGAATAGTCGCGGTGACCTCCGCGTCGAGCGCGCCCTGGGCCAGGCGCACGTGCACGCCGGCCCCGACCGTCACGTCGTCGGGACTCCGCACCACGTGGCCGTCCGCCCGCTGCACGACGGCGTAGCCGCGCTCCAGGGTCGAGGCGGGAGAAAGCGCCCTGACCTGGGCGCCGAGCCGGCCGATCTCGCCGCTCGCCCGCAGGAGCAGCGCGTCGAGGGCGTGCCTGCCGTGCCGGATCGCCTGGAGGAGGTCGCGTTCGCGCGACTCCAGCATCGTCTGCGGCGTCGCGAGGACGGGGCGCGAGCGGACGCCGTCGAGCCCGCGCTGCTCGCGGTCCAGCATGGCCGCGACGGCGCCGCGCATCCGGGAACGGGCCTGGGTCAGGCGGAGCCGCTCCTCGGAGACGTCGGGCACGATGCGCTTGGCGGCGTCGGTGGGGGTCGACGCGCGGTAGTCGGCGACCAGGTCGAGCAGCGGTGCGTCGGTCTCGTGCCCGATCGCGCTGACCAGCGGCGTGCGGACCTGCGACACCGTGCGCACCAGCGACTCGTTGCTGAACGGCAGGAGGTCCTCGACCGAGCCGCCGCCGCGCGCCACGACGATGACGTCGACCCGCGGGTCCTGGTCGAGCTCGGTGATGGCGTTCGACACCTCGCGGACGGCGTTGACGCCCTGCACCGCGACCTCGCGGATCTCGAACCGCACCTGGGGCCAGCGGGCACGGGCGTTGACGACGACGTCGTGCTCCGCCTTGGACTCGCGCCCGCAGACCAGCCCGACGACGGCGGGCAGGAACGGGAGGTTGCGCTTGCGGGAGGCGTCGAACAGGCCCTCCGCGGCGAGCACCCTCTTCAGGGCATCGATCCGGGCCAGCAGCTCGCCCACGCCGACGGCCTTGATCTCGTTCGCCTGCATCTGCAGGGTGCCGCGCTTGGTCCAGAAGACGGGCTTGGCGTGCACCACCACGTGGTCGCCCTCGGCGGGCGGCTGCGGCAGGGTGCTCAGGACGCGCGAGAAGATCGTCACGGGCAGGGACGCGTCGGCGTCCGTGTCGCGGAGCGTGAGCCACTGCATGCCGGAACCGGGCCGCAGGTTGAACTGCACCACCTGGCCCTCGACCCAGACCGGCGGCATCTTGTCGATGTAGCCCTTGATCTTCTCCGAGAGCACGCGCACCGGCCAGGGGCTGGTGGGCGTGGTGTCGAGCGCCTTGGCGGGCAGCTCGGTCGGGAGGGTCTGCTGGGTCGGTTCCGTCACGTGTCCAACCCTGCCACCCACCACCGACACAAGCCCTCCGCACACCGCCCCTAGACTGAACCTGTGAGTGTCACGAGCCCTGAGCGCCCTGCCCGGACCAAGACGAAGCGCGTCCTGCTGGCTGCACCCCGTGGTTATTGCGCCGGCGTGGACCGCGCGGTGGTCGCCGTCGAGAAGGCCCTGGAGACCTACGGCGCGCCCGTGTACGTGCGCAAGGAGATCGTGCACAACAAGCACGTGGTCGAGACGCTGCGCGAGCGCGGCGCCATCTTCGTCAACGAGACCGACGAGGTGCCCGAGGGCAGCCGGCTCGTCTTCTCGGCGCACGGGGTGTCGCCCGCCGTGCGCGCATCGGCCGTGGCGCGGAGCCTCGACACGATCGACGCGACCTGCCCCCTGGTCACCAAGGTGCACAAGGAGGCCGTGCGGTTCGCCAAGGACGACTACGACATCCTGCTGATCGGGCACACCGGTCACGAGGAGGTCGAGGGCACCGCCGGCGAGGCGCCCGAGCACGTGCAGATCGTCAACTCGCCCGACGAGGTGGACCAGGTCGTGGTGCGCGATCCCGACAAGGTCGTGTGGATCTCGCAGACCACGCTCTCCGTGGACGAGACCATGGAGACCGTCCGCCGGCTGCGCGAGAAGTTCCCGTCCCTGCAGGACCCGCCCAGCGACGACATCTGCTACGCCACGCAGAACCGCCAGGTCGCGGTGAAGAAGCTGGCGCCCGAGTGCGACCTGGTCATCGTGGTCGGCTCGGCGAACTCGTCCAACTCGGTGCGGCTCGTCGAGGTCGCGCTCCAGGCGGGCGCCACCGCCTCGTACCGCGTGGACCGCAAGACCGAGATCAAGGACGAGTGGCTGGAGGGCGTCACCACGGTCGGTGTGACCTCCGGTGCGTCGGTGCCGGAGATCCTGGTGCAGGACGTCATCACGCACCTCGCGGAGCACGGCTTCGGCACCGTCGACGAGGTGCGGACGGCGACCGAGGACCTCATGTTCTCGCTGCCGCGCGAGCTGCGCGCCGGCCTCAAGGCCGCGGGCGAGGAGCCCAAGCGCCCGCGCCGCGAGGCCCGCAAGGAGCTCCCGCAGGCCTGAGGTCTGTTGTCTGGGCTGCGGGCCGCACCACACCGGTGGCGGCCCCCCCCCCCAAGCTGGTGCTCACACCCCCCCCCCCTTCTCTTTTTGCTTCTTCTTTTTTTTCTCCTCCCCCCCCCCCCCCCCCCCCCCCCCTTT
>NZ_JBHWLR010000003.1:136087-196612 GCF_042731755.1 Promicromonospora sp. NPDC059942
AGTATGAGCGGCGAGGGGGGAGCACCTGTCGCCGCAAAAGGGGGGAGGAAGAAGACAGCGTAGGTCGGGTGGGCTGTCTGCTGTCGGCTTTCCCGCCAACACCGAGCTGGCCCCCCCCCCACCCCGAGGTCGGTCGGTCAGCCCGCCGCGCTGTCCTTGTGCGCGTTCTTCTTGGCTGCCGCGTCCTCGACCGCCTCCAGCGCGCGCTTGTCGGTCACCGCGAGCTCGGTGACCTCCAGCGCCTGCACCAGGATCCCGTCGGCCTCCTGGTCCAGCGCCCGGTCGATCGCGACGACGCCGCCCTCCTCGGCGGCCAGCAGCTCGGGCTTGGTGATCGGCCGCGGCACCTCCTCGATGCCCCGGATCTCCTCGATGCCGTCCTTCTCGTCGACCACGTCGAGCTCGACCATCCGGCGGGCCGACGTGAGCACGTTGCGCTCCAGCGAGCCGATCATCTGGTTGTAGCTCTTGGTCGCCGACTCCAGCGCGCGGCCGGTCCGGGTGACGTGGCCGGTCATCGTGACCAGGCGCGCGTAGAGCTCCTTGCCGACGGTGAGCACCCGCTGCGCGTTCTCCGCGAGGGCCTCCTGCCGCCAGGCGTACGCGACGGTGCGCAGCAGCGCGAGCATCGTGGTGGGCGTGGCGATGATGACGTTCTTCTGCGCCGCGTACTCCAGCAGCTCGGGGGCGCGCTCCAGGGACGCCGACAGGAACGCCTCGGCGGGCACGAACATCACGACGAACTCGGGCGCCGGCTCGAACTGGTTCCAGTACTTCTTGCCGGCCAGGTCGTCCACGTGCTTGCGCATGTGCCGAACGTGCGCGTCGAGGCGCTGCTCGCGGTACGCGGCGTCGTCGGACTGCTGGGCCTCCAGGAAGCCCAGGAACGCGACCTTGGAGTCGACGACGACGCGCTTGCCCCCGGCGAGGTTGATGACCATGTCCGGGCGGAGGACGCCGTCCTCCGTGGTGACCTGCGCCTGCTCGGTGAAGTCGACGCGGTTGATCATGCCCGCGGACTCCACGACCTTGCGGAGCTGCAGCTCGCCCCACGCCCCGCGGGTCTGCGACGAGCGCAGCGCCGTGACCAGGTCCGCCGTGCCGTTGCGCAGGTCGGCCGAGACCTCGGCGACGTTGCGCATCTGCTCGACCAGGGCGCCCTGACCCTCGATGCGAGCCTTCTCCGCCTGGAGCACCTCGCTGCGCACCAGCTCGACAGCCTTGGTCAGCGGGTCCACCAGCGACTTCACGGCCTGCTCGCGCTGGGCGAGGGCCTGCTCCCCGGCCGACGCCGACCGCTTGAGCCGCTCCTCCGCCAGCTCCAGGAACCGCTTGCTGTTGGCGTCCAGCGCGTCGCCGGCGAGCGCCTGGAACTGCCGCCGCGCGTGCTCCTGCTCGGTGCGGGCGGCCGCGATCTGCTCGGCGGCACGCTCCCGGGCGTCCGCGATCTGCTCGTCCGCTCGGTCCCGCGCGGCCTCCACCTGGCGTTCGGCCGACTCGACCTGGGCGCGCAGACGCACGGCCTCCAGGTCCGACTCGCGCACGGCCGAGGTGCTGCGCTGCGCGTGCCCGAGCCATCCCAGCAGCGCACCGACGACGAGGGCGCCGAGGGCCAGCAGAATCGTTGCGGCGATGTCCATGGGCGACAGGCTGCCACGAGCCACCGACAGTCCCGTACGCCGACACCCCGAGCCGCCCCGATCGTCCGGTATGCGCCGGACATCGGTCCCGTATCCCCGCAGGTGACGTTGTCCGACCGGAGACGGACGGTCTATCACCCCACTCATCCTCGCGTCGGATCCGGTGCGTCGGAGGTCCCGGCTAGGTTGGTTGCCATGACGACCCCAGTCGACCCCGGCCCGCCGGGCAGCGCCGACCCCCAGGCCGCCCCGGAGCCGCCCCCGTACGACCCGTCGGCAGCGCTCAGCGTCCGCGGCCTCTGGAAGCGGTTCGGGCAGAAGATCGCCGTCTCCGGCGTCAGCCTGGACGTACCCCGTGGTTCGTTCTACGGCCTGGTCGGGCCCAACGGTGCGGGCAAGACCACCATGCTCTCGATGGCCACCGGCCTGCTCCGTCCGGACTTCGGCACGGCCTGGGTGCAGGGCGTGGACCTCTGGGCCCGCCCCGACGAGGCCAAGGCCACCCTCGGCGTCCTGCCCGACGGCGTCCGCCTCTTCGACCGCCTGACCGGCCGCCAGCTCCTCACCTACGCCGGGATGCTGCGCGGCATGGACAAGGCCACCGTCGTCGAGCGCACGAACGACCTGCTCCAGGCGTTCGACCTCGGCGCGGACGCCGACACCTTCGTCGTCGACTACTCCGCGGGCATGACCAAGAAGATCGCGCTGGGCAGCGCCATGATCCACGCCCCGCGCACCCTCGTCCTGGACGAGCCGTTCGAGGCGGTGGACCCGGTGAGCGCGGCCAACATCCGCGACATCCTCAAGGACTACGTGTCGGCCGGCGGCACCGTGATCGTCTCCAGCCACGTGATGGACCTGGTGCAGCGCATGTGCGACCACGTCGCGGTCATGGCCGCGGGGCAGGTCCTCGCCGCGGGCACCGTCGACGAGGTGCGCGGGGAGCAGAGCCTGGAGGACCGGTTCGTCGACCTCGTCGGCGGTCGCCAGCACTCGGAGGGGCTCTCATGGTTGCGCGGTTCCTGACCCTCAAGCTGACGCTGATGGGCAACACGTTCCGCAAGAGCGTGTGGCAGACGATCGGCCTGGTCGTCGCCTCGCTGTACGCCCTCAGCATCGTCGGCCTGGTCGTCGTCGCCGTCGTCGGCCTCGGCGTGCTGCAGGACCCGGCCTGGGCCGGGCTGGCCATCACGCTCGGCGGGGCCCTGACCGTCCTGGGCTGGTGGATCATCCCGATCTTCGCGTTCGGCGTCGACGCCACGCTGGACCCGCACCGGTTCGCCACCTTCGCGATCCCCCGGCGCACCCTCGTGGCCGGGCTGGCCGTCGCCGGACTGGTCTCCGTGCCCGGCATCGCCACCGTCCTGGTCGTCCTCGGCACCTCGTTCGCCTGGGTGCTGGAGCCGGGCACGCTGCTCGTGGCGCTCGCCGGCGGGACGCTCGGCGTCGCGACCTGCGTCATCGGCTCCCGCGCCATCACCACGCTGCTCGCGCCCGTGCTCGAGTCCCGGCGCTACCGCGAGGTCGTCACCCTCGTGGCCCTCGTGCTGGTGGTGTCGGTCGGCCCGCTGATTGGCTGGCTCGCGAACGGCGTCGAGGTCTCCATGGAGGCCGACCCCGAGGGCAGCACGGGCATGCAGCTCCTGCCCGTCTTCGAGCAGGCGGCCGGCTTCGTGGGGTGGACGCCGTTCGGCGCCGCCTGGGCGCTCGCGGGCAGCGTGCACGACGGCGACTGGGCCGGCCTGGCGGGGCGGCTCGCCGTCGCGCTCGGCACCATCGCGCTGGGCTGGCTGGTCTGGGACCGCGCGCTGGGTCGCGCGCTGGAGCGCCCGCCCGTCGGGGACGGCGGCGGTGGCCGGGCGAAGGGCCTCGGCGCGTTCGGCCGGGTCCCGTTCTCGCCCACCTGGGCCGTGGCGGCGCGGACCGCCACCTACTGGTTGCGCGACCCGCGCTACTCGGGGTCCCTGGCGATCGTCCCGCTGCTGCCCGTGATCATGTACTTCTCCGGCCAGAGCACGGGCAACTACTTCCTGCTGCTCGCGACGGGGCCGTTCGTGGCCTGGATCCTCGGCTTCAGCATCTCCAACGACATCGCCTACGACAACACGGCGTTCGCGCTGCACGTCGCCTCCGGCGTCGACGGCCGGGCGGACCGGTGGGGCCGGGCCATCCCGATGCTCACGGTGGGTCCCCTGGTCAGCGCGGCCACGGTGATCGCGTCGGTCTGGGTCGCCGACGCGTGGCACCTCACGCTGCCGCTGCTGGGGCTGGCCCTCGGCTCCCTGCTGGTCAGCACGGCCGTGGCGTGCGCGGTCTCCGCGCGGCTCGTCTACCCGGTGGCCAAGCCGGGGGAGAGCCCGCTGAAGTCCCCGCAGGGTGCCGCCGTGGCCACCATGGTGTCGCAGGGCATCGGTTTCGTGATCACGCTGGGGCTGTCGGTCCCGGTGTTCGCCGTGGGGATCGCGGCCCTGGTGCTGGGCGGGGTGCTGTGGGGCGTCGCGACCCTGGTGGTCGGCGTCGTGTACGGCGTGCTCGTCCTGGTGCTGGCGGTGCGGTTCGGCGCCCGCGTGTACGACCGGCGGCTGCCGGAGCTGCTGCAGCAGGTGCAGTCGTTCCCGTGATCTCCCGCGCGGCCCGTGCGGCCTGGGCCTGAGGTCCGGGGCGCGCGGGCCGGATGTCAGAGGCTCGGCGTAGCGTCGCCCGCATGAACCAGATCACAGGACGCGTCGACGGCATCGAGGGCGCCGACCTCCGCGGGGCCGTCGTGCGCGACGCCGACATGAGCGGCGCCTCGTTCCGCGAGGTCGCCCTGAACGGCGTGCGGATGCGTGGCGTCGAGCTGGCCGGTGCCGACATCGACGGCTACGTCTACGACCTGCGCATCAACGGCGTCGAGGTGCAGCCCCTGATCGAGGCGGAGCTGAACAAGCGGTACCCGGAGCGCGCTCTGCTCCAGGACCGCACGATCGCGGGCCTCCGAACGGCTCTGGACGCCTACGAGCGCATGTGGGAGGCCACGGTCGAGCGCGTCGCGTCGATGCCCCCGGGCACGGTGGACGTCTCGGTCGACGATGAGTGGTCTTTCGCCCAGACCCTGCGTCACCTGGTGTTCTGCACCGACGGCTGGCTGCGCTGGGGCGCGCAGGGGCGCCGGGACGACGTGTTCTGGCCGGCTGGCGTGCCGCACTCCGGGTTCGCCGCGGGAGCGCCGAGCATCGGGATCGACCTGGCCGCGGCGCCGTCGTACGAAGAGGTGCTGGAGGTGCGCCGGGGCCGGCTGCGCGAGGTACGGGAGTATCTGGCCGCCGTCTCGCCGGAGCAGGCGGGCAGCCCGGCGGATCCGCCCCCTTGGATGGACCAGTCCGAGGCGTTCGTCGCGGCCCAGTGCGTGGGGGTGGTCCTCTCCGAGGAGTGGGAGCATCACCGGTTCGCGACCCGGGACCTGGACCTGATCGACGCGGGCGCCGCTCCGTCCACGTAAACTTGCGCGACGTGGCTCTCACTATCGGCATCGTCGGCCTGCCCAACGTCGGCAAGTCCACCCTCTTCAACGCTCTGACCCGCAACCAGGTGCTCGCGGCGAACTACCCGTTCGCCACGATCGAGCCCAACGTCGGCGTGGTCTCGCTGCCCGACGAGCGGCTGAACAAGCTGGCCGAGATCTTCGAGAGCCAGCGGATCCTGCCGGCCACGGTGTCGTTCGTCGACATCGCGGGCATCGTCAAGGGCGCCTCCGAGGGCGAGGGCCTGGGCAACAAGTTCCTGGCGAACATCCGCGAGGCGGACGCGATCTGCCAGGTCACGCGTGCCTTCGACGACCCCGACGTGGTCCGGGTCGACGGCTCGCTCGACGCCCCCGGCGACATCGAGACGATCTCCACCGAGCTCATCCTGGCCGACCTCCAGACCCTCGAGAAGGCGCTGCCGAGGATGGAGAAGGAGGTCAAGATCAAGCGCGGCGACCCCGTCCTGTACGCGGCCGCCAAGAAGGCGCAGGAGATCCTCGACAGCGGCGTGACGCTGTACCAGGGCGCCAAGGACGCCGGCCTGGACCTCGCCGAGATCGCCAGCCTCCAGCTCATGACGGCCAAGCCGTTCATCTACGTCTTCAACACGGACGACGCCGGTCTGGCCGACACCGCCTCCCAGGAGGCGCTGCGCAAGGTCGTCGCGCCGGCGCAGGCCATCTTCCTGGACGCGAAGTTCGAGTCCGAACTCGTCGAGCTCGAGCCCGACGAGGCCGCCGAGATGCTCGCGGAGACCGGCCAGGAGGAGTCCGGCCTGGACCAGCTCGCCCGCGTCGGCTTCGACACGCTCGGCCTGCAGACCTACCTGACGGCCGGCCCCAAGGAATCGCGTGCCTGGACCATCCACCGCGGCTGGACGGCACCGCAGGCCGCCGGCGTGATCCACACCGACTTCGAACGCGGTTTCATCAAGGCCGAGGTCATCTCCTTCGAAGACCTCGTCGAGACCGGCTCCGTGGCCGCGGCGAAGGCGGCGGGCAAGGCCCGCATCGAGGGCAAGGACTACGTCATGCAGGACGGCGACGTGGTGGAGTTCAGGTTCAACGTCTGAGCATCACCCCGGTTTCGGCCTGGTCCTCTGACCAGGCCGAATGCCGGTTGACCTGCGGTAACGCTTCTGAGCCCTCGGGCCGGGGGTGGACAGGAATGGCCTCCAGAGGCCGCCCATTCCCCCATGGTTCCCCCACGGGATCCGGGGTGTTTCCGCAGGTGAGTGCTCGCGTATGAGGTTGTGCCGGGTGTGTCGTTCCCCCACAGGGAGTGGGTGGGACACCTGACGGGTGGAGAGGACTGTGTAGGCGGTTTGGAAGGCAGACGCGCGCCGGCTGCCGACCGCGTGCGCAGGCCGCTATCGTGCGGGCGTGACTGTTGCCCGCCCGCTGCTGTTCCTCGACGTCGACGGGACCCTGTTGCCGTTCGGCGGGCCCGGGATGCTGCCTCAGCCCCGCGACGGTAAGCCTGAGGACCCCGACGCGCCGCGTCCGGAGCTCGACTTCATCGATCCGGCCCTCGGTCCGCTGCTGCTGGCCCTTGGCGCCGACCTGGTTTGGGCCACGGCCTGGATGGGTGACGCGAACGAAGTGATCGCGCCGCGGGTCGGGCTGCCAGAGCTGTCGGTCGCGGACCTGCCGCCCTATGGCGATGGCGACCCGGACGGTCTGGGGTGGAAGACGCGTGCCCTGGTCCGGGTTGCGGCGGGCCGACCGTTCGTGTGGGTCGACGACGTCATCACGGAGACGGACCGCTGGTTCGTCGAGCTGGAGTATCCTGGGCCCGCCCTGCTGTTCCAGGTCGAGTCGTCTGTCGGGCTGACTGCCGACGGCGTCGCTGAGATCGCGACTTGGCTGCGAGGGCAGGAGCCGTGACGGGACGCGCGACGCCGCCCACCGGATCGAATGGGCTGAGCCTGTCGAACTGGTCGCCAGCGGACCGATCCAGGTTTGTATGGACGGACCACTACCTCACCGCGACACGAGTGTCCGGATCTCGCACGCTGATCGAGACGATCGCTCCGCACCCGCAGCTGGAGACTCCCGACTGGCGTCGGCCCGGCCGAAGCCGAACCCGGCAGGCGTGCTCACATGATGCTTGACCCCAACGTCTCCGGCTGGCGGCCCAATTTCCTGCCCGCAGACGAACAGTTTCAGCGCCAGGCTCAGCGGCTCGGCGATCTCGTCAGCGATCAGGTCGCCGAGACCTGGGTCGTGTGGAATCTGGACTTCGACGAGTGGTTCGCCGATCTGCCTGTGGTGTTGCGGCTTGCGAGCGGCCGACAACTGGAAGTGTGCTGGGAAAAGTTCGACGACTGCTCGATCACGTGGAACACGATCGACCTCACCGAGACGCCTCGGGGTTGGGTCGAGTGGCCTTTGCGATGGCGTCGTGCTGCCCACGCGGCACTTGAGGCCATCGAACACGAGACGATCCGAGAAGTCCGAACGACGACGTTCGAGTTCACGACTCATTCGGTCACCGGGCCGTGTGGCAGTGCCTCGACGTGGCTCACGACCGGCGTGTGGCTCGGAACTGGGACTGGCGGCCTCCATGTCTTTAACGCCCTGGACGAGAACGGGGTCAGCGGCCAAAGACCCGTCGAAGACGCGGCGCACCGATCGCAGATCATCGCTACGGACGATGGCCAAGCCCCGGGATCATCCCCGGCGGATTGCCCGCACTAGCGTCGTCGTAGCGACCGGTACCTTTTGCGCCATGCCGTACGCCGTCGGTGCGCTCGCCGCGCTTCGTGAGATCGATCCAGAGATGGCCGTCCAGCGTGTCGTCGATCTGCTCGGACGCCCGGAGTACGGGGCACGTGTCGAGAACCGGCCGGCTGGCGACCGATGGGCGAGCGCCTGCTTCGCGCTGCCCGACGGCGGATACCCGTATGTGGAGATCCACCAGTTCGACGAGATGGTCGATGTCATGACAGGTCAAGCTGAAGACCTCGGCATCGATGTCTCGTTCCTGCCCGACTCGTTGGTTGACTGGTACCCCCACACGAGCGAGATCACTCTGGCCGAGCCAGTACTCCTCGCGATTCTCGGTGACAGCCCACGCATCTGGTGGGACAGCGTCGAAGGCTTCGCCCTGGGTGAGTCCGCGTGAACATGCTGGGTCTCCTCCACGAGGCCATCTCAGACGACTGGCTCGCCTGGCTGCTCGCTACGAGGATCGACCTCTCGTCCGCCGCAGGGGACGAACCCGTCGAGCCGGTCCTTCTCCACTCGGGCACACCCTCGCTGGTGTCGCCGGGGGGCCGCGACGACTGGCACTCGCGAGCAGTCTTGTGTGAGGTGCCCACGCTCGTAAAGTAGTTCCGTGCCGATCCAGGTTGCCGTCTGCGGCCCCCGCCACTGCACTGACCGGGACGCCGTGAACGCGCGCGAGATAGGGCGGCTGCTGGCCCAGGCGGGCGCCGTCGTTCTCAACGGTGGGGGCATCGGGGTCATGGCCGCCGTCTCCGCAGGGGCTCGATCTGCCGGCGGTACCGTCGTCGGCATCCGGCCAGGAGCGACTCGTGAGGACGCCAACTCCGACCTCGACATCGTGCTGGCCACCAACATGGGCGAGGCGCGCAACGCGATCCTGGTGTGGTCGGCCGACGCGGTCATCGTCGTCGGAGGGTCGTGGGGCACGCTGTCCGAGCTCGCGCTCGCCCGGCGGCGCGGCGTCCCGGTCATCAGCATCGGTGGCTGGCAGCTCCTGAATGCCGACGGTCAGCCGGTGCCCGACGCCCCGCCGACCGCGGCCACGCCGCTTGAGGCCGTGGACTTCGCACTAGGTCGCGACTGAGCCATCCACGCGACTTGGTGTCCGGTCGCACGTACCAGGTGACCACATCATCCGCGTCCCGCCACAGCCCAGCTGATGGTGAGCGTGCCGTGCGGGCGTGGCAGGACTGTCACCGACGGCGGGACGTCGTCGGGCTCGGTGCCGGTAGGCCACCACTGGAACAGCGGTTCGGTGCCGCGGTGATGAGCGCCAAAACGGGCGACCAGGTCCGCGAGCCGCTTGGTGAGGCGGGCTGCGTCAGGGCCCTTGCCGATCGCGCCGACCTCGACTGAGGTCTCCGAGGCTGGACGGCGATGCAGGGCTGCGAACGACGCACCATCGACCAGGGCCGGGTAGAACGACATGTCGGAGCCGCGGTCGGTCGCGTCCTCGGCCTCCATCGCGCACGCACCCGGCTGCACCAGGAGGTAGGTGAGAACGTCGAGCCAGATGGTGCGGTTCCTGTAGATCACTCCGGACCACGCCTCTACCGGGTCGGACGCCAGTACATCGTCCGACACCCCAAACCACTCGGGGATCTCGTTGCCGGGGAACCTGAACGTGACCGGCTTGCCGGACGGGCCCGTCAGCTGGGCAGAGGCGGGGTTGAACAGCCCCGCGCCCTGCAGCGGCACGAACCCGCCCGGCACGGTCGACTCCGAGACGAGCCGCCCGTCCTTCTTGCGGAAGCCGATGATGCGCTGGAGCCCCGGGGCGACCTGGAGGGGGACGACCAGAATCCCGTCGGGTGCGAGCTGTTCGACCCACGTCCCGGGCAGAGACCAGGGCGAGACGGTGACCATGATCCGGTCGAACACACCACGGCCGAGCGGTTCGGCCGCGTCGGCGGTGACGACCTCGACACGGTCGGTCAGGCCGAGCTGTGCGAGCCCGGTGCGTGTGCGAGCAGTAACTCCTTCGTCGATGTCGACGCTCACGACCTGGCCGGTGGGTCCGACGAGGTGGGCAAGCATTGCAGCGTTCGGGCCGCCGGACCCGATCTCCAGCACGCGCTGGCCGTCTTCGATCTGGGCCTGGGCCAGGTTGCCCGCATGCATCGTTGGTGCGGACAGCGAGGACAAGGCCCTGCCGTTGTCGGCGAACCGCGTCCGCAGGGCGTCGTCGGTCGCGTACGACATCTCCGGCGGAGTGCCGGCGGGTGCGAATACCTCGCGTGGTACTGCACGGAACGCCGCCTCGATCCTCGGGTCCGAGAGCACACCCGACTCGACGAGCTCAGCGATCATCCGCTCACGCAAGTCTTCGGGACTCACCGACGGCTCGGCCTCGATGCCGGTCTGCGCATCGGTCTGTGTCATGCGTTCCCCCTGTATGTTGACTGTTTCGGTTGATCGATTCCGAACACCTGGCGGACCGACGAGGCTCCGTCGGGTGCGATCTCGGCACTTAGGTCGGTTGGGCGTCCCACGGCTCTCGGTTCAAGCGCTCAGAGCGGCCCGAGAAGTACCCGTCATGGGTGGGGTCGCTGGGTACCGAGGACGGCGGCTTCGACGAGTCGCGGTCCGCTGTACTCCTCAGGGATGGCGTCCATGATGACCTCGTCGGCGGGCTGGCCGAGCCAGGAGCCGGTACGACGTCGGGTGCCGACGGTGCGGAATCCGGCCTTCTCGTAGGCGCGGATGGCGGCGGTGTTGCTCGCCAGGACCTCAAGATAGACGCAGCGCAGCGCGGTGACGTGGAAGGCCCAATCCAAGGCCATCGTGGTGGCGGTGGTGCCGGTGCCGTGCCCGCGGTGGTCGGGTTCGCCGATGTAGATGAAGAACTCGGCGGTGCGGTAGCGGTCGTCGATGAGCAGGGACGTCATCCCGACGGGCGTCCAGGTGTCCTCGTGGTGGCGGTAGATGGTGAACCGGGTCTGGTCGGCGCTGCCTTCGAGCTGGGCTTCGAGGCCGGCGGTGCGTTCGGTGAGGGACTCCGGGGTCTGGCGGGCGTAGCCGGCCATGACCGGTAGCGAGTTTTCCCAGCGCCAGTAGGTCTCGGCGAGGTCGGCGCGGAGCGGGCCGAGGCCGACGCCGTCGTGGGTCAGCCACAGATCCGGGGCGATCGTGTTGATGGTCGGCTCCAAGAAGTCGGGTGGTGCTTGCACGGCTTCGTCCTGCTCAGATGGACAAGAGCTGCGCCCAGGCGTCCGCGTTCGGCTCCTTGCGGATGATGTGCCTTCCACGCAGGAAGTGATCGGCGGCGGTGGCCTGCCGGTCCAGGTCGAAGTCCTGCTCCGGGAAGTGTTCGGAGAACCAACCTCCAACCTCGGTCCAGGAGTACAGACCCCATGGTTCAGGGGAGACGGGGGAGGGGAATCCTCCTGGGCCACGCTTCCCGGTCGCCAGCAGGCGCGCAGACTCGCGGCTGCGTCCTGTGCGGGTGGCGATCTCCTTGATCGAGATCAGGTCGTCGGTCTGCAGTCCCACGACGAGAACGCCGCAAGCTTCGAGCCGCTGCACGGTCGAGGTGACTGCTGTCGCGAAGTTCGCCGCGTCGATGACCACGTGCGCTAGTGGGACGGGTCCGCCGCCCTCCAAGCCCGTCACGGACGGCACGTTGCCCGCGATGGCTTCGGTCTGGGCGTCGTCGGGATCGCGTTCCAGAACTAGGGAGAACTCGTATTCGGTCATCACACGTGCTTCCTGTGCTGTTCGACGAATTTGCGGATCAGCCGCGCGCCGTTCTCGGGGTTGCGGCCGGTGGAGAACACCTTCACGTGTGCCCCGCACGAGCACTCGATGTGGCCCCAGGTGTGGCCGCTCAGCTCACGCACGGTGAAGCCGGCGCTTCGTGCTTCGTCGACTGCCTTACGGACTTCTTTGTGCATGGCGATCATCCCCGGACTGTTGGCAGTGTGCAACACGCTGGCGGCATGGCTTCTCTGATCGAGAGGACTGTTCAGGCAAAGGTCAGTGGGAGCTCGAATTCGGCGGGTCCCGACCGAGGCTCGAGTGCGGCCGTGCGCCAGTGGGCACGTCGTCGTCCCTCATCGCCGCGCGGGTAGGTGAGGCCGGCTTCGCGAGCGGCGCGCTCGACGTCGCGCATGGTGGAGGCTCTGCCAGCGGGGACCGGTGCCTGCCGAACCCATCGGCCCGCCCGGAGCGTGTGGACCTCACATCCGGCGAGGTCGGGATTGGAACCGTGCCAGACCCGGACCACGAGGGGGCCCGGCGCACGTTCTGCGGCAGTGTGGACAGCCGCGGCAAGTTGTGCGCCAAGCGGTGACAAGCCCGGCCGGCGCGCCGGGGCTGGGACAAGCGACAGGAGGATCGGGACTGCGCCGTATTCCGCGATGGTCCCGGTGGTCTCGTCGGCTGCCTCGCGCACGGTGTCAGGTGCGTGTCCCATAGCGACGCCACGGGCTGCCCAGCCCAGCATGTCGATGTCGTTCACGCCGTCGCCGACTGCCACGGTGTGCTCGGAGGCAACCCCGAGCAGGCAGCGGATCTGTTCCAGCGCGGTGGCTTTGCTTGTTCTGGGCGCTGTGACATCGAGCCAGTTGTGGCCCGCTGGCGTCACGGTGACTCCGAGGTGACGTAGCGCATCCGCGTGGTCGGCGACCTGGCTAGTGTGGAGTGCGACCCGCGAAGCCTGTCCTGCCAAGAGATCTTCGAGCGGCGTCAGTTTCTGCGGTCCGTTGAGCAGCCCGGGCCCGAACTTGTGGTTCACGCGCCAGCCCCAGCCAACGTCCTCAACTGCGACGTCCACGCCGGGCGACAGCCGGGTCGCCTGGCGGACTACCGCTCCCGCGCTGAAGTTGCGGGCCTCCACCACCTTGTATCCCGACGATGCCCCTCCGTCTAGACGTACCGTCAGGGCTCCGTTGGAGCAGGAGGCCCAACCCTCGGTCAGGCCTAATCTCCGAGCGGCAGCCAGCAGCCCGACAAGTGACCTTCCGGTTGCCAGCACGACGTGATGTCCGCTGGCGCGCGCCAGCTCCAACGCCTGCACCGTCTCAGACGGCACCTTGTCGTCCCGGCCGATCAGCGTGCCGTCGATGTCGAGCGCGATCAGATGCGTTGCCGTTGCCGCTGGTGGCATATTCATTATCGGACCTCCCCAGGTGCTCTTGCTCTGGGAATGATCCTGAGGCCGCTATCGGGTCGGCACTAGCCGCTTTCCCGTTGTCGCACAAGGTCGTCTCGTATGCCTTCAAGAAATGGCTTCAAGGCCTCGCCATACAGAGCGCGCTCGGCGAACCCGTCGAACTTAGCGACGTAGAGGGCGACATCTCGGGGGTCGGTCACCACGACCTTCGCGTGAACGGTCTCGACGCTCACGGACCGGTCATCGCGGACCACGAAGGCATGGTTAGGGATGTCCCGTTGAGCGCCAGCCAGCGGCACGACCCGCAGGTCGATGTTCGGCAGCCGCGTCAGGGAGATGAGCCGGTCCAGCTGTCCGGCCATGACCGGCGTCGGAACGATCAACCACCGCAGGACCGGTTCGGTGATGACGAAGCGCAGCGTCTTGTCCTCGTCGTAGAGAACCTCCTGGCGCTCGAGCCGTGCGCTCATGGTGCGCCGCACTGTCTCTTCGGTGAGGTCATCGTGCCGAGACAGGATCGCTCGCATGTACTCCGGCGTCTGCAGCAAGCCTGGCACGAGCGCGGGTTGAAATACCCGCAAGAGATCCATGTCGGCCTCGACGGCCTGCAACTGCTTCTGTGCCTTGTGCAGACCGGCACGTTGGATCAGGCGCCAGGCCGTGGCCTCGGTGGCCACCGCACGAGCGGCCTCCATGTACTCCGTCTTGACCGCGTCGGACACACCGATGGAGCTCAGGATTCGGTCGACGTCGTCAGCACTGGGGGAGAGCTTGACCGTCTCGATCTTGCTCAGCTTGCTCGCGGATATGACAGAGCTGCGGGCAACGAACTTGGCCTCCGTGCCAGAAGCCTGCCGTAGGGCCCGCAGCGCTGCGCCCAGCTCAGAACGATTCACTCGCCGTACGTCGCCCACCAGTCTGCGAACGGCACTGCGTGCGCCAGGGCCGTCTCCCGGTAGGCGACGTACTCCGGGCCGTGGTCATCCGCCAGCACATCGGCCCCGGCGAACTTGCCGTCGCTGTAGTTGAACCGGGCTGGCGTGGTCGAGTCGAAGAGCCAGAAGTCGCCGACGTGGTCAGGTAGCGGTGTGGGCTGCCCGGTCACATCGAGGATGAAGAACTCCTCACCTGCCGTGGCATTGGTGGCGTAGCCCCAGCCAAGTTCGAAGCGTAGGTAGGGCGTCAGGGGCCGGCGAAGCACATGGACGCGGTACATGCGTCGTCCCGCGTCGGTGTGGGTGCGCACCTCGTCGAGCCAGTCCAGGTTGTAGTCGGCGGGCTTGGCCTGGCCGTCGAGGAACAAGTGGTAGGCGTCGACATTGCCGGATCGGCTGTAGTCGTCGAGAGTCTCCAGCCGGAAGGCTTCGCGCTGAAACTGGTCGAACAGGTCTCCCAGGGTCTTAGGCGCCAATCCGGTCACCGAATGCCTTCCGGATCAGGTCCAAGGGAATCTCCACCAGGGTTTCGTGCGCGGGGATCGTCAGACCGTGATCGGTCGGCGTCTCACCCTGGACCAGGATCGTGCCTCGGTCGGTCTCGTAGATCGTCGGGCAGTCGTTCTTATCGCACGTGCTCGCGAGCGTCGTCACCTTCACGGCGGTTCCCCCTTTGGTTGGCCTGCTGTCGCGTTTGATTCTTCGGTGTGGGTGGCGGCGGGGCAAGAGGATCGAGTTTCTACAACGGGAAAGCGGCGCTTTGGGTTGGAGAGTCTCGAGTCCAGCGGGGACCGCCTGGTTGCTACGAGTACGCGAGGCGCGGCCGTTCGATGCCGTCAGGCTTGAGCCGTGCGGCCCGGGACCTGCTGCCACCGATTGATCTTGCCGCAGGCGCGCCATCGTGCGGGCCCGACTGGCGTAGCGAGGCCCGCATCGACGAAGGCGCTGAGGTATGACGTCAGAGCCTTGAGGGCGTAGTCGTCGTCGCGCGTCCAGGTGATCGATGCGGTTCGGAGCACAGCCCAGCAGTCGTCGAGGGCGAAGTCGCGCCCCAGTCTGTTATGGATCAGAGCTTGGTAGAGCGCGGTGTGCCAATGGACTGAGATTGCTTCGATCGCCCAGTCCAGATCGCTCGGGTCCCTCAGCAGGCGAGGGGAGCTGCCCCACACGCGGTGAACCAAGCGGCGTGCCTGCGATGCGTGCCAAGCGGCGTGCTGCCGTTGTTCTTCTTTTTCCAGTGCTTCTTCGATCGCGCGTTCGGCGGCTACTTCTTCTGCGGCAGCGCGACTGGCCCCCTTTATGGCAGCGTCGATTCTCCGCATCGTCGGTGTCACCAGCCCCTGGTCGGGATCCAGGACACAGGAATCCAAGTCGTCGATGCGCAACCATGCAATGGAGTCCCAGTTGCGTAGCCGCGTTGTGAACCGCGAGTCACCGGCTAGCGTCCCGATCTGGCGAGTGACTGGGTTGATGACAAGCACATGCCGATCCGCCGCTGCGAGCGTTCGCCCGAGTGCCGGCAGCCGGACCGCGGATGCAAGCTTCGGATCCAGCTGCACGCGCGTGCGGCCCACAAGCCACGTGACTGTGACCCCATTGCGGTCGAGGTCGGTCTGCTTTGCAGCCCAGAGTTCGGCGGGGAAGTGTTTGTACTCGACCTCCAGAGCGAGTCGTTGACCCGTTGACCAGGTCACCAGGACGTCGGGACGGCGGTTGAGCTCAAGCTCGACGTTCTTGATGCTCTGTTCTTCGACGACGTCGGCGCCACCGTTCGCCTCCCGAGCCGCCCATTGAGCGAGCATGGCCTTGGACGCGAGGTGGTTGGTGCCCTCCGGGCCACCCGAGTGCTCGACGGCCGTGACGTGGAAGAAATGGTCTCGCTTCGATCCGCCGCGCGTCGAAATCACCTCTTCGCATCCCGGGACGAGACAGGTCCACTCAGCACGAGCCGTCTTGCGGACCTCCGCCGCAGCGCCTGGAGCAACGAACACTGGCTCACCAGTGATCCGATGACGGGCCCACACCTGCCGGGTCTCGCGGTCGAGAAAGGCGGCAACCGCCTCGTGCCCCTGCTCCACGCTGCGACCGTACATGGCGGCTGCTCCGGTCGAGAGGAAGTCCTGTGATAGCCGTGGCGGTCATCTCCTGTGATCACCGGCGTGACGATCGTGCCCCAACGGAGCTGGCGCCGTTGGATCAGCCCTGAATGTCCCGGAGATTTGCGCCGCTCCCGCGTAAGGAGCCCTGCGCAGGGACCCCACCACCTGGTCCCAGGCTGCAGCGTCACCTGCCACGAACAGCAACGGCGACACACGCGTGCCTGGCGACGGACGCGGCGCGTGACGAGGGCAGGCGGGCAACAGGGCAGCGGGTCCCGCGGACCGCCACGATGAAGGCCACACACCTAATGCACAAGCCGTGAGCGGTTCCGTCCGTACGAAACTGGGGGTGGGCGTATGAGCGTCGAGAAGGGCTTTGTCGGGCTGCGGGACAACGGGTCTCGTACACCCACCGAGCGGGGAGTCGCTGGGCGACGGCGGGAGCCTCTGGCGTGTGTCCTCGGTGCGGGAGCCAGCTCCCGGCCAGGGCGACTGGGAGGCCTGCGAGATGGTGCTCGCAGCGATGCCGGCGCGCCGCATATGAAGAACGCCGGGCGGCGGCCGCCGGGGCCATCGCCGTCGAGGTCGTGGAGGCCGTCACGACGACGGAACACGGGCTCGATGAGTGCGTCAGGCGGGTGCGGGCCTCTCCCGTCGCTGTACGCAAGGTGCTGACTCGCCTGACCAAGTTGCTGACAGAGGATGGCTTACGTGACCCGAAGTGGGGATCCACGATGGACTCTGCCGTAGCCCTAGCGCGTGAGGTCGGGGCCGAAAGCAGAATCTCCGCCCGCTTCCCCCCGCGGGGATACGTCAAGCCAGTCTGGTAGAGGACTCCAGGCGCGATCCGGCGATGCAGTTGGATGCTCAAGGCGGAACGGCATCCCGCATGTCACCGAATCATGCAGCAGTCCCGACATGCGACAGCACAAGTAGAGACACCGTGGGTGCGAACCCGAGAAGTGCGACTGCGAGGACGCCTAGCCCGTTTGGCAGCCTGACAGTCTTGAGAGCGATGATCGCGTTTCGGCACGCCGGCCGTCGGGGCGCCACCCACAGGACGCGCGGGAACGCACCCGCCTGTTCCTGTTCGATGCCGGTGCGCCGATACGTCTCGTAGAGGCGGCACCGGCGGACCAGGGTCGGCAGGCTCTCGGTTGCCCGGTCCACCTCGATGAACAGGTGACTCTTGTACTCGGCACCGGCAGTCGCCGTGAACAGGTCGGGCCTGAGCACGTCGTCGCCGCCGTCCAGCGCGCGGTTATAACGGCGCTAGCTCTCCGGCTCGATCTGCACGTCGCTCACAGTACAGGTCCTTCCGATTCGGATACGTCAACGGGTGCGGGACGTGGACTTACGTGATGAGACGCTTGAATGGGTCTAGGGGGCGTGCCGCCACTGCCTTGGGTGGGGCAGTCGGGCGAAGCGTGTCACTTCTTCTGCCGATAGCCGCTAATGCGCTTTTGCCAGTCTCGGATGCGGTTGAATTCCCGTTCAAGTTCGTCGGGCTCCGGTGCCACATAGTTTTTGACGTCGGCATTATCATGGCGCCGACCCCATGTTGAGGTGTAGCCGTAGCCGTCTTGGAATTCGGTATTGTCGTGGGGCGAGATGTCTGCAAAAATACGAAACATACTCGGCCGCAATTCAGAGGCTCCACGATCAAATACCTGGTTCAAGACGTCGACCGTGACGACCCTCTCCCAGGTGGTGGAAAGGTATCCTGCCCAGTCTGCGGCGCGAGCTTCGTACTCCGAGTACGACAGGCCGGGCCGCTCCTTCTTGATCAGAGTGAGTTCGTCCCTGAGCCAGGCTAAGCGCCCCTTGAAGTCCTTGGCGTTCCAAGGAAATTCGTCGATGCAGAGGCCTGGTGTCTTGTCCCCGCGCAGTTCGATCGAGCGCTCAGCGTGCGCAACGCCCTTCGTGTTTGCCGCTCTGAGCAAGTCGCTTACGAACGAGACATCGTGGGTGAAGATGATTATCTGGCGCGACTGTGCGAGCTCTACCAGCCGATTCGCGACCTTTTCGCGCCGGATGTGGTCGAGAGAGGTAACCGGGTCGTCGAGTACGAGTGCCGACTTGGACTCGTCGAACTCTGCTTCGGTGAAGAATCCGGCGAGGCCGAGCACGGTCTGCTCACCCTCGCTGAGCACTTCAGGGGTCTTGACGTTCCGGTTGTGTACGTCGACCAGTCCGGGAATCTGGCTGACCTTGCCCTTACTGCCACCGCGGCCCTTGAGCGTGACGCGCCGGAGTTTTAGGCCTTCCGTCTCGCGCGTGAAGTGGTCGAGGATCCGCTCCGTGGCGTACTGGTCTGTCAGGGCACGAGTCGTGCTGGTGATCCCAGTGGTGATGGTCTGTTGCTTGGCGGCACCGAGTGCACGGTGTGCCTTGAGTCTCGCCACCTCGGCCTTGAGGGCGTCGGCCGACTCCGAAAGCGCCGCGCTTGCTTTGAGCTCGCCCTGGCGCTTGTGCACCGTTGCCAGGGCAACCCGGAACCCTGCTACGTCTGTAGCCGCCGCCTTGTCGTCAAGCGTGGCAGCGAGCGAGGTCAGCTTGTCGACGTCGTCGCTCGTCACCAGCGCCGTGACGTCCGGCCGGCTTCCCTCGAAGTAGGCGACAGCTTCGTCGCGACGAGCTTCGAGGGCGCTCATGCGCGCCTGCACAGTACGCGCAAGTTCCGGTTCGTGTGCCAAGACTCTGGCCAATGCTGTGGTCGTCTGCTGAGTGGCGAAGTCCTGGCTGCGGAGAGCGTTCAGCGCTTGCGTGTAGAGCCGTTCGGCGGCGTCCGCGTCGCGCTGCGTCGTGTCGATCATGTATTGGTTGAAGCGCTCGAACCTATCCCTCGCGGCCTCATCGAGCGGCTGGTGGCAGAGCACACAGCGGGCGCCATTGCCTGTCTGCGGAAAGGCGTGCTCGTGGTCGACCTCGGTCGTCGCGAAGGCGCGTGCGGCCTCCCAAAGGGCTCGCCAGGTTCGCGAGCCGACACCGTCGAGTGGCTCCTTCTCAAAGGTGTTCGTCGCAGCGAGTGCAGCAGCGGCACGCTTGGCCGTGGCGTCGTTCTGGAGCTTTTGGATTGCGTCGAGCCGGTCGCTGCTCACCGCGTTCGTCAGCGCGGTCAACTTTGTCTGGAGCCGCTCGACCTGTGCGGCGTCTCCCTGGAGTCGGGTGCGCTCCTTGTCGGCGTCGCTGGCTTCGAGCCGTGCGACCTCTTGGAGGACCGAGCCCAGGTCGTCCTTGGCAGTCGGTGGCAGCGTCGTCGCCTGCTCGATGTCCGCGTCGGTGGTCTTCTCGGAGAGCTGGGCAAGGAACGCGCCCGCGGGGGTCTCTGGGGGAATGGGGAGGTGCAGCGCCTGCTGCTCGCTGTCGGTGAGGCGGGCCTGGAGTTCCTGCCTGACCATGCCGCAGACTGCAATGAGTTCCGAGAGCAGGACCAGTGCGGAGGGTCGATAGGTGATCGTGGACTCATGAGCGAGGTACTCGTCTCCGCAGTGCTCGTCGTAGAAGCGCACCTGCTGCAGATCTTCGATGGGCTTCGCCGCCGGGAACTTCTCCGAGGCCTCTGTGTCATCAACCTGGTAGGCGATCTCAGCGCTCGGGTCGGGCGCGTTCGCCCTGAAGACATCGGGCAGCACTGTCGATGAGTGGCGAGCACTCACCATGCCCTTGACGAGACGCGCGTAGCCAGACTTCCCGCTGCCGTTGTTGCCGTAGATGATCGTCAGGCCGTCCGACGCGAACGGTAGCTCCTGATCCTCGGCGAGCGCGTTGACGCCCTTAAGGTTGTACACGCGGGAGAGCCGGACCTGCTTCGGCGTCGTGCCGCCGAGCGCGATGTCTGTAGCTGCGCCGTTCGGGTTCTTGCTGTCGGGCAAGAGCAGACGGTCCGCTAGCGCCTCAATCTGCTCGGACTCGAACGTCCCACCACGAGCGAGTGCGACCAGCACGTCTTGTTGCCAACCAGGCCGTTCCAGCGCCCAAGCCCTGATGTCATCCTCGATGGTCATACCTGACTCCCACTGTCTCACCATTGGGACAAACCGCCCACAGTCGCCCTTCTGGGGTAGAAGGCTCAATAAATAGGAGTCACATGCTGCGCGTCCGGGACGCGCTGAAGAAGGCTGGAGTGACGAGCAGATTTCTCAGGGCGGAACCGCTTGCACAAGATCACCCGCAAAAGCGCGTAAGGGCGAGACGCTGTGTCGATACCTTGTACGACAAGCCACGCGCCCGCGTGCTGTCGGCCGGTCGCTTCTGTTCGAAGCCGATCAGCGGCTGCCACGAGTGCGGACGAAGTAGAGCGGAGTGAGGCTTTCTCGTCTCGTTCCTTTGAGCTATGTGCGCCTGAGCCAGGAGACCGAACCGATCCAATGAGCACACTCTCCATAACCGAAAAGACCGTACTTGAAGCTGTGCTCAATATGAGTGGCGGTTACGTTCTTGACTTCACCAACGCGACTTTTGCCAACTTTTTTGGTGAACTGAATGTCGACATCTACGACCATGCGAAGTACCCGGGGTTCGGCGACTCGAAGGCGAACCGACTTCGCGCCTTATGGAAGAGCGGAAGTAACGCCGAAGCTGCGACGTCACTTAACGCCCTCGCGGACTACATCGAAGCCAAGAAGGAAACTACCGACGACTGGGGATCCTGGCTGGATGACATCACCGACGAGAAGCTTGTCCGTGTGCGCAAGATCGCCAGCGACCTCATTGCCGCGGTAGCGGCTTCGGCAGCTCCTCTCGCCCCCGGGATCGCGCTGTCGAGTGTGACAGCGTCTGCGCCCGCACCGCCGCCGACGCCAGTCGCCATCACTACTGAAGCGACGGTTACGAAAAACAAGATCGAGATCGAGATTCACGAAGACATCTACAGCCACATCAAGCGTTATCTTGACACTGAGGACTACTTCCACGCGGTGGAAGAATCGTACAAAGTTGTGCGCGAGAAACTTCGGGAGATCACCGGTTCCGAGAAGGCAACTGACGCAGTCAGACCAGCGAATTTCGAGAAGCTCTTCGGACATCAACCAGCAACCGAAGCCGAGAGTGACTTCTTCGACGGCGTCAAGTATCTCAACATGGCTATCCAGTTCCTGCGCAACGAGAAGGCGCATACGCTCGCCAACGCGGTTGAGCCAAACCTCGCTATCCACTACATTTCGCTTGCGAGCCTGGCTTACGACCTCATAACGCGATACGTGAGCGAGGAGACGATTAAGGAGGTTGAGCAACTCGTCTACGACAAGCGCAACTGTTACGGAACGGTATCAGCCTTCTTGCGGGTTTATGAGGACGCAAAGTGGCTTGACGAAGTTCGCTTACCCGCCGCGCTGAACTCGGCATCGGTTCGTCGCGTGCTCAAAGTCAAGTGGCTTCAGGAAGCTGACTTCACGGTGAGTTGGGCTCACAGCACAGTGCAATTTATGCGGTTTGAGCTTGTGGTCGACGAACTCACCGCCGACGACATCGATCGGTTGCTCGACCTGCCGACCGTCGACAGCTACGGCAACGACCAGATGGACGGTCTTGACCAGTTCCTGCGATACGTGGATCAGCAGGATCCGAGCAAGCTCTCTGTCAAGGCACAAACGCGGATGCTGATCTGACATGGGCGACGCTCAGCGCAGGTCACCGTGGACGGTGCAGCAGAGACAGCTTGGTCAAGTCGATTACGCCGCGAGGACGGTGCGAAACCTCGTACCTCATCTGGCTAACCCAGACCTGGACGGTGTGCTGTACAACGCGTGCCTCGAGTCGTTCTTCATTAACGTGCGCTCTCTGGCCGAGTTCCTGCAGAAGCGGGGCAACAAGGACAAGGACATCTGGATCGCAGACATCTTGCCAACCTGGGAATGTGAACCCGGCGAACTCGGCGTGCGGCTAAGATACTGGTGGGATTTGGCTAGTCAGCAGGTGGCACACTTCGGCCTGCCGCGCACTGAGCCCACCGACGAGCCCATAACGCTGCAAACCTACGAGCAGATGCGTGACGACGTGCTGACGGTCTACCGCCGATTCCGCAAGGAACTCGCGGAGTTTCTGAACGAGCTCCCAGTCGATGACGAGCGGAGCCGCATGCGGACCGGCAGTGCTTTCGACCCGCCTAAGGGCGACGGATATCGGCTATAGGTCGTCAGTGATTCAGTGCTAACTGTCGGCTTCTCTGTGAGTTCCATGCGGCGATCATGGGAGAGTGGGATGCCCTGGCTGGGCCCGCCGCCGCGACCGAGAAGGCGGGACCTGTTGTCCTTCAGCGGTGTGAGCGCGACGAACTTCCAAGAGTTCGTCGTGATTGACCACGAGCGTGAGTCCATGCACCTGGTCGTCGCTTCGGACGACTAACCGGTGATAGCCAGTGAGGTGCCGAGTGGGGATCGATGCGAACGGGTAGCCTCAGCGTGGAGCAGGCGTGAGGCCTGTTCGTCGAGAATCACGACAGCCCGTCGCAGTTCCAGCTAATGCCCTCGCGGCAGCGGCACACCGGCCCGATTCCCCCACAGTTCCCCCAAGGCACCAAGCCAACCGGCGAACCACGAGGTCAGGGCCACATGACACGCTTCAACGTCTGATCGGCGACGAGCGGGGCACCACTGGCGATGGAGGCGACGTGACGGAGTGGCGCGCGGATCGGGTTCGTGCCGCGATCGACGGGCGGAACCCTACGGTCCTCGCTGAGCTCGATTCCTCGTTCGCGGTGATCGGAGACGTTCAGTTCTTGCCGGGGTACGCATTGGCGCTCAGCAAGTACCCCGGAATCGATCGACTCTCCGATCTGCCCCGCCCGGAGCGCGTGCGGTACCTCGCCGATGTTGATCTGGTCGCAACCGCGGTAGAAAACGTGTGCTCGGCGCGTGACAGTGGGTATCACCGCATCAACGTCGAGATCCTCGGTAATACTGATGCGTTCCTTCACGCTCACGTCTGGCCGCGCTACGAATGGGAGCCCGCTGACCTCGTCGGCAAGCCGGTCTGGCTGTACCCGGCAGAGCGCTGGCGTGATCCGGAGACGGCTCTCGGCACGGACCATGATGAGCTTCGGGCTGACCTCACCGCAGAGGTGGTCCGGCTACGGGACTCGGTGACGTTCCGCACCGATGGCTAGTACCAGCTTCTATCGCGCGAATTGGCTGGCGAGGAACCGCGGCGCAGAGGCAAGATCTGCACGTGCCTGACCTGCTATGGGATGAAGTCAAAGAGTTCTTCGACCCCGATCTGGTGGGTGCGTTGCCGGACTTGCTCGTACCCGGGGCGTCGGTCGAGGACTGGCAGGCTGTCCTCGACCTCATCGACGAGCGCGGTTGGAAGCACCAGTATTCCGACGGGCAAGCGGTAGTTCCGGTGCCCCGGGCGGAAGCCGTTCTGTCGCGTGCGTCGGATGACGCGATCCCAGACCTGCAGGTCTGGTTCGCCGCCGACGCATTGGCAATCTTCCGCTTCCACTCGGCGGACGAGATCGACTTTGACGTCGACCTGCGGGAGCTCCAGGGCCAGGACCGTCTCGACCTGTTCTGCGAGTTCCTCTCCGCGATCGGGCGGCAGGTGGCGAAACCAGTGCTGATGAGCTCCGAAGGCGGCGACGGGCGCCACCCCCTACTCGGGTTCGACGTCGAGAGCGATCGGGTAGTGCTGTTGGCGCGGCCGCTCGAGAACACGGTGAGGACATGATCGACAAGATCCAGCGCCGTGCGCGTTCGCGGCTGGTCATGATCAGCGGCCCGATCGCGTCCGGTAAGAGCACACTGGCCGTCGAACTGGTTCGGCTGTTACGGCTGGAGGGCTTCTCGGTGGCGCTCACCGACCTCGACACCGTCGCGGAGATGGCACTGCCGACTCTTCCGGACTGGGACTGGGCTCATGGGATCCATGCAGAGCTGGTCGGCGCCTGGCTGGCGACTGACATCGACATCGTGGTCGACGAAGGCACCTCGAACCCGACCGAAGTGCAACAGGTCCTTGACCAGGTGCCCGAGGGCACCGATGTTCTCCACGTCGTGCTGACGGCGGACTTCGACGCCTCTCTCGCCCGGGCGAGGGCAGATTCCGGACGCGGGGTGAGCAAGGATCCAGGGTTCCTCCGCGCTGAGCACGAGGCCTACTCGCATCATGTGGCGCACCTGCCGAGCGGCCTGCGCCTGTATGTCGAGGACCAGGAGCCTGCAGGGTTGGCACGCCAGGTGCTCAACCGCCTTCTGCCATGAAGGCATTTCGCGCGACGAGTGGTCGCGGGGCGACGCAGTGAATCCACGCCTCACCCCAGCCTGCCCCGATGGCACCAATGCGGGCGAGCGCCGTTGGGTGGAACGGGTCCGGTCAGGCAGCCTCCGCAGCCGGCGCAAGCGTGGCCGCCAGCACCCGCCACCCCTCGTCCGAACGCACCCAGAGTCGCGTGTAGATCAACCGCGCGGAAACGGCGACGCCGCCCTGGATCGCATCCACAGCGGCGACCAGCCTGGTCACCCCGCTCGCGGCGTCCTCCTGGACGTCCAGCGATTCCTCCTCCAGGCGGGTGACCTGCAGTGAACCCGAGCGGTAGCTCTCCAGGTCGTCCTCCTTGGAGAACACCGACCCGTCCGGGCCGGCGCCGACACAACCAGGATGCAGCAGTGCGTCCAACGCGTTGACGTCGCCGGCCCGCTGGGCGGCTTGGAGCGCGTGCTCTGCGGCAAGAAGACTCATCGCCCGAGTCTAGGCACCGGGGTCGGACGATTGCGGGCATATCTCCCGCAAGCGAAATCACGACAGCCCCGTCCCACGGGGCGCCGCCGGGGGCCGGGCCGCGCCTCGAAGAGCGCGCCCCGACCCCCGACGAGAACCGATCAGTGCCCCGCGTTCACCCGCTCCAGCGCCTCCTTGTACCCCCTCAGCTCCCGCCACGTCGAGTCCTCGTCAAGCCGCGCGGTCTCTGCGGCAACCAGCAGATCGCCGACCGTGCCGCCCCCGCGAACCCGGTCTGACAGGGCGACCGAGCCTTCCGCGACGTTGAGCCACACACCCAGCAGCTGCCGGTCGAACGCGTCGACCCGCTCGTCGTGGTGGCGCGCCCACAGCACCTGCACGGCGTCGTCCAGCGTGCCCAGGTCCACGGCCTCGTCGAACACGTCGCTCTGCGCGCGAGTGCTCGACAGGAAGCAGAGCAGCTCGTCGGCCGTGTGGTCCGGGTTCCTGACCTGCCGGTACTCCGACGTCCAGTATCCGACGCCGCGGGTCACGGGCTCCGGCGTCGGCTCCGCGCCGGTCGGCGTGCCGTAGACCTCGAGCTCGTAGAGGGAGAAGCCCCACTGCGTCGCGCGCTCGGTCGCGTAGAGGCGCACGTGCCGGGCGGTGCCCGAGAGGTCGATCTCGTCGAAGAAGCCGTCACCGTCGGTGACGGTGTGCACCGTGGTCCAGGTCTCGCCGTCCGGCGAGGTCTGGATCTCGTAGCCCGACGCGTACGCCGTCTCCCAGTCGATCACGACGCGACTGAGGTCGTACTCGGCCCCGAGGTCCACCGCGATCCACTCCGGCTCGCTCCACTGGCTGCCCCACCGGGTGCCGGCATTGCCGTCCACCGCCTTGTCGCCGGTGCGCGTGGCGTCGTCGATGCTCGACGTCGTGACCGGTCGACCCAGCGCCAGCGACGGACCGTCGTCGGGTTCGCAGACGTCGCCTCCGCCGTCGGCCAGGTAGCAGCGCAGGTACCGGTAGGACTCCGCGGAGGTCTCGAACGACGGCGCGTTGTCCCACTCGTAGGTGTAGTACTGCACGTACGGCTCGGACGCGGCGATGATCGCGGGCAGGTCGATGTCACCGCTGCCCAGGGCGACCTGCCTCATGTCGCCCTCCGCGTTGACGTTCACGGCGTCCTTGACGTGCAGGAGCTCGATCCGGTCCCCGTACTCCTCGATCCACGCCGGGACGTCGAGGCCGGCGTCCGCGGCCCAGCCGACGTCGAGCTCGAACGTGACGTAGCGCGGGTCGGTGTTCTCCTCGATGACCTGCCAGGCGCTGACCGTCTCACCCGTCTCCGGGTCCGGGTAGCGCGTGGTGAACTCGCTCTGGTGGTTGTGCAGCACGATCTTGCCCGCGCCGTGCTCGTGCGCGTACTGGCCGAGCTCGTTGACGTACGCCGCGGTCGCGACCGCTTCCTCGTAGGTGCCGTAGCTGCCGGCCATCCCGCCGGTCCCGATGTAGTCCTGGCCCAGGGCGACGGCGTAGTCGACCGTGGCGGGCCACGTGTTCCGGTCCGTGCTGCCGTGGCTCGAGGACACCTGGAGGCCGTACCTGTCGAGGATCGCCTTGTACTCGTCGACCGGCATCGAGTAGGGCTGGTTGAACGGCTCGACGTTGGTGAAGCCCGCGTTCGCCACCTCGCCGAGCACGCGGTCGATCGTCTCCGGGGTCGGGGTGCCGGACCCGAGCTCACCGACATGGGTGTACAGCTGGATGGAGATCTTGGAGTCGGGCAGCCCGTCGCCCTCTCCACACTCCTGGGCTGCCGTGGTGGTCGGCGTAGGGGCCGCGAGGGTGGAAGGAGCGGCGACGGCCGGGGCCCCGGCGAGTGCGCCCGCGAGGAGCGCACCGCCCGTCAGGGCCGTGGTGAGGCGGCGCGCACGACGCGAATCTAGCGAGATCTGCATGGATGCTCCGATTGACGACTTTGTCGGTTGATAGCGACGACCATGCGACTTCTGCCGCTATACGTGCAAAAGTAGAATGGTGGTCGGCCGATGTGGTGTCAAGGGCGGAGCGAGTCCGGGCGCGCTGGTCAGAGGGCGATCGACAGCTCCTGGTCGCCGGCGGCCAGCGTGAGGTCCGCCGCGCTGCCGCCCGCGGTGAGCCGGAAGTCCCCCGCGAAGGCGTCGACCTCGATCCGGCCGCGCTCGTCGGTGCGCGCCGTCGTCGGCGGCAGCCACCACGCGCCCTTGATCAGGCCCTTCAACGCCTCGTACGCGGGCTTGGGCGTGTGGTCGGCGCGGACGAGCCCGCACGGCGCGCCCAGCCAGGCGCCCTCGTCGGTGAGCCCCCAGTAGTTGACGGCCTGGACGGCGGGGTGCGCGACGAGCTGGCTGTAGTGGCGCACGATCTCGTCGGCCTGCCGGGCCTCGCCCTCGGGAGTCGACGGCCAGCGGTCGACGACGTAGTCGTTGAGGTCGGTGATCTCGGCCGGCATGAGGTCGCCGGACAGCAGCGTGTTCTCGGTGAGGTGCAGCGGCAGCCCGAAGCGGCTGAACCGGTCGAGCACGTCGGCGAAGTACTCCTCGCCGCGGTAGCCCTGGTGCATGTGCGACTGCAGCCCGATCGCGTCGATCTGGATCCCGGCCGCGAGCACCTCCTCGACGAGCCGCTCGTAGTCGGCCGAGAGATTGAAGTCGTTGAGCACGAGCGAGACCGGCCGGTCCGCGTCCCGGGCGGCCTCGCGGGCGGTGTCGACCGCGAGCCGGACCATGCCGACCCGCCCGAGCCGCTGCGCCAGGCGCGTGACCGCGTTGTCCTCCCGGTCGAACACCGGCATGATCACCACCTCGTTGATGGCGTCCCACGTGGGCACGACGTCGCCGAGCGTGGACACCTCGCGGGTGATCCGGAGCCGGATCTCGTGCTCGACCTCGTCGTCGGAGAGATCGAGGAGCCAGCTGGGCGCCAGCGTGTGCCACAGCAGGGGATGGCCCTTGACGGCCACGCCGCGCTCGGCGAACCACTCCGCGGTGCGGCGCAGCCGCTCGGTCTCGGGCGCGCCGCGCACCGGCTCGAACCCGCGCCAGTAGAACGGCAGCGTCACCTGGTTGAACAGGTCGAACCAGAGCGGTGCGACCGCGCGCGCGGCCTCGACCGACGCCCCGCCGAACGGCGAGGAGGGCGGCGTCGTGCCGAGGTCGTTGGCCAGGCCGACGAAGTCGAAGCCGATGTTGCCGAAGAGGAACGCGTGCCCCGTCTGCTCGATGCGGACCTCCTGCCCTGCCAGGGGCCGGCCCGCACCGTCGGTGACCGTGACGGTGGCCCGGGTGTGCCGGTGGGAGTAGCGGGGATCGGCCGTGATCGCGACGTGATGGTTCATGGAAAGTTTCCTTAACGGGAGTTCAGTGTTGTGGGCGGGCGTTCGCGCGGCGTCACCGCCGTGGCGTCACTGCCGCGGGGCGGCCGTCGAGCGACGCTCGACGAGCGACGTCGCCAGCTCGGTGCGCAGGGCGGGGCGCAGCTCGTTGCGGGACATCTCGATGACGATGCGCGCCGCCTCGCGGCCCATCTCGAGCAGGGGCTGGCGCACGGTGGTCAGGTGCGGCGTGACCCACTGGCACAGCTCGACGTCGTCGAACCCGACGACGGACACGTCCGCCGGCACCGAGAGCCCGAGCTCCTCGGCGGCGAGGTAGACACCGTAGGCCTGCTCGTCCGAGCCGGAGACGACGGCGGTCGGGCGGTCCGGCAGCGACAGCAGCTCACGGCCGTGCTCGCGGCCGCCGCCGACCAGCGAGTCGCCGTTGCGGACCAGCGCCTCGTCGACGGGCAGGCCGTGCCGCTGCAGCGCGCTGCGGTACCCGTCGAGACGGTCGCGGTGCGCCTCCTCGTCCATCGGGCCGGTGATCACGGCGATCCGGGTGTGGCCCAGGGCGATGAGGTGCTCCGTCGCGTCGCGCCCGCCGGCCCAGTTCGTGGCGGCGACCGTCGGGAGCGACGGGGGAGCGGCGCCTATCGGGTCCACGAGCACCACGGGCACGCGCAAGCGGGACAGCTCGGACTCGACCGACTCCTGCACGTGCGCCGCCACCAGGACGACGCCCTCCGAGCCGCGCTCGGCGAGGTGGTCGACCCAGGCCGCCGTGCCGAACGAGTCGCCGCTGGAGGTGGTGAGCACCAGGTCGAGGCCGAGCCGGGCGGCCTCCGTCTGGGCGCCGCGCAGCAGCGTCGTGGCCCACTGGGTGTCGAGGGTCTCGATCACGAAGTCGACGAGACCGCTCCCGGCGCCCGGGTGCGGGCGGCGCTGCTCGTAGCCGCGCTCGGCGAGCACCTCCTCCACCTGGCGGCGCGTGGCCGCGGAGACTCCCGGGCGGCCGTTGAGGACCTTCGAGACCGTGGGGGCCGAGACCCCGGCGGCCTGGGCGACCTCGGCGATCGTGACGCCGCCGCGCCGCTCCCTCTTCCCCGCGCCGGCCTCGGGCCTCGTGGCCGTCCCTGTCATCTCGCGCCCTTCCTCGGTGTCGAACAGCGTGCACGACGGGTGTTGACGCCGTCGTGACGCGGACTCTATCGTACCGCCAAGCGAAAGTCTTAAAGAAACTTTCGCGCCTCGCTGAGACCGCAGCGGTCGCGAGGACGAGGAAAGGATGCAGAGATGCAGACGTCGAAGAAGACGTTGTCCGGCCGTCGTGTCGGTGCTGTCGCGGCGGTGGCCACGGCGAGCCTCCTCCTGGCGGCGTGCACCCCGAGCGCGATGGGCGGCCAGGGCGGAGCCGTGAGCGGTGACGCGACCAAGGGCAGCATCACCTGGTGGGGCTGGACGCCCGACGCGAACAACGCGGAGAAGCTGATCGCGGCCTTCAACGAGGAGTACCCCGACATCGAGGTCGAGTTCGTCTCGAAGCCGATCGACAGCTACGACTCCGTGCTGTCGCCGGCGATCACGTCGTCGGACGGGCCGGACGTGTTCAACGTCGCGCCGGGCTCGGCGAACGGCGGCGTCGACACGTTCGGGCCGGGGGCGATCGACCTCACCCCGGCGGTCGAGAAGGCGCTCGGCCCCGACTGGGCGACCAAGGTCTCCGAGCTCGGCGTCAGCGGCCTGACCGTGGACGACAAGCTGGTCGGGCTGTCCGCCGGCGCCGTCTACTCGGGAAACCTGTGGATCAACCAGGGGATCTTCGACGAGTACGGCCTCGAACCCCCGACCGACCTCGCCTCCTGGAAGCAGGTGTGCGACACCCTCGAGGCGGCCGGCGAGGGCTGCTTCGTCCAGGGTGCCGGGCAGTGGGCGTTCGACATGGACACCTTCGAGGCCATCGTCGAGAACATCGAGCCCGGGCTGTACCAGAAGGCCTCGCTCGGGGAGGCGCCGTACACCGAGGGCGACTCCGGCCAGAAGTTCACGCAGGCGATGGAGACCTGGAAGTCGCTGTTCGACGAGGGGATCATGCAGGACGGCGCCGTCGGCCTGCAGCAGTACCCCGACGCGAACAACGAGTTCATGCAGGGCAAGTACGCCATGATCATGATGGGTTCCTGGTACACCCAGTACGCGGTGAAGGACTCGATGGTCACGGCCATGGAGGCCGCCGGCGTGTCGGACCCGGAGCCGATCACCCTCGTCCCCGTGGACTTCCCCGACCTCGCCGGTACCGGCCAGGTGGGCAACATGTTCGGTGACGCGGACTACGGCCTCGCCGTCTCCGGCCGCTCGGACAACCAGGCGGCGGCCACCACGTTCGTCACCTGGCTTTCGACGTCGCAGGCCGGCCAGCAGTCCGTGGCGAACACGCTGAACAACATCCCCGCCCTGCAGGGCGTCACCCCCGACTGGGACCAGATCGACCTCGTGGACCCGGCCGCGCAGGCGGACGTGCTGTCCGCTTACAGCGAGCAGGCCGCGGCGGCCACGCAGCCGCGCTTCGCCTCCGTCAGCTCCGAGCTCAACACGGCCTTCCGCGACGCGCTGGTCGGCGTCGCGAGCGGGGACGTGTCGATCCCGGACGCGCTCCAGACCCTCCAGGGCGTCGTCGACGCGGAGTGAACGACCGGGGTGGGCCGGCCGACCCCTTGCGGACGGCCCACCCCTTCCTCCCGGTACGAGCCGCCAGGCACGAGCCTCCCGGCACGAGCAGCCCGACCATCAACCCACCCGAAGGACAGTTATGAGCCTCAGCGCAACGCTGCCTGACGCCGCGAAACCCACCGGGGGCGCGCCCGTCGCGCGACCCCGCCGCCACGGGCTGAAGCCGACGGCCAACGGCCTGCCGTGGATCCTGCCCGCGGTCGTCGTGGTGGTCGGGCTGATCTACTTCTCGATCGGCTACACCGGCTACGTCTCGACCCTCGACTGGAACGGCTTCATCCTCACGGAGCCCACGTTCCTGGGGCTCGCGAACTTCTCCGAGATGTTCGGCGACCCCGTCTTCTGGAAGGCGCTGGAGCACACGGCCGTCTTCTACCTGGTCACGTTCACCGTGCAGACGGCGGTCGGCTTCACGTTCGCGGCGCTCATGCACTCCCAGGTCTACCTGCGCGGCGTGTACAAGGTCGTGATCTTCGTGCCGACCGTGCTCGCCCCCGCCACGATGGCGCCCGTCTTCCGCCAGATCTTCGACGCGGACGGTCAGCTCAACACGTTGCTGAGGGCCGTCGGGCTCGACGGCCTCGCGCAGACCTGGCTGGCCGGCGGCACCACGGCGATGGCGGTGGTCATGCTCGCCACGATCTGGCAGTGGACCGGGCTCACGTTCATCCTCTTCTACGCCGCCATGAGCCAGATCGACACCGAGGTGCTCGAGGCGGCCCGGGTGGACGGCGCCGGCAACCTGCGGACGCTGTGGTCGATCGTGTGGCCGATGTGCCGGGGCACCACGGTCGCGCTGGCGACCCTCGGCCTCATCGGGGCCCTGAAGACGTTCGACTGGCCGTACCTCATCACCAAGGGCGGCCCCAACTACGCGACCGAGTTCCTGGGCACGTACATCTACCACACGATGCTGTCGGAGAAGCGGTTCGGCTACGCCGCCGCGATCTCGGTCGCCCTCCTGGTCCTCGCACTCGCCTGCGGCGTCCTCATGTCGCTGCGCAACCGCCGTGAGGGAAGGGCCTGACCATGCTCGTGACACGTTCGCGCACCTCGAGGGTCGTCATCCAGGTCGTCGTGACCCTGCTGGCGCTGCCCTTCCTGGCGCCGCTGGTGGCGATGATCCAGGGGTCGCTCGGCGGCCGGGGCCTCGGCAACTACGTCAAGGTCTGGGAGACGGGCGTCCTGCCCACCTACCTGCTCAACTCCGTGCTGATCTCGGTCTTCGCGATCCTCATCGTCTACGCCTGCACCATGCTCGCCGCGTTCGGCTTCTCCAAGCTGCGCATCGCGGGCAAGGAGGTCTGGTTCTGGGCCCTGCTCCTGGCGCTGACCATGCCGGAGGCGGTGCTGCTGACGCCCCTGTTCGTCACCGCGTCGGCCTTCGACATGTACAACCAGCTCGTCGCGGTGATCCTGCCGGTCGCCGCGCTGCAGATCCCGTTCACGGTGCTGCTGGCCCGCAACTTCTACGACGGCATCCCCTCCGAGATCATGGAGGCCGCCCGCGTCGACGGCGCCAACATCTGGCAGGTCTTCTGGCAGGTCGTCCTGCCGCTGACCCGCCCGATCGCCGCCGCGATCGTCGTCCTCACGCTCATCTCCGCGTGGAACGCGTACCTGCTGCCGATGCTCATGCTCAACGACCCCGGCCGGCAGGTCCTGACCCTGCTCCCGTCGTACTTCGTCAGCCAGTACACGAACGACCAGACCGGGGTGCTCGCCGCGGCGGTCATCGCCGCCGTCCCCATGCTCGTCGCCTACCTCGCGCTCCAGAAGTACTTCGAGCGCGGCCTCGCGGCGGGCGCGCTCAAGTGAACCGGGCTCAAGTGCACCGCGCTCGTGCAGACACGGAGGGAGGCCCCATGGGGCTGCTCGAAGGACGGCTCGCCGTCGTCACCGCGGGGACGGCCGGCATCGGCCTGGCCGTCGCGACCCGCTTCGTCGCGGAGGGTGCGACAGTCGTGGTGACGTCGCCGTCCGCGGCCTCGGTCGACGCGGCGGTCGCCCGGCTCGGGCCGCGCGCAGTCGGCGTCGTGGGCGACGCGTCCAGCGTCGCCGACCTGGAGCGGCTGGCGGACGCCGTCGGCCGGCTCGGCCGGAAGGTCGACGTGCTGCACGTCAACGCGGGCCGCGACGTCGAGCCCACCCCGGTGAGCGAGCTGACGGCGGAGCAGTTCGACGCCGTCGTGGGGCTGACCTTCCGGGGCGCGCTCTTCACGGTGCGGGCGCTGGCCGGGCACCTCGCCGACGGCGCGTCGATCGTGCTGACGTCGTCGATCGCCGGCACCAACGGCGGCCCCGGCCACGCCGTCTACAACGCGAGCAAGGCCGCCGTGCGGTCCCTGGCCCGCACCCTGACGGCCGAGCTCGGCCACCGCGGGATCCGGGCGAACGCCGTGAGCCCGGGTCCGACCCGGACCGCCGCCTTCGACGCGTTCACCGGCGGGTCGTACGCCGTCGAGGCGGCGGTCGTCGCGCAGATCCCGTTGCGCCGGGTCGGCCGTCCGGAGGAGGTCGCGGCCGCCGTGTGCTTCCTCGCGAGCGACGAGTCGAGCTTCGTCGCAGGCACGGAGCTGACCGTCGACGGCGGCATGAGCCAGGTCTGACCCGGGACCCCAGACCCAGACCCAGACCCGGACCCGGCCCCGGGCCGATCGACACACCAGACGTTTCACCGAGAGGACACCACGAATGAGCAACCCCGTACGTTTCGCCGTCATCGGCAGCGGGTGGCGCGCGCAGTTCCACCTGCGCGTGGCCGCCGCCGACCCCACCCGGCTCGAGGCGGTCGCCGTCATGGCGCGCGACCAGGCGAAGGCCGACGCGATCGCCGCCCGCCACGGCGTGCCCGGCGTCACCACGATCGACGACCTCCTCGCCCATGAGCCGGAGTTCGTGGTCGCCGACGTCTCGTGGCCCGCCATGCCCGGCATCCTCAAGGAGCTGAGCGCCCGCGGCGTCCGGGTGCTGGCCGAGACCCCGCCCGCCCCCGACCTGGCCGGCCTGCGCGACCTGTGGACGACGATCAAGGACGAGTCCCTCGTCCAGGTGGCCGAGCAGTACGTGCTGATGCCCGGCCACGCCGCCCGGCTGGCGGTGATCGCCGGCGGCGCCATCGGTACGCCGCAGGCGGTCGAGGTCGCCTCGACGCACCTGTACCACGCGACCTCCCTGATCCGTGCGTTCCTCGCGGTGGGGACGGACCGGGCGGTCGTGTCCGGGCGCTCCTTCGAGACCCGGATGGCCCTGCCGCTCGGGTTCGACGGCTGGAACACCGACCCGCAGCCCGAGGTGCAGACCTCCACCTATGCGACCCTCGACTTCGGCGACGGGCGCGTGGGCGTGTACGACTTCATGAACATGCAGTGGTGGAACCCGCTGCTGGCCCGCCGCGTCGTGGTGCGCGGCACCCTCGGCGAGCTGGTCGACGACACCGTGACCTCGTGGGACGGCCACGACCCCGTCACGTCGCGGATCGAGTACCGCCGGACCGGCGTCGACATGAACCTGGAGGGCAACGAGGTGGTCCACGCCTCGTTCAACGGCACGGTGGTGTGGCGCAACGCCTGGGTCGGCACCCGTCTCTCGGAGGACGACCTGGCCGTCGCCGACCACCTGGTCGCCGTCGGGGCGTGGGCGCGCGGCGAGGCGGAAGGCCCCTACTCGCTCGCCGCCGCCTGCCAGGACCACGCCCTCGGTCTCGCGATCGAGGAGTCGGCACGCACGCGCCAGGACGTCGTCGTCGAGGGCGAGCCGTGGGCATGAGCGCCCCGGTGCCCGCGGGCGGGCTGATCCAGGTTGCGCTCGTCGTCGAGGACATCGAGGCGTCCCTCGACCGGTGGTGCGCCCTGTTCGACATCGAGCGGCCCGAGGTCGTCACGATGGGCCGCCCCAACAACGACGAGACCTACCGGGGGCAGCCGGCCGACTACCGGCTGCGGCTCGCCGTGATCACGGTCCCCGGCAGCCAGGTCGTCATCGAGCTCAACGAGCCCGACGCCAACCCGTCGACATTCCGGGAGTTCCTGACCGAGCACGGCGAGGGCGTCCACCACCTCGGCTTCGCCGTCGGCGACGCCCGCGACGCGGTCGTGGCCGGTCTCGCGACGGCGGGCTTCGCCAAGCGCGTCGAGGCCTACTACCCCGGAGGCTCCTGGACCGTCATGGACACCGAGGCCGCGCTCGGCGTCAACCTGAACATCAAGCCGCACGCCTGATGTTCGTCGACACCCACGTGCACCTCTGGGACCGGCGCGAGCGCGACCTCGGGTACGGGTGGCTGGACGGCGACGACTTCCCCTTCGGGGACCTCGTCGCCGTCCGCACGGCCCGCTTCTCGGTACCCGAGCTGCGGGCGGAGGGGCGCCTGGCGGGCCTCACCAAGGTGGTGCACATGAACGCCGCGTCCACCGCCGCCGACCCCGTCGCGGAGACCGCCTGGCTCCAGCGGCTGTCCGACGAGACGGGCTGGCCCGACGCCGCCGTCGTGACCTGCGACCTCGCCGCCCCCGACGTCGTCGAGCAGCTCGCCCGGCACGCCGCCCACCGCGTCTTCCGGGGCGTTCGCGAGATGGGGCCCGTCGCGCGGTTCGCGGACCCCGCCTTCCGGCGCGGGTACGCCGAGCTGGGCCGGGTGGGCGGCCTGTTCTTCCACACCGTCGGCCTGACGGGCACGGCGGCGGCGCTGGACCTCGTGCGCTCCTGTCCGGGGACTGTGTTCGTGCTCGACCAGGCGGGCATGCCCCCGGACCGCGGCGTCGACACGTTCGAGGCGTGGACGGCCATGCTGCGGGCGCTCGCGGCGGAGCCGAACACCCTCTGCAAGGTCTCCTCGCTCGGCATGGTCGACCCGGTGTGGACCCCGGCGTCGCGCAGGCCGTGGGTGCTCGCGCCGATCGAGGCGTTCGGCGCCGACCGGGTCTTCCTCGGGTCGAACTGGCCGGTCGAGCGGATGTACTCCAGCTACACCGACGTGGTCGAGGCATTCCGGCACGCGGTCAGGGACCTCGCCCCCGCGGAGCGGGACGCCGTGCTGGCGGGCACCGCCGAGCGGGTGTTCAGGATCTAGCGCGGGTGCTCCAGGGCGCAGGTCGTGGGCCGGGACCCGGAGCCCCGGCGAATCGGTAGGCTCCGACCGTCACTCGGCCCGCGGCAAGCGCGGGACGACGAACGGGAGAGAGATCCATGGGTACCTGGGGCCCGGGCAACTTCGACGACGACGCGGCCGCCGACCACCTGTCGCGCCTCACCGACCAGCTCGCCACCGAGGTCGCCGAGGCCATGGCCGGCGACCGGGTGCGGATGGAGCCCGACGAGTACTGGGGCGTGGCCGTCCCGGCGAATCTTGAGCTTCTCGCCGTGCTCGCCCGCCTGGACTACGTCGGGGTCCTGCTCCCGGAGGTCGCGACCCTGGAGACGTGGAAGAGCACGTTCCTGGAGGTCTGGGACGGCGCGATCGACGGGCTCGAACCCTCCGCGGCGTTCAAGGAGGCGCGACGCGCCGTGCTGGTCCGCACGTTCGACGACCTCGTCGAGCTCAGAAAGGCCGAGGACGCCGGCTGACCGGCGCCCTCGACCCAGGAGAACCATGAGCACCGAGCCCGACGGCGCCGGCCCGCCCGCCGCCACCCCGCGTGACCTGATCCCGTTCCGCACCGCCGTGCGGGCCTGGTTCGCGATCTCCTGGCAGACGTTCGGCGGCCCCGCCGGCCAGATCGCCGTCATGCAGCGCACGCTGGTGGACGAGAAGCGGTGGATCGGGCAGGGCCGGTTCCTGCACGCCCTGAACTACTGCATGCTCCTGCCGGGACCCGAGGCGCAGCAGCTCGCCGTCTACACCGGCTGGCTGCTCAACGGGTGGCGCGGCGGCCTGGTCGCCGGGGGCCTGTTCGTGCTGCCCGGCATGCTGGCCCTGCTGGTCCTGTCCGCGGTGTACGTCGCGTTCGGCGACACGACCGTCGTGGCCGGGCTGTTCGCCGGGCTGGCACCGGCCGTGCTGGCGATCGTGGTCCAGGCCGTGCTCCGGGTCGGACGCCGGGCCCTGACCAGCCCCGCCCTCGTGGTCCTCGCGGTGGCCGCGTTCGTGGCGCTGACGCTGTTCGAGGTGCCGTTCCCGCTGGTCGTCCTCGGCGCCGGGATCATCGGCTGGCTGGTGCACCGGTACGCCCCGTCCTGGATCGCGACGTCGGCGGCCCGGGTCCAGGACGACGGCCCAGCGCCCCTCATCCCGGACGACACCCTGCACGCCGAGCGGCCGTCGGGCCGCCGGGCCCTGCGCGTGCTGCTGCTCGGCCTGCTCGCGTGGTCGCTCCCGGTCGCCGCGGTCGCCCTGCTGACGGGCGCCGACAGCGTGTTCACCCAGCAGGGACTGTTCTTCTCCGGCAGCGCCCTGGTCACGTTCGGCGGCGCGTACGCCGTGCTGGCTTATGTCGCGCAGCAGGCCGTGCAGACCTACGCCTGGGTGACGCCGGGGGAGATGACGCGCGGTCTGGCGCTGGCCGAGACCACGCCGGGGCCGCTGATCATGGTCGTGCAGTTCGTCGCGTTCCTCGGCGCCTACCGCAACCCCGGCGACCTCGACCCCTGGGCCGCCGCCCTGCTCGGCGCGCTGCTGACCACCTGGGTCACGTTCGTGCCGTCGTTCCTGTTCATCTTCCTCGGCGCGCCCTACGTCGAGCGGCTGCGCGGCAACCGCACCCTGTCCGCCGCGCTCACCGCGATCACGGCGGCGGTGGTCGGCGTCATCGCCAACCTCGCGCTGTACTTCACCACGCACACCTTGTTCGCCGACTCCACCACGTGGACCGCCGGACCGGTGAGCCTCGACGTCCCGGACCTCACCAGCCTGGAACCGGTCGCGCTCGGCATCGCCGTCCTGGCCGCGGTGCTGCTCTTCGTCGTGCGCTGGTCGGTGCTGCGCACCCTCGGCGTGTGCGCGGTGCTCGGCCTGGCGCTCGGGCTCGCCGGGCTGGTCTGACCGCCCGGCCCGCCCAGCCCGTCGCCCCGGCTCAGCCGGTCGCCTCGGTGAGCAGCACGCCGAGCCGGTTCAGCGCGCCCGGCACCACGGAGTAGTAGGCCCACTTGCCGCGCTGCTCGCGGGTGAGCAGGCCGGCGTCGACCATCAGCTTGAGGTGGTGGCTCACCGTGGGCTGCGACAGCCCGACCGGCTCGGTGAGGTCGCAGACGCACGCCTCGCCGCCGGCGTGCGACGCGACGATCGACAGCAGGCGCACCCGGGTGGGGTCGCCCAGGGCCTTGAACACCCGCGCCAGCTCGGCGGCGGTCTGCGGGTCCGCCGCCTCGCGCACGAGGGGCGCGCAGCATGCGCCCGACGCCGGGTCCGGGCTGGTGCGCGACATGTCCGTCAGGGTGAGTGCGGTGGCCATGCGCCCATCTTGCCACGCATCGAAGATTATGGATATGTTGCACACGTCATCCCATCGAGAAACTTCGATCTGAGAAGGAGTGGGTCATGTCCGAGACGTCCCGCGAGAACCTGCCCGTCGTGGTTGTCGGCGCCGGGCCGGTCGGCCTCGCCGCCGCGGCACACCTGCTGGAACGCGGCCTGGAGCCGCTCGTGCTGGAGGCCGGCAGCGGCCCCGGCGCCGCCGTCGCCTCGTGGGGCCACGTGCGCCTCTTCTCCCCGTGGCGGTACGACGTCGACGCCGCCGCCCGCCGTCTGCTGACGGGGGCGGGCTGGTCGGAGCCCGACCCGGACGCCCTGCCCACCGGCCGTGACCTGGTGGAGAAATACCTGACGCCGCTGGCCGGCGCCCTCGGCGACCGCGTCCGCTACGGCGTCCGCGTCTCCGACGTGGCCCGGGACGGGGCCGACCGGTCCCGGTCGCTCGGTCGCGAGCGCCGGCCGTACCTGGTGCGCTACACCGTGGGCGAGGAGGTACGGGAGGTCCGGGCGCGAGCGGTGATCGACGCCTCGGGCACGTACGGCACGCCCAACCCGCTGGGCCTGTCGGGTCTCCCGGCGATCGGCGAGGAGTCGGCGGACGGCCACCTGACCGGAGCCCTGCCCGACGTGCTGGGCGCCGACCGGGACCGGTTCGCCGGGCGCACCGCGCTGGTCGTGGGCATGGGGCACTCGGCCGCGAACACGCTGCTCGGCCTGGTCGAGCTGGCGAAGGACGAGCCTGCCACCCGCATCGTGTGGGCCATCCGCGGTGGGTCGGCACGCCGCCTGTACGGCGGCGGGTCGGACGACGAGCTGCCCGCCCGCGGCCTGCTCGGCACCCGGCTGCGCGACGCGGTCGAGGCCGGCCACCTCGAGCTCCTCACCCGGGTGGCGATCGAGCGGCTGGAGCCGGCGGCGTCGGGTGTCCGGGTGCTCGGGACGGCGCGCGCGGACGGCGTCGAGGGAGCCCTGGACCTGCGGGTGGACACGATCGTGAACGCGACCGGGTTCCGGCCCGACCTGGGCATGCTGCGCGAGGTGCGCCTCGACCTGGACCCCGTCGTCGAGGCGCCGCGGCGGATCGCGCCGCTGATCGACCCGAACCTCCACTCCTGCGGCACGGTGCCCGCGCACGGCGAGACGGAGCTGGCCCACCCCGACGACGGGTTCTACCTGGTCGGCATGAAGTCCTACGGCCGGGCGCCGACGTTCCTGCTGGCCACCGGGTACGAGCAGGTGCGGTCCGTGGTCGCGGCCCTGGCGGGGGACCGCGCCGCGGCCGACGCCGTCGAGCTGAACCTGCCGCAGACCGGCGTCTGCTCCTCGGACCTGGCGTTCGCCGCGGACGCGGACGGCGTGGTCTCCCCGGAGGCTCTCGCGCTGGTCGGCGGCTCGGGCGGCGGGTGCTGCGCGGCGCCGTCGGGCCCGCAGGCGGTGACGCTCGGCCTGGGCGCGCCCGCCGAGCATGCCCGGCCCGAGCCTGTCCCGGCCGAGCCCGCCCAGGCCTGACCTACGCCGTCACGCGACGGGATCGACGCCGAGCTGCCCTAGCAGCCCCCGCACACGGCGCTCGATCTCGTCGCGGATCGGCCGCACCGCCTCGATGCCCTGGCCGGCCGGGTCGTCGAGCTCCCAGTCCTGGTAGTCCTTGCCGGGGTACCAGGGGCAGGCGTCCCCGCAGCCCATGGTGATGACGACGTCGGAGGCCCGCACGGCCTCGTCCGTCAGCACCTTGGGCTGCTCGGCGCGGATGTCGATGCCCCGCTCCAGCATGGCCTCGACGGCGGTCGGGTTGATCAGCTGCGCGGGCATCGACCCGGCCGAGCGCACCTCGACGGCGTCCCCCGACAGCTCGCGCAGGAACCCCGCGGCCATCTGGGAGCGGCCCGCGTTGTGCACGCAGACGAACAGGGCGGACGGCTTGCTGGTCTCGGTGCTGCTCATGAGTCTCTCCGGCTCGTGCGGTGGGTCAGGCGGCCTGGGTGGCCAGGTCGGCGAGCAGGGCGCGCACGCGCTCGTCGAGCTCGTCGCGGATCGCGGCGACGCCGGCGGGGGAGGCGAGGGCGGGGTCGCCCACCATCCAGTCCTCGTACCGGGTGCCGGGCAGCACCGGGCAGACGTCGCCGCAGCCCATGGTCACCACGACGTCGGCCGCGCGGACCGCGTCGTCGGTCAGGGGCTTGGGGTAGAAGCGGGTCACGTCGTCCACCTCGTCGGCGGCCGTGGTGTCGCCGAGCTCCGCCAGGAGCCCGCGGACTCCGGCGTGCACGTCGGCCGCGGGGGCCGAGCCGGCGGAGCGGACCACCACCCGGTCGCCCGCGTAGTGGCGCAGCAGGGCGGCGGCGAGCTGGGACCGCCCGGCGTTGGCCACGCAGACGAACAGCACCTGCGGCGGCCGCCGCGCGCCGTCCGCGCCGGTCTCCCGCGCGTGCGCCCGCTCCGCGTCGATGATCCGCTGCCGCGCGAAGTGTTCGGTGAGCGTGACCAGGTGGGTGGCCTCGCCGCCCCGCCGGACCAGTGCCGTGTACGACTCGCGGACCACCCGCACGCACTCGCCGCGCGGCGTCGCCGGGAACCGCTCGGCCAGCGACGCCGCCAGCCGGTCGAGGGCCGGCTCGACGTTCTCGAGCGCGGTCAGGTGCGCCCGGCCCGCCACGTCGACTGCCGCCGGGGCGAACCGGTCCAGCAGCGTGTTCACGGCGCCGCGGTAGGCCGGCTCGATGCGGTACCAGACCGAGGTGCCCCGCCGGTCCGACGTCAGGAGGCCGACGTCGCGCAGCACCTTGAGGTGGTGGGACACCGTGGGCTGCGACACGTCGGTCAGCGTGGCGAGCTCGCCCACGGTGAGCTCGCCGTCCGAGCTCGTCGCGACGGCCGACAGCATGCGCAGCCGCAGCGGCTCGGCCAGGGCCTTGAGCGTGGACGCCACGGCTGTCGCGGCGTCCACGCCCATCGCGTGCGACTCCAGCCCGCGCGCGCCTGACGTGGTCAGAGCAGTCATCGCCGTCCTCCGGTATATCGACTGATGTCTATGTTGACAGTCGTCGATGCAGGACGGCAAGTCCGGTCAGGCGCAGCCGGCCAGCTCCTCCTCGTCCGGGGTGAACCGGATCCAGTCGAAGGCCGCCGTGAGCTCGGGCGTGGCCGCCGGCCCCCGGTAGGCGAACGGCCCGACGTCGGTCGCGGCGAGCTGGCCGGCCGGGGTGGCGCGCCCGAGGTTGACGAACGTCGCGCCGTCCACGCTGTACGACGCGGTCAGCCACTCGCCGTGGTTCGTGATCCGCAGCCACACGGTGTCACCCGTCTCCGGCGGGGCCAGCGCGGAGTCCTCCGCCGTCCACGAGTTGTTCCGGTCCACCCCGTTGTTGCGCCAGACGAAGTCGAACCGCTTGCCGGCGTCGACGTGCGAGATGTCGATCCGCACCGAGTTGGCGTCGTCGCGCCGCACGATCAGGCCCGCCTGCTGGAAGTTGACCTGCGGGTCGAGCGTGACCTGCGTCGTCACCTCCCAGGGCGTCCCCGGCACCGGCTGCAGCACCAGCGGGGCCGACGTCGAGTTGCCGGAGTACGTCGGGATGCGCCACGCGCCGTCGGCGACGACCGAGCGGTCCAGGCCGCCGCGGACCGCCGTCGACCAGAGCGAGCGGTCCACCGACGAGCCGTCGAGCTCGTCGGAGCCCGCGCCGGTGCACTGCGCGTACATCGGGTCCTCGGGGCGGGTGTTGAGCGGGTCCCGGACGCCGTCGGGGTCGAGCACCGCGTGCCCGATGGTCGTGTGCGACCGCTCGCCGTACTCGTAGATCAGGTGCGTCGTGCCGCGGTCGGTGACGATCTGCGGGGACGACGCCCGCCCGGCCTCGGGCGGCGCCGGCCGGGGGATGAACAGCGGCTCGGGCTCGCCCACCTCGGTGAGGGTCCGGTCCACCTGGCGCGCGAAGATCGTGCCGACGGTGGAGCCGTAGACGATGTAGTCCTTGCCCTGCCAGCGCCACAGGTCGGCGGCCGACACGTTCGTGCCCTCCGCCGGTCCCGGCGTCACGATCGGCTCGGGCTCGACCCGCCAGTCCTTGCCGTCCCGCGAGTACGCCAGGTTGATGTGCCGCACGTTCGTGTCGTAGTTGGTCATGAACAGCATCGCCCAGCGGTCGCTGGAGGACCGGTCGGGGTTGGGGAAGACCCGCGCGTACGACGTCTCGGTGGCGTGCCGGCCGGGCTGGGCGGCGTCGACCATCTCGGTGGTGACCGCCTCGTCGCCGTAGTCGAAGGTGACGCCGTCGGTCGAGGTCGCGTAGCGGGTCACCGTGTTGTCGCCGTGGAAGTACAGGTACATCTTGCGCTCGGCGGCGTTCCACACGGCATCGGGGGAGGAGACGTGCGGCACGTCGTAGATGCCCTCCCACCGGTTCGAGACCACCGGGCTGCCCTCGTACTGGGTCCACGGCCCGTCGAGGGAGTCTGCGTACATCAGGTTGATGCCGCCCGGGTCGTCGTGCGGCGCGTAGTAGACGTACCACTCGCCCAGCGGGTCCCTCAGGTGCGCCCCGGCGTGGAACACCGACGGGAAGATGAACTCCTGGTTGGGGTTGTGGGGGAGCGTGTCGTCGAGCGGGTCGACGATCGGTCCGGTCGACGTGAAGACCGGCAGCGCGGCCCCGGGCGCCCCGGGTGCGCCATGACCCGGCGGCGCGGCGGTCGCCGCCTGGGTCATGCCCGGTATCAGCGCGACCACGAGGGCGAGGGTGGCGCCGGCGAGGGCCCGGCGCGCGGTGGGAACAGCCATGATGCGTACTCCTTCGTCGCAGTGGCATGACGTCGTGTGTCACGACCGCGCCAGCCTTCGGGCGCACCGGACGGCCGGTCAAGGGAGGTAATCAAGTCCATCGACACGGCCGCTGATAATGCGCCACATCCGGCGGCGACGGCGGCCCGGGCGGCGTTTCCGGGCCGCGCGGGCCCCCCGGGGGCGGTTGCTAATAATGCGCATCATCAGATTGACCGCACGCTCGGCCGCCCGTGAGACTCCCGGGGTCAACGATGACCCGACCGGGCGTTTCGAGGAGGAGCCGTGCCACGTCGTCGCATCACCCAGACGGACGTCGCCGCCATGGCGGGCGTCAGCCAGGCCACCGTCTCGTTCGTGCTCAACGGCAGCACGCCGGCGGGCGTACGGATCAGCGAGGAGACGCGCCAGCGCGTGCTGGACGCCATCCGCATCACGGGCTACACGGCCAACCCGGCCGCGCAGCGCCTCGCGGGCGGGCTCGCCCAGATCCTCGGCGTCTTCACGTACGAGGCCACGTTCCCGCGCGCCAGCCGCGACTTCTACGGGCCCTTCCTGACCGGCATCGAGCACGCCGCCGAGCGGCTCGGCGTCGACATCCTGCTGTTCACCAGCGCCCCGGTGGCGGACGGCCGCCGCCGGCTCACCCGGGACGGCTGGCAGCGGCTCGGCGTCGCCGACGGCTGCCTGCTGCTCGGCCAGCACGAGCACCGCGGCGAGCTGCAGCACCTGCTCGACACCAACTACCCCTTCGTCTTCATCGGCAAGCGCGGCAGCGACGGCGGCCGGCTGCCGTACGTGGGCGCCGACTACGTGGGCGGGACCGTGCGGCAGATCGACCGCCTGGTCGCCCACGGCCACCAGCGCATCGGCTACGTGGGGATGCGCGGCACCGACCAGCCCACGCTCGACCGCGTCGAGGGCTACCGCACCGCGATGAAGGCCCACGGGCTCACCACGCGGTTCGTCGAGCTGGAGGACGTCGCCGCCACCGCGGCCGAGATCGTCGACCAGCGCTTCACCGCCGTGGTCGTGGCCCCGGAGAACCACCCCGAGGAGCTCGCCGACGAGCTCGAACGGCGCGGCCGGCGTGTGCCCGACGACGTCTCGGTGCTGCTGCTCGGGCAGCCGCACCACCCGCGGCGCGGCGGCCGGCAGTGGTCCGGCTTCTCCGTGCCCCGCGAGGAGATGGGCGCCCGCGCGCTCTACCTCCTCTCGCGCCTCGTGTCCGACGACGAGCCGCGGCGGGAGCGCGACAGCCGGCGGCCCGCCGCCGTGACGGACGCCGAGCTGCACCAGGTCCTCGTGTGCCCGGACGTGGAGGGCGCCACCGTCGCGCCGCCGCCCCCGGGCACGCGCACCAGCCCCCGAACAGAGACTGACGACAGGACGGACCACGCGTGACCCATCAAGACCTGCAGACCGACGTGCTCGTGGTGGGCGCGGGGCTCGGCGGCATCGCCGCCGCGCTGGCCGCCGCCGACCGGGGCGCGAGCGTCGTCCTCACCGAGGAGCACCCGTGGATCGGGGGGCAGCTCACGTCGCAGGGCGTGCCGCCGGACGAGCACCCCTGGGTGGAGCGGTTCGGCGTGACGGCCCGCTACCGCGCGCTGCGCGACGGCATCCGCGACGTCTACCGGCGGCGCTACCCGCTCACCGACGGCGCGAAGGACTGGGCGGAGCTCAACCCGGGCGCCGGGTGGGTGTCCAAGCTGTGCCACGAGCCGCGGGTCGCCGTGGGCGTGCTGGAGGAGATGCTCGCCCCCTACCGTTCGGCGGGTCGCATCCGGCTGCTTGAGCGCGTCCGCGCGACGTCGGCCACCACCGACGGCGACCGGGTCACCTCGGTGACGCTCCGCTCCGTCGTGGACGGCGCGGACGTGACGGTCGCCGCGGCGTACACGATCGACGCGACCGAGACCGGCGAGCTGTTGCCGCTCACGGGCACGGAGTACGTCACCGGGTTCGAGTCGCGGCACGAGACGGGGGAGCCCAGCGCCCCGGATGAGGCCCAGCCGGACAACGTCCAGGCCCTGAGCGTGTGCTTCGTCGTCGAGCACACGGACGGCGACCACACGATCGACAAGCCGGAGCGCTACGACTTCTGGCGCACCTACGCGCCCGCCGCCTGGGGCGGCGAGCAGCTCCTGTCATGGACGGCGCCCAACCCGCGCACGCTCGCGCTGGAGAAGCGGTCGTTCACCCCCAACCCCGGCGACGACCCGCTCGCCGTGGACGCCGACCAGTCGAAGAACGCCGGCGACGGCAACCTCTGGCTGTTCCGCCGTATCGCCGCCCGCGACCTGCACGAGCCCGGTTTCTACGAGAGCGACCTGTGCCTGGTGAACTGGCCGAGCATCGACTACTTCCTGGGCCACGTTCTCGACGTCTCTCGCGCGGAGGAGGAGGCGCGGATCGCCGACGCCCGGCAGCTCAGCCTCTCGATGCTGTACTGGATGCAGACCGAGGCGCCGCGGGCCGACGGCGGCACGGGGTTCCCGGGCCTGCGACTGCGCCCCGACGTCATGGGCAACGCGGACGGCCTGGCCCAGGCGGCCTACCACCGCGAGTCCCGCCGCATCAAGGCGGTCACGACGGTCACCGAGAACGACGTCTCCTACGCCGTGCGCGGCGACCGGGGCGCCACCCGGTACGCGGACTCGGTGGGTGTGGGCATGTACCGGATCGACCTGCACCCCTCCACGGGCGGCGACACGTACATCGACGTGCCGTCCACCCCGTTCGAGATCCCGCTCGGGGCCCTGCTGCCGCGGCGCACGACCAACCTGCTCGCCGGCAACAAGAACATCGGCACCACCCACATCACGAACGGGTGCTACCGGCTGCACCCGGTCGAGTGGAACGTCGGCGAGGCGGCGGGGCACCTCGCCGCGCACTGCCTCGCCACCGGCCGCACCCCGCACTCCGTCCAGTCCGAGCCGGACCTGCTCGCCGACTACCAGGCCGAGCTCGTCGCCTCCGGCGTCGAGCTCCGCTGGCCGGCCGAGGCCCACCCGTACTGACGCCGTCGGCGTCCACCCGTACCGACGCCGACGGCGTTCATCCCCACTGCCGCACCCCCTGTTCAAAGGAGAACTGATGTCTGCACTGCACCCCCGGACCCGCAGGACGGCGGGAACCGCCGCCGTCCTCGGGACGGCCCTGGCCCTGTCCGCCTGCGCGGGCGGGACCGACGCGCCCGTCGGCGAGCCCGAGACCCCGTCCGAGCCGGTCGACCTGCGGATGACCGTCTGGACGGCGGACGAGACCCAGCTCGACCTCTTCCAGTCCATCGCGGACGCCTACGTGGCCGACAACCCGGAGCTGGTCGCGAGCGTGAAGTTCGAGACCATCCCGTTCGAGGACTACACGACGGCGCTGACCACGCAGCTCGCGGGCGGCAACGCCCCGGACCTGGCGTGGATCTTCGAGAGCAACGCCCCGGAGTTCGTGGCCAGCGGCGCGCTCGTTGACCTGGCCCAGGTGCTCGAGGGCACCGAGGGCTACGCGTACGACGACCTGGTGCCCAGCGCCCTGTCGCTGTGGCAGGACGGCGAGGGGCTGTACGCCTACCCGTTCTCCAACAGCCCGTTCGCGATGTTCGTCAACACCGACCAGATCGAGGCGGCGGGCCAGCCCAGCCCGGTCGACCTGGTCGCGGACGGCAGGTGGACCTTCGACGCCGCCCGGGACATCGCCGCGGCGACGGCCGCGGACTCCGGCAAGCAGGGCCTGGTGGTGCGGGACTTCGACTACCAGGCGTGGGAGAACCTGGCCACGGTCTGGGCCGGGTGGAAGGCGGCCCCGTGGAGCGCGGACGGGACCCAGTGCACGTTCACGGAGCCGGCGATGGTCGACGCCATGACCTGGTTCCACGACGCCGTGTTCACCGACGGCGCCCTGCCGACGCCGGGCACCACCGCCGACTTCTTCGCCGGTGACGCCGCGATGACGATCACCCAGATCAGCCGGGCGTCGTCGCTCGACGACTCGTTCCACTGGGACATCGTGCCCATGCCCGAGGGTCCGGCCGGCAAGCAGAACGTCGTGGGCCAGGCCGGGGTCGGGGTCTTCGCCGCGAGCGAGCACCCGGACGTCGCGGCCGACTTCCTCGCGTACTTCACCAACCCCGAGAACGCGGAGCAGCTCGCGGCCTACTTCCCGCCGCCCCGCCAGTCCCTGCTCAACGGGGACAGCCTGGCCGCCGCCAACCCGAAGCTCACCGCCGACCAGCTCGATGCCGTGGTCGTCGACGGCGTCGAGGACGCGGTGACCAAGCCGGCGCACAAGAACTTCGCCAAGCTGTCGGAGACGGTGCGCGCCGAGCTCGACGCGCTCTGGGTCGAGGACGCCGACGTCGAGGCCGTCCTGGCCGACACCTGCTCGGCGATCACGCCGCTGCTGGAGGACTGATCGTGGCAACGGCGTCAGCGGCGGTGCGCCGCGACTGGCTCGTCGGGTACACCATGGTCGCCCCGGTGGTCCTGGGGTCCCTCGCCTTCGTCGTCCTGCCGCTCGGCATGGTGGTCTGGTACTCCCTGCACGAGTGGAACGTCCTGGCGAACACGTTCACGTTCGTCGGGGCGGAGAACTACCAGCGCATGGCGGCCGACCCCGGGCTGGCGGACGCGCTGCTCGCGACCCTGTGGTTCTCGATCGGGCTCGTCGTGGTGAACATCGCGCTGGCGCTGTTGCTCGCCGTCCTGCTCAACCAGAAGCTGCCCGGGACCACCACGTTCCGGACCTTCTTCTTCTCGCCGGTCGTCGTCTCGCTGGTCGCCTGGACCATCGTCTGGAGCTTCCTGCTCCAGGCCGACGGCGGCATCAACGGGTTCCTGGAGCAGGTCGGCGTCCAGGGGCCGAACTGGCTGCGGCATCCCACCACGGCCATGGTCGCCGTGATCATCGTCCAGGTGTTCAAGAACGTCGGGCTGAACATGATCCTGTTCCTCGCCGCGCTGCAGGGCGTGCCCGAGGAGCTGCAGGAGGCGGCCCGGCTGGACGGGGCCGGCGCGTGGCGGCGGTTCCGCTCGATCACCCTGCCGCTGATCAGCCCGACGATCCTGCTGGTCTCGATCATCACGATCGTCGGCTCGCTCGAGGTGTTCGCCCAGATCGACGTGCTGACCGGCGGCGGCCCCGGGAACTCGACGACGGTCCTCGTCTACTACCTGTACCAGCAGGCGTTCCGGTTCAACGAGTTCGGCTACGCCAGCGCCCTGGCGGTGCTCCTGTTCCTCATCGTCCTCGTACTGACGCTGCTGCAGTGGCAGTCGCGCAAGAGGTGGGTCTTCCATGAAGTCTGACGTGCGGTCCGACCCGAGGTCGGACACGAAGCCGGGCACGACGTCCGACCTGCCGCCCGGGGCCTGGCCGCCCGGGCCCGAGGCTCCGGCCCCGCGCCGCCGGGGTCTGGGCGCCCGGGCCCGCGGGCGCCTGACCCGCTGGCTGCTCTTGCTGGTCCTGGCCGTCCTGAGCGTGCCGTTCGTCTTCCCCACCTGGTGGATGGCGACCTCCAGCCTCAAGCCGATGAGCGAGATCCTGCGCCGGGTGCCGACCATCTGGCCCCAGGACCCGTCGCTGGAAGCCTACGGGCGGGTGTTCACGCTGCAGCCGTTCGCGCAGCAGTACTGGAACTCGCTCTACATCGCGGTGCTGGTCACGGTCGGCACCATGCTCGTGGCGGCGATGGCGGGCTACGCGTTCGCGCGGATCCGCTTCCCCGGGGCCAACGCGCTGTTCGTCCTGGTGCTCGTGGGGCTGCTCGTGCCCTCGGAGGTGACGATCGTCCCGCTGTTCCGGATCGTCAACAGCCTCGGGCTCATCAACACGCACTGGCCGCTCGTCGTGATCCCGGTGCTCGGGGCGCCCGCCGTCCTGGCCGTGTTCATCATGCGCCAGTTCTTCCTGGGGCTGCCCACCGAGCTGGAGGAGGCGGGCCGGATCGACGGCCTCGGTCGCTGGGGCGTCTTCTGGCGCATCGCGGTCCCGCTGTCGCGGTCAGCCCTCGGCGCCGTGGCGATCTTCACGTTCCTCAAGTCCTGGAACCTGTACCTCGAACCCGTCGTGTACCTGTCCAGCAAGGAGAACTTCACGCTCCCGCAGGCGCTGACGCAGTACGTCGACGCGTACGGCGGGCCCATGTGGAACGTCCAGCTAGCAGCGACGACGCTCACCGTCCTGCCCGTCCTGGCCGTCTTCCTCGTGGCGCAGAAGCAGTTCGTCCAGGGGCTCGCGCACAGCGGCCTCAAGGGCTGACCGACGGCGGCGCGCTCCCGGGCGTGCCGCCGTCCGCCGCCTCCCCTCGCCGGGGTGAAAAGCAGGTGTGATGCTAACGTGAAGCGCTCTGTAAATGCCGCTTCATGTGTAAAGGAGTCCTGGCCCTCCCGTGTGACCACCGGCAGACCCGGGCGGAAAGGAGGGCCGTTGTGATGAGTACTTCAGAAACCACCAAGACCCTGCTGGGGCGTGTCCAGCACGCCGCACGCCGGGTCGAACGGGCCGCACGCGGCCCGCAGGACCACCGCGTCGGGACCGACCGGATCGTCTTCGGCGTCGCCGGCCTGATCGCTCTCGCGTTCATCGTGTGGGGCTTCGCCAGCCCCGACAGCCTCGGCTCCGTGGCCGACAGCGCGCTGAGCGCAGTCCTGAAGAACTTCGGCTGGCTGTTCGTCACCGCGGCCACCATCTTCACCGTCTTCGTGATCGTCGTGGCGATGGGCAAGTTCGGCAAGATCCCCCTGGGGCAGGACGGCGAGAAGCCCCAGTTCTCCACCCCGTCCTGGATCGCGATGATGTTCGCGACCGGCATGGGCATCGGCCTCATGTTCTACGGCGTGGGCGAGCCCCTGTACTTCTACATGGCGCCCCCGCCCGGCACCGTCGACGGGTCCACCCCCGCCGCCGCGTCCACCGCGATGGGGCAGACCCTGTTCCACTGGACCCTCTACCCCTGGGCGATGTACGCCATCGTGGGCCTCGGCATGGCCTACGGCACCTACCGCCTGGGCCGCGCGCAGCTGTTCAGCTCGATGTTCACCTCGCTGTTCGGCCGCAAGGCCGTCAACGGCGCGGGCGGCCGGGTCATCAACATCCTCGCGATCCTCGCGACCCTCTTCGGCTCCGCCTGCTCCCTGGGCCTCGGCGCCCTGCAGATCGGCGGCGGCATCCAGCACTCGGGCGTCATGGAGTCCGTCGGCACGGCCACCCTCGTGGTCATCATCGCCGTCCTGACCTGCCTGTTCGTCCTCTCGGCCGTCTCCGGCATCGAGCGCGGCATCCAGTGGCTGTCGAATGCCAACATGTGGCTCGCGCTCCTGCTCGCGATCATCGTCTTCATCGGCGGACCCACGCTGTTCATCCTCAACGTGCTGCCCGCCTCCCTCGGCGCCTTCGTCGGCGACCTGCCGGAGATGGCCTCGCGGACCGCGGCGTCCGGCGACCAGGCGCTCGCGGACTGGATGGGCTCCTGGACCATCTTCTACTGGGCCTGGTGGGTGTCCTGGACGCCGTTCGTCGGCCCGTTCATCGCCCGCATCTCGCGCGGCCGCACGGTGCGCCAGTTCGTCACCGGCGTGCTGCTGGTGCCGTCCATCGTGTCCACGGTCTGGTTCGCGATCTTCGGCGGCGGGGCCATCGGCCTGCAGGAGCGTGCCGAGCAGGCGCAGGACACCGGCGCGGCGCTCGCCGCGATCGGCCAGGGCGGGGCCGACATCAACTTCGACCTCATCTTCTTCCAGATGCTCGGCGCCCTGCCGGTGCCGGAGTGGGTCGGGCTCGCGCTGATGATCCTCGCCGTCGTGCTCGTGGCGATCTTCTTCGTCACCGGCGCCGACTCGGCCTCGATCATCATGGGCGGGCTGTCGGAGAACGGCGCCGAGAACCCCACCAAGAAGTCGGTGATCTTCTGGGGCGTGAGCACGGGTGCCGTGGCCGCCGCGATGCTGCTGGCCGGCGGTGACGACCCGGCAGCGGCGCTGAACGGCCTGAAGAACATCACCATCGTCTCGGCGCTGCCGTTCGTCGTGGTGATGCTGGTGCTGTGCGTCGCGCTCTGGAAGGACCTCTCCAGCGACCCGCTCGTCCTGAAACGGGAGCTGGCGGTCCAGGTGCTGGCCGAGACGGTCGACACCGGCGTCGAGAAGCACGACGGAGAACCGTTCGAGCTCTCCACCTCGGCGTCGGCCCCGGAGGCGGACGCGGACGACACCCCGGCGACCCCGGAGAACGGGGTGCCGCTCGTCGCCGACGGCGCCGCGGTCGTCAAGGACTGATATTTCCGTTGCCGGGCTCCGGCCCGGCAACGGAGCATCACCCCATGACCGATACCTCGCGCCTGCTCCAGGCGTACGACGAGCAGCTCCGCACCGACGCCGAGACCCCGAGCGCGATCTCCGTGACCGTCCTCGGGCCCCTGCGGCTGGTGACCTTCCTGGGCGGGCGCGGCTTCGTCACCTACCGCGACCTGGGCGGGGCCGACGAGGCGCGCGTGCAGGAGCTCGTCGAGGGGGCTGTCGCCCACTTCCGGGCCGACGGCGGCATCACGAAGGTCGAGTGGAAGACGCGCGGCCACGACCACGCGCCGGGGCTGCACGAGGCCCTGCTGAAGCACGGGTTCGTCGCCGAGGAGGCCGAGTCGATCATGATCGGCGACGCGGCGGCCCTCGCGGTCGACGTCCCGCTGCCCGACGGCGTCACGCTGCGCCGCGTCAGCGAGGAGCCGGACGTGCGCGCCATGTGCGCCATGCAGGACGAGGTGTTCGGCAGCCCGGTCTCGGACCGGACGGCGAACGCGATCCTGCGCCGGCAGGCGATCGACCCCGAGATGGAGCTGTGGGTCGCGGAGGCCGACGGCCAGATCGTGACCGCGGGCCGGCTGGAGCCCGTGCCGGGTACCGACTTCGCCGGGATCTGGGGCGGCAGCACCCGCCCGGAGTGGCGGGGCAAGGGCATCTACCGGGCGCTGACTGCGGCCCGCGCGCGCTCGGCCCTCGCGCGGGGCAAGACCCTGATCCACAGCGACTCGACCGAGTACTCCCGTCCGATCCTGGAGCGCTACGGCTTCCACAAGGTGTCCACCACGACGCCCTACGAGTGGCAGCGCTGAGCGTCAGCCCGCGCGCCGTCGGCCCATGATGTTCGCCGGCTCGGTGACGCCGGCGTACCGGAAACCGGGGACGAGGTCCACGAACCCGAGGCGGCGGTAGAGCACCTTGGCCCGGTCGGCGGGGTCGGCGGTGGTGGACAGCAGGGTGTGGCGGTGCGGTGTCCGGCCGAGCAGCTCCCGCATCAATGCGGTCCCCAGGCCCCGCCGCTGGTGCTCCGGCAGGATCTCCAGCTCGTTCAGCTCGAACGCGTCCTCGGCCCACTCGCCGTGACCGGCACGTTCCAGCGCCGGCCCCACCTGCTGCGGCCACCAGTGGCCGGGCTGGTAGTCGAACCCGTACACGAACCCCACGAGCGCCTCGTCCTCGAAGGCGCCAAGCGTCAGTGCGCCGTCGTACAGCGGCAGGTAGGCGAGCCGGGTGTCCCGGAAGTGGTCGCGCCGCTCGTCGGAGTAGCCGAACGCCCGCTGGAACACCCCGGCGATCTCGTCCGCGCGCCGGAGCACCTCGGAGGTGTCCAGCGCGCGGATCGTCATGTGCGCACGCTAACGCCGTCGGCCCGCGCCGTCGCGAGGGACGACGGACGCCAGGTAGGTGCGCACCTCGGCGTCGGACCAGCCGTGCGCCTCGCGCAGGCCCGCGGCGATCGTCGCGAGGTACGCGGAGGACGGCGCCGAGTGCAGACGGCCCGCGTGCCCGTGCGGCGCGGTGAAGGTGAGCATCGGCAGGCCGTCCAGCCGCCCGACGGCGATCAGCGTCTCGTACCGCCCCGGCCCCGCGGTGTGGCGCCGCGCGATCCCCGAGCGGAGCGTGGCCTCCAGCGGGTCGTCGAGGACGGGGACGCGGTGCATCTCCTGGGCCGCGACGTCGGCGAGCTGGGCGGCGGTGATCCGGTAGGCGCGGGCGGGCGTCGGGCCCGCGGCGTCGTGGTCGTAGAACGCCGTGCCGCCGCCCCAGACGGCGGAGTCGCCCGCGAACCAGACGCGTCCGGGCAGCTCGACCGCCCGGTCCTCGCGCGGCAGGGTGCGGTCGCGCGCCCCGGGGTAGCGGCGTCGCGCACCGGGCGGGCACCCGCCCTCGAGGTAGCAGGCGAGCCGGGCCCGGGCCATGTTGGACCCATAGCTCACGTACCAGACCTCGGTGCTCAGCGGACTCTCCTCGGGTGCGGGGGTCCCGGCCACGCTACGCAACATTCCACCGCCACGGAACCACGGTGGCTGCTTCAGACCCGCGACGGAGAGTCCTTGGACGGAAAGCGAGAACCTCCGTGTACGTTGCCCAGGCGGAGTTGGACAAGCGTCCTAGACTCGAAGACGCAGGGTTTCTCACGAGGTGGAGTGTGTGCCGTGGTTCAAGGCAAGGTCATCAGGTTCGACGAGGTTCGCGGCTATGGTTTCGTTGCCCCGGACACCGGTGGGGACGACGTGTTCATCCACGTCAACGACCTCGAGTTCGACAAGCGCCACCTCGCGGTGGGCGCGGTCGTGGACTTCGCGGTGGAGGACGGCGACCGGGGCCTGAAGGCCTCGACGGTCACGCTGGTGACGCCGGCGCCCGCCCTGGCCCCGGCGATGGCGTCGGCCGCCGTCGGCGCGGGCGCGACCACCACGCCAGTCCCGACCTTCCTCCCGCCCCTGCCCGACGCCGGGTCGCGGCCCGACGGCGAGGGCCCGTCCGAGCGTGAGCTCGCGGTCGAGGTGACCGAGGTGCTGCTCGCCGCGGTGCCCACGCTGACCGCCGAACAGGTGCTCGCGACCCGGGGTGCATTCGTCGCGGTGGCGCGATCGCACGGATGGGTGTGAAATTTCACCCGAGGTGTTACCGCCCTGTTTCCGTTCTTGATGTACGGCGACGATGCCGCTACGGAGCGATATCAGGTCGGTAACGATCAGTTCCGGCAAACGGCGAAGTAGGGCAAACCCTCCCATCGCGTGAGTAGCGTGAGCGGAAACCTTGACGGTGACGGACATCTCACCCCCTGCGCTGAGGCGGACGGCGGTGGTTCGTGACCGTCATCCCCATGAGGAGGAACATTGAAGATCAGGCGACTGAGCGCCGCCGTCGCAGTGGCCGCCAGTGGCGCGCTGCTGTTCTCGGCGTGCACCAGCCCGGCGGGGAACGACAACCCGGCCGAAGGTGAAGCCACTGCGACCTCGGCCTCGGCCGACGGCCCGTGCAAGGCGGACCTCGGGGACGTCACCACCGCTGACGGTGAGATCAAGGTGTCCGTCGAGGACGAGTTCCTCGGCTACAACTCGAACACCCCGGAGACCTACTCCACGTACAACAGCGCCGTGACGGAGCGCCTCTTCGGCGGCTTCTGGTACTTCGGCAACGACGGCTCCATCTGCACCGACGAGGAGTACGGCACCTACGAGGCGCTCTCCGAGGACCCGCTGCAGGTCGAGTACACCCTCAACGACGAGGCTGCCTGGTCCGACGGCACCCCGATCACCTACGCCGACTACCTGCTCGACTGGGCCACTCAGGCGATCACCGAGGACGGCAAGGTCACCAAGGACGCCTCCGAGGTCCCGCTGTTCAACCACGTCTCCGGCCTGAGCCTGGGTGACTACGTCCCCGAGGGCCCGAAGGCGGACTCCCCGGACGCCAAGTCGTTCACCTACGACTACGAGCGCGTGTACGCCGACTGGAAGATCCAGATCGGCTCGCCGTTCCCGGCGCACGTGGTAGCCGAGCAGGCCGGCGTCTCCACCGAGGAGCTCGTCACCGCCATCCAGGACCTCGACCTCGACGTCCTGAAGAAGGCCGCCAAGTTCTGGAACGAGGGCTGGCTGTCGCAGCCGGGCGACGTCCCGGACCCGGCGATCGCCCCGGTCAGCGGCCCGTACAACTTCAAGGCGGACGGCTGGGAGGCCGGTCAGTACATCACCCTTGAGGCGAACGACAAGTACTGGGGCACGCCCGCTGCCACCAAGGAGCTGACGGTCCGCTTCGTCGCCGCCGACGCGCAGATCCAGGCGCTCGCCAACGGTGACCTCGACGTCATCCAGCCGAACGGCCCCACGGTCGACACGGTGACGCAGCTCGAGCAGCTCGGTGACGCCGTCACGGTGGACACCAACCAGAACCTGACCTGGGAGCACCTCGACTTCAACTTCAACTCGGGCATCTTCTCCGACTCGCTGGAGGCCCGTGAGGCGTTCGCGCTCTGCGTGCCGCGCCAGAAGATCGTGGACGACCTGATCAAGCCGATCGCCCCCGAGGCGGTCGTCATGAACGCCCGCGAGGTCTTCCCGTTCCAGGACAACTACGAGGACGTCGTCTCGCAGTCCTACGACGGCCGGTACGACGAGGTCGACCTCGACGCCGCCAAGGAGAAGTTCGCTGCCGCGGGCCTCAAGGAGGGCGAGAAGGTTCGCATCGGCTACGCCGCGCCGAACCCGCGTCGTGCCGCCGAGGTCGAGGCCATCAAGTCCTCGTGCGACCAGGTCGGCTTCGACATCGTCGACTCCGCCGCGCCGGACTTCTTCGACAAGGACCTGCCGAACGGTGACTACGAGGTGGCGCTGTTCGCCTGGGCCGGCTCGGGCCAGATCGCCTCGGGCCAGAACATCTACGCGACGGACTTCCCGCAGAACTACGGCGGGTACTCGGACGAGACCGTCGACAAGGCGTGGGACACGCTGGCCTCGACCACGGACGAGACGGTGCACGCCGAGCAGACCGTGATCATCGAGAAGCAGCTGTGGGACACGCTCTTCGGTATCCCGCTGTTCGCCCACCCGGGCGTCATCGCCAGCAGCTCCAGCCTGGAGAACGTCCGCAACACCGCCGCCCAGAGCGGCGTCGTGTGGAACTCCGAGCAGTGGGCCCGCGCCTCCTGACGCGAGCCTGACGCAAGACCTGCGGGGAAGGGCGCCTCTGCTCCCTTCCCCGCAGGGCTGTTCGCTTCAGGTCAGGATTATTTCCCGTTCTGACCAGGGCGGATGGCAGCAACTTTCATCCGGTGTCCTATAGTGACACGCTGATCGCATTCCCCAGCAGACGCCGTGCTGCGTCCGCCTCGAAGGGCCAACCTGTGCTCAAGTTCATCCTCCGGCGCATCGGCGCCTCGGCGCTCGTCCTGCTCGGCGCCTCACTGCTCGTGTATGTCCTGACCATCAACTCCGGCGATCCGCTCAAGGACCTGCGCGAGTCCAACGCCCAGAACAAGCAGCAGCTCATCGACCAGCGAATCGCGCTGATGCGGCTCGACGATCCCTGGTACGAGCGCTACTGGGACTGGCTCAAGGGTGTCGGAGGCTGCTTCACCGGTAACTGTGACCTCGGCGTCACGATCAACGGCGTCGACGTGCTGGGGCTGACCCAGCAGGCGGCCAGCTCGACCCTGCGGCTGGTGACCGTGTCCACGCTGCTCGCCATCGTCGTCGGCATCGCGCTCGGCATCCTCACCGCGATCCGCCAGTACTCGGGCTTCGACTACTCCATCACCTTCAGCGCGTTCCTCTTCTTCTCGCTGCCGGTGTTCTGGGCGGCGACGCTGCTCAAGGAGTACGCGGGCATCCAGTACAACAACTGGATCGCCGTCGGTCAGTACGCGCCATGGACGATAGTCATAGCGGCGATAGTGGCGGGATTCCTGCTCCAGGCCATCCTCGGCGGCTCCAGGAAGCGCCGGCTGGTCACGGCCGCGGTCGTGTTCGCGTTCGTCACGATCATGCTCTTCGTCTTCAACTCCCTCGACTGGTGGCGCAACCCGATGTTCGGCATCGGCGGCGTGCTCGTGGTCTCGGCCGCCGCGGGCGTGCTCGTCACCGCGCTCGTCGCGGGCCTGCGCAACCGGCGTGCCCTCTACGCGGCGGGTACGACCGTGGTCGTCGGCGTCGTCGCCTACCTCGCCTTCGCACCGCTGCTGGTCAACAGCCCGAGCTGGGGCCTGCTCGCCGGGCTGTTCGTGCTCGCCGTGCTGGTCTCGGTGGGGATCGGCGCCGCCTGGGGCGGCTACGCGCGCAAGCAGGTCATGCTCGTCACCGGCATCACCGGCGTGATCACCAGCGCGATGGTCTTCGCGGACCTGCTGATCGCGCACTGGTCGAGCTTCCTGGGCGTCAAGTCGCGCCCCATCTCGACGATCGGCTCGCAGACGCCGAACTTCACCGGCGGCTTCTGGGAGCAGGTGCTCGACCTGGGCACGCAGATCCTGCTGCCGACGATCCTGCTCACCCTGGTCTCCGTGGCGAGCTACTCGCGGTACACGCGGTCCTCGATGCTGGAGACCCTGAACCAGGACTACGTCCGCACCGGCCGGTCCAAGGGCCTGTCCGAGCGTGAGGTCATCGTCAAGCACGCCTTCCGCAACGCGCTGATCCCGATCACGACGATCATCGCCTTCGACTTCGCGGGCATCATCGGCGGCGCGATCATCACGGAGCAGGTGTTCGGCTGGAAGGGCATGGGTGCGCTGTTCCAGGACGGCCTGAACGCCGTCGACCCCGCACCGGTCATGGCGTTCTTCCTCGTCACGGGCATCGCCGCCGTGCTGATGAACCTGCTGGCAGATATCGCGTACGCGGCCCTCGACCCCCGGATCCGGCGCTGAGCGCGGGCCACGGCAGGAGACACAGACATGAGTGACATCAGGAACAGCAACCCCGAGGGCGAGGACTACGAGCCCCAGGTCTCCGTGGCCGGCGTCGACGCGGTCGGCCTCGCGGCCGGCGGCTCGGCGGGCCCGCTGCCCGGCGAGGACAAGTCCTACAGCCAGGGCCAGCTCGTCGCCCGCCGGTTCTTCCGGCACCGGGCGGCACTCACCTCGATGATCGTGCTCGGCATCGTCATCATCGTGGCGTTCACGTCCATCGGCGTCGGCCCCATCCCCGGCTGGTGGCCCAAGGACTACACGCTCCAGTACGACAAGATCGGTGACGGCGCGCCCACCTGGGCGTACCCGTTCGGCCAGGACACCGGTGGCAAGGACTACTTCGCGCTGGTCATGCGCGGCACCCAGTTCTCGCTGATCATCGCGTTCTCGGTCGGCATCATCTCCACGATCGTGGGCACGCTGATCGGCGCGCTGGCCGGCTTCTACCGCGGGTGGCTCGAGTCGATCCTCATGCGGGTCACCGACGTCTTCATCGTCATCCCGCTGCTGGTGATCGCGGCGGTGCTCGGCAAGACGGCGTCCGGCTGGGGCATCCTCGGCCTGGCCCTCGTGCTCGGCCTGGTCACCTGGACGAGCCTGGCCCGACTGGTGCGCGGCGAGGTGCTCTCGCTCCGCGAGCGCGACTTCGTGCTCGCGGCCCAGGCGGTCGGCACCGGTCCCTGGCGGATCATCACCCGGCACGTGCTGCCCAACGCGGTCGGCGTGATCATCGTGTCCGCGACGCTCTCGATCTCGGCCGCGATCCTGCTGGAGACCTCGCTGAGCTTCCTCGGGTTCGGCGTCCAGGCGCCCGACACCTCGCTCGGCACGCTCATCTCCGACTACCAGGCCGCCTTCTCGACCCGGCCCTGGCTGTTCTGGTGGCCGGGCCTGATGATCCTGACCATCGCCCTGTGCGTGAACTTCATCGGGGACGGCCTGCGCGACGCGTTCGACCCCCGCCAGAACCGGAGCAAGGACTGAGAATGACCACTCTCGACATCAGCGCTCCCGGTTCCGCCTCGGCGACCGGTGACGCCGTCCTCTCCTTCGAGGACCTCACCGTCACGTTCAAGACCGAGTTCGGCGACGTGCACGCCGTCAAGGGCATCGACCTGGAGGTCCGGCCGGGCGAGGTCGTCGCGCTCGTGGGCGAGTCCGGCTCGGGCAAGTCCGTCACCTCGATGACGGCGCTCGGCCTGCTGCCCCGCAACGCGCGCGTCGGCGGCACCATCCGCGTGGGCGACAAGGTCGTGGGCGGCCTGGACGGCCGGGGCCTGCGCAACATGCGCGGCAACGACGTGGCCATGGTGTTCCAGGAGCCCATGACCGCCCTGAACCCGGTGCTCACGATCGGCGACCAGCTCACCGAGGGCCTGCAGCTGCACGGCATCGCCTTCGGCAAGCAGGCCACGGCGCGTGCCGCCGAGCTGCTCGCGATGGTCGGCATCCCCGAGCCCGAGCGCCGCCTCAAGCAGTACCCGCACGAGCTCTCCGGCGGTCAGCGTCAGCGCGTCGTCATCGCCATGGCCATCGCGTGCGACCCCAAGGTGATCATCGCCGACGAGCCCACCACGGCCCTCGACGTGACCGTGCAGGCCGACATCCTCGACCTGCTCCGCTCGCTCAAGGACAAGCTGAACACCGGCATCCTGCTGATCACCCACAACATGGGCGTCGTGGCCGACATGGCCGACCGCGTCGCCGTCATGCTCAAGGGCGACCTCGTGGAGACGGGCACCGCCGACCAGGTGCTCAACCACCCGCGGCACGAGTACACGAAGCGCCTGCTGGCCGCCGTGCCCCACCTGGGGTCCGGGCCGGGCCAGTTCGGCGACGTCGCCCCGGTCGATGCGGCGCCCGAGGACCTGCCGGCGCTCGACCTCGGCAACCTCGTCATCGAGTACCACCGGCTGGGCAAGCCGACGTTCCGGGCCGTCGACGACGTGTCGCTGTCCGTGGCGCAGGGCGAGATCGTGGGTCTGGTGGGCGAGTCGGGCTCCGGCAAGTCCACCATCGCCAAGTGCGCGCTCGGGCTCATCCCCGCGGCGTCCGGCTCGGTGTCGATCCTCGGGACCGACTTCGGCAAGCTGCGGGGCAAGGAGCTCAAGGCCCTGCGCAAGCGCATCGGCGTCGTGTTCCAGGACCCGGCGTCGTCGCTCAACCCGCGGCTGCCGATCGGCGACGTGATCGCCGAGCCGCTCGTGGTGCACAAGGAGGGCGACGACCGGTCGCGCCGGCGTCGCGTGCTGGAGCTGCTCGACGCCGTCGAGCTGCCGCGCAGCGCCTTCAACCGGTACCCGCACGAGCTCTCCGGCGGCCAGCGCCAGCGCGTGAGCATCGCCCGTGCCCTCACGCTCGACCCCGAGCTGCTCGTCGCTGACGAGCCGACGTCGGCCCTGGACGTGTCCGTGCAGGCCAACGTGCTCAAGATGTTCACGGCGCTGCAGGAGCGGTACAAGTTCGCCTGCCTCTTCGTGAGCCACGACCTCGCGGTGATCGACCTGCTGGCCCACCGCGTGGTGGTGCTGCAGAACGGCCGGATCGTGGAGCAGGGCCCGCGCGAGGAGGTGCTGCACCACCCCCGTGAGGAGTACACGCAGCGCCTCATCGCGGCCGCCCCCGTGCCGGAGCCGCTGGAGCAGCGGCGTCGTCGCGAGGCGCGGCACGCGCTGCTGAACAAGCTCGGCGACGACATCGCGGAGCTGCACATCGAGGACGAGTAGCCCTTCCCCGTAGACGTGTCAGGCCCTCAGGTCACCCCGGTGACCTGAGGGGCTTACCCCCTTCTTCTTCTCCCCTGCTCCCCCTTTCTCTTCTCCCCACCTCCCAACCCACCAAAACAACCCCTCCCTGGGAG
>NZ_JBHWLR010000003.1:196622-267813 GCF_042731755.1 Promicromonospora sp. NPDC059942
AGATCGACACTCGAATGTGGGGAGGGGGTGGAAGGGGGGGAGAAGAGACAGAAGGGAGGAGGAGGACCCTTTCCCGGGGGGGGGGGAAGGCCCTCAGGTCACCCCGGTGACCTGAGGGCCTGACACGTTTCTGCTGCTCCGCGGCTACTCCGCGGCGTCCACCGTGATGCGGACCTCGCCGGGGTTCAGCCGCGTCTCGGCCTCGCTCCAGGCGGCCTCGTCGCGCAGCCACACCTGGTCGTCCACGTGCACCTCGACCGCCTGCGTGGCCTGGGCCGTCGCGACGGCCCACTGGGCGGTCGCCCAGCCGCCGCGCACCGGGTCGTCGGGCGTCAGCGGCGTCGCGTCCACCGTCACGGTCGCCGACGCCGGGTCCTGCCGGTTGGGATCCGCCGCGCCGGTCGCGGGCGCGAGCCCCAGGTCCCGGCCCAGGCGGCCCGCCACGACGTCACGGGCGGCCGCGGGGGCGATCTGGTCGCCGTCGGCCACCGGGGCGAGCTCGCAGGACAGGGCGGCGGGGGAGTTGCCCGTGAGGGCCGAGGCCCAGGCGCGCGAGCGCGTCTCGTGCTGCGCGTACGCGTCGGGGTAGGCGGAGCGCTGCACGGTCTGCGCGGCGTCCGTCACCTCCATGTCCTCGTACCCCTCGACCTCGATCAGCACGTCGTAGAAGGCGTTGGTGGAGTAGGCCGGGTCGAGGATCTCGTCGACGGTGCCCCAGCCCTGGGACGGCCGCTGCTGGAACAGCCCCACGGAGTCGCGGTCGCCGTAGTCGATGTTGATGAGCTTGGACTCCTGCAGCGCCGTGGCCAGGCCGATCGTGGCCGCCCGGGCGGGCAGGCCGCGGGCCACCGCGGTGCCGGCCACGAGCGCCGCGTTGTCCGCCTGGTCGGGCGAGAGGTACCAGTTCGCGTCCTCCAGCACCGCCGTGCAGCGCTCGGTCACGGGACCGGACCCCGCGAGGCGGTTCAGCCCCACGACGACGCCCACCGTCGCGACCACGCACACGGTCCCGACCGCCACGACGTACTTCAGGGCGCGCCCGACCGACCGCGGCGGCGTGGGGCCGTCAGCGGGTGGCGGGACCGACGAACCGGTCTCAGCCAGGAGGGCCATGCGAGCTCCCTGTCGTCCGGGGCGGTATCAGGAGGGCCACGAATTGTAATCCGCCTGGTCAGGGATGGTGCAAACGGGGACGGATGCCTCAGTTGGCGTGCAGCACCTCGTTGAGCTCGATGCCGACGCCGGTGCGGTCGAGCACCTCGACGGCGCCCGTGGTGGAGTTGCGCCGGAACAGCAGGTTGCTGCGGCCGGCGAGGTCGCGCGCCTTGACGGGGGCGGTACCGTCGCCGTACGGGTCGGCCGCCGCGCCGAGCACCGTCACCTTGGTGCCCGCCGTGAGGTACAGGCCGGCCTCGACCACGCAGTCGTCGCCGAGGGGGATGCCGAGGCCCGCGTTGGCGCCCAGCAGGCAGCGCTCGCCGAGCGACACGACCTGCTTGCCGCCGCCGGACAGGGTGCCCATGATCGACGCGCCGCCGCCGACGTCGGACCCGTCGCCGACCGTGACGCCCGCCGAGATGCGGCCCTCGACCATGGACGTGCCGAGCGTGCCCCCGTTGAAGTTGACGAAGCCCTCGTGCATCACGGTGGTGCCCGGCGCGAGGTACGCGCCGAGGCGGACGCGGTCGGCGTCGGCGATGCGGACGCCCGACGGGACGAGGTAGTCGACCATGCGGGGGAACTTGTCGACGCCGAACACGGTGACGTGGCCGCGGGCGCGCAGACGCAGGCGGGTCTCCTCGAAGCCGTCGACGGCGCACGGGCCGGCGCTGGTCCAGACGACGTTGGTCAGGGCCCCGAAGATGCCGTCCATGTTGAGGCCGTGCGGGCGGACCAGGCGGGCGGACAGCAGGTGGAGCCGCAGGTACGCGTCGGAGACGCTCTTGGGCGGGTCGGCGAGGTCGATCTGCGTGGTCACGACCTCGAGCCGGACCCGTCGCACGTCGTCGGTGCCGGCGGCCGCGGCGAGCGACTCCGGCGGCGTGGCGCCGGCGGGCGCGTCGCCGAGGGCGGGCGCCGGGTACCAGGTGTCGAGGGTGGTGCCGTCGTCGGCGATCGTGGCAAGGCCGAAGCCCCATGCGGTCGTCATGCCTCCAGCCTAACGGCCGCACGGAGCCCATAGGCTTGCCCTGTGGACAACGCGATCGACCCTGCCCTGCTCGACCCGTCCGGTGAGGGGGCCGACCTGGTCGCCCTCACCCGGATCCTCTGCGACATCCCGTCCGTCAGCGGCGACGAGAAGGCCCTCGCCGACGCGATCGAGGCGGTCCTGCGCGGCTGCCCGCACCTGGAGGTGCTGCGCGACGGCGACGCCCTGGTGGCCCGGACGCACCTCGGCCGCGACCGGCGCGTGGTCGTGGCCGGGCACATCGACACCGTGCCGATCGCGGACAACCTGCCGACCCGGCTGGTCGGTCCGGACGGCGCGGGCGCCGACGGCGGGCCGGACGCCGTCCTCTGGGGCCGCGGCACCGTCGACATGCTGGGCGGCGTCGCCGTGGCCCTCGCCCTGGCGGCCGAGCTCGGGGCACCCGGCACCGCGCCCGCCCACGACCTGACGTGGATCTTCTACGACCACGAGGAGGTGGACTCCGCGCTGAACGGCCTGGGCCGGCTGGCGCGCAACCACCCCGAGCTCCTGCGGGGCGACTTCGCGATCCTGGGGGAGCCCTCGAACGCCGGGATCGAGGGCGGCTGCAACGGCACGATGCGCGTCGAGGTGCGCACGCACGGCGTCGCCGCGCACTCGGCGCGGGCCTGGACGGGCGAGAACGCCATCCACGCGGTCGCGCCGGTGCTGACCCGGCTGGCGGCCTACGAGCCGCGCGAGGTCGAGGTGGACGGGCTGGTCTATCGCGAGGGCCTCAACGCCGTGCGGATCGAGGGCGGCATCGCGGGCAACGTGATCCCGGACGCGTGCACGGTGGAGGTGAACTACAGGTTCGCCCCCTCGCGCTCCGTCGCCGAGGCGGAGGCCCACCTGCGGGAGGTCTTCGCCGGTTTCGAGGTCCTCGTGACGGACGCCGCGGGTGGCGCCCGTCCGGGCCTCGACGACCCGCTGGCGGCGCAGTTCGTGAAGTCGGTGCTGGCCACGACGGGTGGCGCCCCGGCACCCAAGTACGGGTGGACCGACGTCGCCCGGTTCTCGGAGCTGGGGGTGCCCGCGGTGAACTTCGGGCCCGGCGACCCGCTGCTCGCGCACAAGGACGACGAGCACCTGCCGGTCGCGCAGCTCGCGCAGTGCCGCGACGCGCTGCGAGCCTGGCTCCTGGACGACTAGTTTGGTCGCATGAGCGACGACGGCATTCCACAGTCCGGCCGCGGCTACCGCCGTGGTCCGGTGCTCCTGCGCGGGAACCAGATCCCGCGCACCACGACGGACCAGCGCCTCCTGGCCTCCGACCAGGACACCGACTGGCTGCACTCCGACCCGTGGCGGGTGCTGCGCATCCAGAGCGAGTTCGTCGAGGGTTTCGGCGCGCTGGCCGAGCTCGGCCAGGCCGTCTCGGTGTTCGGCTCGGCGCGCACCAAGCCGGGTCACCCGGACTACGCCGCCGGCGAGACCGTGGGCCGGCTGCTGGTCGAGGCCGGCTACGCCGTCATCACGGGTGGCGGGCCCGGCATCATGGAGGCCGCGAACAAGGGCGCCGCCGAGGCGGGCGGCACGTCCGTGGGCCTCGGTATCGAGCTGCCCTTCGAGCAGGGTGTGAACGAGTACGTCAATCTCGGAATCAACTTCCGCTACTTCTTCGCGCGAAAGACGATGTTCCTGAAGTACGCACAGGGATTCATCGTCATGCCGGGTGGTTTCGGCACCTTCGACGAGCTCTTCGAGGCCGTCACCCTGGTGCAGACGCACAAGGTCACCCAGTTCCCGATCGTCCTGGTGGGAAAGGCGTACTGGGGCGGGCTCCTGGAGTGGGTCCGGACGACGGCGCTGGAGCACGGTGTCATCAGCGCCGCCGACCTCGACATCATCCACCTGACCGACGACCCGGCGGACGCGGTGCGGCACGTGGTCGACCGGGCCCACCAGATCGCGGCGGAGCAGGCGGCCCTGCAGGCGGCCGTGGCCGCCGAGCGGGCGACGGAGGAGGCCGCGGGCACGCGGCAGGGGCAGCTGAACTCCCTGGGCACCGCGTAGGTGGACCGCGCGGAGGCTCACGGGACGGCGGTTCCGCCGCCGTCCGAGCGGCTGGTGCTGCGCGGGCGTGAGGTGGGGCGCACGGGCCGCGCGGTGCGCCCGGTCGTGATGGCGGTGCTCAACCGCACCACCGACTCGTTCTACGCGCCCGCCCGGGTGCCCGACGACGCCGCGGCGCTGGCCGCCGCGGAGCGCGCCTGGGCCGACGGCGCCGAGATCCTCGACGTCGGCGGCGTGCGGGCGGGCAACGGCGCGCCCGTCGACGAGGCCGAGGAGATCCGCCGCGTCGTGCCGTTCGTGGCCGCCGTGCGCCGTGCCGTGCCCGACCTGCTGGTCTCGGTCGACACGTGGCGCGCCGGGGTGGCCCGCGCCGCGATCGACGCCGGCGCGGACCTGATCAACGACACGTGGGCCGGGCACGACCCCGCCCTCGTGGAGGTGGCGGGCGCCGCCGGCGTCGGCGTCGTCTGCTCGCACACGGGCGGCGCCGTGCCGCGCACCGACCCGTACCGGGTGGAGTACCCCGGCCCCGACGGCCTGGTGGCCGACGTCGTGGCGACCCTGCGGGCCGCCGCGGAGCGGGCCGTGGCGTGCGGCGTGCCGCGCGAGTCCGTGCTCGTGGACCCGACCCACGACTTCGGCAAGAACACGTGGCAGTCCCTGCAGCTCCTGCGGCGCACCGAGGCGCTCGCCGGGCTCGGTTTCCCCTTGCTGATGGCGCTCTCCCGCAAGGACTTCGTGGGGGAGACGCTCGACCTGCCGCCCGAGGAGCGGCTGGAGGGCACGCTGGCCGCGACGGCGGTGGCGGCGTGGCTCGGTGCGCGGGTCTTCCGGGCCCACGACGTGGCCGCGACGCGGCGGGTGCTCGACCTCGTGGCGGCCCTGCGCGACGAGGCACCGCCGGCCGCCGCCCTGAGGGGTCTTGCCTGAGCCCACGCACGATTCGACTCCCTTCCCAGCACCCGCCGGTGTGAACGACCGGCGAATGGGCGAGTGGAAAGTAAGGGGCGTCATTTGAACTAGAATGGGTCTGTGCCCTCGGCGTTCGCCGGAGACATGAATGCTGCTACACACCGGACAACGGAATGGGAGAGCCACACATGGCTGCGATGAAGCCGCGAACGGGTGACGGACCGCTCGAGGTCACCAAGGAGGGGCGCGGCATTGTCATGCGTGTGCCGCTCGAGGGCGGCGGTCGGCTCGTCGTCGAGCTCAACGCGACCGAGGCCAGCGAGCTCGGAGACGCTCTCCAGACCGTCGTCGGCTGACCGGCCGACCCGGTCTCCAGTCTTTCGGCGGCCGTCCGTCGCGAGAACCGGCCTCTCGGCAGGTCAGCGGCGGACGGCCAGCAGCAGCCCGTCCCCGCTCGGCAGCATGGCGGGCAGCACCCGCTCGTCGTTCCGCAACGTCCGGCCCACCTCCCGCACCACGGTGGTGAGCTCGTCGCGACGTGCGGGGTCCGCCACCCGGTCCCGCAGCAGCGCGCTGTCGACGGCGAGCACGCCGCCCGGGCGCAGCAGCCGCAGGGCCTCGTCCACGTACTCGGGGTACGCGAGCGGGTCGCTCGCCACGAGCACCAGGTCGTAGGCGCCGTCCGCCAGCCGGGGCAGCACGTCCCCGGGCCGTCCGGGGATGATCCGGGTGCGGTGCGGGGCCACGCCGTCCTCCACGAACGCCGCCCGCGCGGCGCGCTGGTGCTCCACCTCGCGGTCGATGGTGGTGAGCTGGCCGTCCTGCGGCATGCCCCGCAGCAGCCAGAGCGCGGCCACCCCGGCCCCCGTGCCGACCTCGACGACGGCGTGCGCGTTGGTGGCGGCCGCGAGCACCCGCAGCACCGCCCCGACCCCGGGCAGCACGGCGGTGCAGCCCAGCTCCGAGGCGCGTTCGCGGGCGCGCAGCAGCACCTCGTCCTCGGGGACGAAGGCCTCGCTGTAGACCCAGGCCGCGACCCTGCCGTGGCCTGACGGCTCCGCTGTGCTGATGGCTTCCTCCGCTGAACCGGGCAGTTGTGTACATCACGTGCGGCGTCAGGGTACAGCCCGTGGGAACGCCTGGGCTTTGACGTACGTTGAGAGGACGATGACTTCTGTGAGCACTCGCCCAGCAGCAGACGCGACCGCGCCGGTACCCTCCGGGGCCGGCGCCGCAGACCTGCCCTGGCAGCCGCCTACCTGGGAAGAGATCGTGCGCGAGCACTCCGCGCGCGTCTACCGGCTCGCCTACCGTCTGACCGGCAACAAGCAGGACGCCGAGGACCTGACGCAGGAGACCTTCATCCGGGTGTTCCGTTCGCTGTCCAGCTATACGCCGGGCACGTTCGAGGGCTGGCTGCACCGCATCACCACCAACCTGTTCCTGGACCAGGCGCGCCGCAAGAAGCGCATCCGCATGGAGGCGATGGGTGACGACGACGGCCACGTCGCCGACACCGGCGACTTCGGCCGGCCGGAGCGCGGGTACGAGCACGCCAACCTCGACCAGGACGTCCAGCGCGCGCTCGACGCGCTGCGGCCGGAGTACCGCGCGGCCGTCGTGCTGTGCGACATCGAGGGCCTGAGCTACGAGGAGATCGCCGTGACTCTGGGCGTCAAGCTCGGCACCGTGCGCTCCCGGATCCACCGCGCCCGCGCCCAGCTCCGCGACGCGCTGGAGCACCTGGCGCCGACGCGCGGGGGCGTGCGATGAGCCACCTCGGTGACCTGGTCAGCGCTCTGGCTGACGGGCAGCTCTCGCCCGCGGAGACGGAGCGCGCGCTCTCCCACGTGACGATGTGCCGCCTGTGCGCCCGCGAGCTCGACACGGCGCGCGCCGCCCGGCGGGCGCTCTCGTCGGCCGCCGACGTGGTGCCCGACCCGGCCCTCACCGCCCGCCTGATGGCGCTCCAGGCCAGCATCCCGTCCGCGGACGAGGACCCGCTGCGCCGACCGTTCCTGGGCCCGGACCCGCTGGCCGCGCCGGTGTGGCAGGCCTCGGGGTTCGGCGACTTCGACGGCCGGATCGACCGCCCCGCCCGGCGCCGCAGGACCGCCCGGATCACCGCGCTCGGTGTCGGCGGAGCCGGCGTGCTGGGCCTGGCACTCTTCACGCTCGGCGACATGCCCGTGGTGTCCCCGCAGCTCTCCGCGCAGACCAGCATGACGATGCTCGGCCGGACAGGGCCCGACGCCGCGGCCGCCGGCCAGGACGTGCTCGCGGAGCTCGACGTGGACCCCGCCCAGCTCACGCCCGCCGCGCTCGACTGGGCCGCGGACAACGGCTGGGTGGCGCCCACCGACCTGCCCGACGGCTACACGGTCTCGGCCATGCGCCTCGTGGGCGAGCAGGGCCAGACGCTGGAGATCGACCTCACCGGGCCTTCGGGCCACGCCGTGGTGCGCGAGCGCGCCGGGCAGCTCGCCCAGGGCGGTACGACGGTCGGCGGCGTCCAGGTGCTGGCCACGGAGCCCGCCCACGTGGCGTGGCAGTCCGACGACATGGTGGTCGACGTCGTCGCCGACGCGCCGGAGGAGGTACTGACCGAGCTCGTGGCGTCGTTCGGTGAGCATGGCTACGATGCCGGGGTCCTGCCCCGCATCGCCCGCGGGTGGCACACCGTGACAGGAGCCATCGAAAGCCCATGACCGACGAGAACCCGTTCGCGCCTCCCACACCGCGCGCAGCAGTGCCCCCCGCGAACGAGCCGACGCCGGTCGCGGGGCGCACGCCCGAACCCGCGCCCACGGGGACGCCGGCAGAGCAGCCGGCCGCCGAGCGCCCGACGGAGCAGCTCCCGGCCCCGCAGGCCCCCGCGCCCGTCCCGGCCCCGCCGGCCCCGGGACAGCCGGCCCAGGCCCAGCCGACCCAGCAGCTCCCGGCGACGGGTTACCTGACCACGATCCCCGCGCCGTCGGCCGCCGACCAGGACGAGCACGCGCCGCACGCGGGGACCGACCCGCACGGCACGGCGCCCCACGGCACAGAGCCCCACGGCACCACCCCGTACGGCACCGCGCAGCCGCCCCGGTCGCGCCGGAGCCGGCTCGGCGCGGGCGCGGTGTCCGCCGTCGTGCTGCTGGGCCTGCTCGCCGGTGCCGGCGGCGGCGTCGGCGCCTACGCGCTGCTGGACGCCCGCGGGACGGCGCGCCCGGCCGACGCCGCGCTGCCCCAGCCCGCCGCCGGCACCACCCACGTGGACCGCCCGGAGGGCTCGGTGGCCGCGATCGCCGCCGCCGCGCTGCCGAGCGTGGTCTCGATCGAGGTGCGCGCCCAGCAGGGCGTGGCCACCGGGTCGGGCATGATCCTGAAGTCCGAGGGCTACATCCTCACGAACAACCACGTGGTCGCCGAGGCGGCCTCGGGGGCGGACGTGACGGTCACCTTCTCGGACGGCCACGAGCAGCCCGCCAAGCTGGTGGGGGCCACGCCGGACTACGACCTCGCCGTCATCAAGGTCGAGGAGACGGGGCTGGAGCCGCTCGTGCTGGGCGACTCCGACGACGTCGTGGTCGGCGACTCGGTGCTCGCCGTGGGCTCGCCGCTGGGCCTGGAGGCCACGGTGACCACCGGCATCGTCAGCGCGCTGCACCGCCCCGTCAAGGCGGGGGAGTCCGCGGAGGCGGCGTTCATCGACGCCATCCAGACCGACGCCGCGATCAACCCCGGCAACTCCGGCGGCCCGCTCGTCAACTCGGCGGGCGAGGTGATCGGCATCAACTCGGCCATCGCGCAGGGGCCGGGCACCACCACGGCCACCGGCAACATCGGCCTCGGGTTCGCCATCCCGTCCAACCAGGCGCGGCACACGGCCGAGCAGCTCATCGAGACGGGCACGGCGACGTTCCCGATCATCGGCGTGCTGCTGGACCCCAGCTACCAGGGCGAGGGCGTCCAGGTGTCGCAGGAGGCCCAGCAGGGCACGCCCGCGGTGACGCCGGACGGCCCCGCCGACCAGGCGGGCATCAAGCCCGGCGACGTGATCCTCGCGGTCGACGGCCGCCCCGTGTCGGTCGCCGACGAGCTCATCGTCGCGATCCGCGCCAAGGCGCCCGGCGACCCGGTGACGCTCCAGGTGCGCTCCGGGAACGACGAGCGCGAGGTCCGCGTGGTGCTCGAAGAGCGGTCGAGCGGCCAGTGAACGGGATTCATCGGGCGTTCTCCGGGCCGTCCCGCGACGCGAGTAGGCTCTGACCGTGTTCGGTATCAACGGCTGGGAGTTCGTGATCATCCTGGTGGTCGCGATGCTCGTGATCGGCCCGGAGCGTCTGCCCACCTACGCGGAGCAGCTCGGCGCCCTCGTGCGCCGGGGTCGCGACCTGCTCCAGAACGCCAAGGCCCGCGTCGACGACGAGCTCGGGCCGGAGTTCAGCGACGTCGACTGGTCCAAGCTCGACCCGCGCCAGTACGACCCGCGCAGGATCGTGCGGGACGCGCTGATGGACGACAGCCCGTCCGACTACTCCCGGTCCGCCGCCGCGCGGGCCGCGGACGGGGTGGCGGCACGGAACGGCATGTCAGCGACGTCGGCCGGACCGGCCGCGGAACCCGGGAAGGCGCCGTACGACGACGAAGCGACCTGAGGATTCGGTGAGGACGCACAGACCTGCCAGAATGTTGGGCATGTCGTCCCACACCCCGACCGCGCCGGACACCGCTGCCGTGGCCGATCTGCCCACCCGGAAGCGCATCTTCTCCGGGATGCAGCCGACCGACGGCTCGCTCCACCTGGGGAACTACATCGGTGCCCTGTCCCAGTGGATCGCGCTGCAGGACTCCTACGACGCGCTCTACTGCGTCGTCGACCTGCACGCGCTGACGGTCAGCCCCGACCCGGAGCTGCTGCGCGAGCGCACCCGGCGCACCGCGGCGCAGTACCTGGCCGGCGGCATCGACCCGGAGCGGTCCATCCTCTTCGTGCAGTCGCACGTGGCGGCGCACGCCGAGCTGGCGTGGCTGCTGAGCTGCCAGACCGGGTTCGGCGAGGCCGGCCGGATGACGCAGTTCAAGGACAAGTCCGCGAAGCAGGGCAGCGAGGGCACCACGGTCGGGCTCTTCACCTACCCCGTGCTGATGGCGGCCGACATCCTCCTGTACGACGCCGGTCTGGTCCCCGTGGGCGAGGACCAGCGCCAGCACCTGGAGCTCACGCGCGACCTCGCGGAGCGGCTGAACACCCGCTTCGGCGCGGGTACCGCCGTCGTGCCGGACACGCACATCGTCAAGGCCGTGGCGAAGATCCAGGACCTGCAGGACCCCAGCGCCAAGATGAGCAAGTCCAGCACGGGCGGCAAGGGCGTCGTCTGGCTGCTGGAGGACCCCAAGAAGGCGGTCAAGGCCATCAAGTCGGCCGTGACCGACGCCGACGAGTCCTACGGCGTGCGCTTCGACCCGGCCGAGAAGCCGGGCATCTCGAACCTGCTGACGATCTTCTCGGCCGTGACCGGCCGCGACATCGACGCGATCGCCAAGGAGTACGACGGCCGCGGCTACGGCTACCTCAAGGTGGACCTGGCCGACGCCGTCGTCGCGTTCCTCGAGCCGTTCCAGGCCCGGGCCGAGACGTACCTCGCGGACCCCGCGCAGCTCGACAAGGTGCTGGCCGACGGCGCCGACCGGGCCCGCGCGATCGCCCGCCCGGTGCTGGACCGGATGTACGAACGGTTCGGGCTGCTGCCCGCGCGAGGCGAACGGTGAACCTCCCCGAGCGCGGACCGGGCCAGGTCCGCATCGGGATCGCGATCGAGATCCCGGAGCCCTACGCCGCGCAGCTCAGCGCGGCGCGGGTGGCTGCCGACGACCCGCTCGCGAACTTCATCCCTCCGCACATCACGCTGCTGGGACCCACCCTGCTCGACGCCGGGCGGCTCGCCGAGGCACGGGAGCACCTGGCCGCCGTGGCTGCCGCCGCTGCGCCGTTCACCGTGCGGCTGCGCGGCACGGCCACCTTCCGGCCCATCTCGCCGGTGGTGTTCGTGTCGCTGGCGCAGGGCATCTCCGAGTGCGAGCGGCTCGAGGCGAGCGTGCGCACGGGGATCCTGGACGGCGAGCTGCGGTTCAACTACCACCCGCACGTCACCATCGCGCACGAGGTGCCGGACGCCGACCTCGACAAGGCGTTCGAGGCGATGGCGGACTACTCCGCGGACTTCGACGTCGACCGGTTCTACCAGTACGAGCACGGTGACGACGGGATCTGGCGACCACAGGCGGCGTTCCCCCTCGGCGTCTAGTCTCGTCGCGATGAGGCGGCTGATCGAGTGGGGGCAGGCGCTCTGGGCGCGCTGGGAGGCGACCCGTCCGGGCCGGGCACTGACCCGGTTCAACACGGCGAACGGCGCCGTGCTCAGCGGGGGCATGGCCTACGCCGCCCTGTTCTCGCTGTTCGCGGCCCTCGCGATCGGCTACACCGTGTTCGTGCGCGTGCTCGGCGGGGACGCCGACCTGCGGGACGCGGTGCTGGACCAGATCGACACGTGGATCCCGGGGCTGGTGGACACCGGCAGCGGCGGGGTGCTGTCGCCGAACGACCTCGTGATCTCCACCGGCCTGAGCTGGACCTCGGCCGTGGCGGCGCTGGTGCTGCTGTGGTCCGCCACCAACTTCATGGGCGCCCTGCGCACGTCGGTCCGGGCGATGTTCGCGGAGATCGACGGCCACGGGAACCCGGTGACCGACCGCCTGCGGCAGCTCTTCGGGTTCGTGCTGCTCGGCGTCGGCGTGCTCGTCACGGCGGCGGCCAGCGTGGCGGTCTCGGCGGCGGTGCCCTGGACGCTGGAGAGCCTCGGCCTGGACGGGGGCGCGGTGTCCTTCGCGGTACGTGTCGGCGGCGCCCTGGTGACCCTGGCGCTGGACGCGGTCGTCGTGGCCGCCGTGGTCCGGTACGTGGGCGGCGTGCGGACGGCCTGGCGGGACCTGCTGTACGGCTCGCTCGCGGTCGGCGTCGTCGCCGGTGCGCTGCGCTACCTCGGCACCGAGGTGATCTCGGGTGCCGCCGCCCGCAACGCCCTGCTGGCGTCGTTCGCGGTGGTGGTGACCATCCTGGTGCTGGTCAACCTGCTGGCCCGGGTCCTGCTCATGGCCTGCGCCTGGATGGCCGACCCGCCTGCCGCACACGACCCGCCTGCCGCACACGACCCGACCGCCGAGGACGACGAGAACGGGGCGGCATAGGACCTCGTCCCGTGCCGCCCCGTTCTCCCCGAAGGATCAGAACGCGCGAGTGATCATCGCGCGCTTGACCTCCTGGATCGCCTTCGTCACCTCGATGCCACGGGGGCACGCCTCGGTGCAGTTGAAGGTCGTGCGGCAGCGCCACACGCCCTCCTTGTCGTTGAGGATCTCCAGGCGCTGCGTGCCACCCTCGTCACGGCTGTCGAAGATGAAGCGGTGCGCGTTCACGATCGCGGCCGGGCCGAAGTACTGGCCGTCCGTCCAGAACACCGGGCAGGACGACGTGCACGCGGCGCACAGGATGCACTTGGTGGTGTCGTCGAACTTCGCGCGGTCCTCGGGGGACTGGTAGCGCTCCTTGGAGGGCTCGTTCCCGGAGGTGATGAGGAACGGCATGATCTCGCGGTAGGAGGCGAAGAACGGCTCCATGTCGACCACGAGGTCCTTGACCACGGGCAGGCCCTTGATGGGCTCGACCGTGATCGGCTTGTCCGGGTTGACGTCCTTCAGGAGCGTCTTGCAGGCCAGGCGGTTACGACCGTTGATCCGCATCGCGTCCGAGCCGCAGACCCCGTGCGCACAGGAGCGGCGGAACGTGAGCGAGCCGTCCTCGTCCCACTTGATCTTGTGCAGGGCGTCGAGGATGCGGTCGGTCCCGTGCGCCTCGACGGTGAAGTCCTGCCAGGTGGCCTCTTCGGACACCTCGGGGTTGAACCGCCGGATGCGCAGCGTGACCGTGAACGAGGGGATCTCGCCCGCGGCGGGAGTCGGGGTGGCGGCTTCGAGTGTGGCAGTCATCAGTACTTACGCTCCATCGGCTCGTACCGGGTCTGGACGACGGGCTTGGAGCCCAGGACGACCTTGTAGCCGTCGAACTCCTCGACGTGGTCGAAGTAGCCCTCGACGTGACCCTCGGCCTGGTCGGACGCCGCGGTGGGGCGCCGGTAGGCCATGGTGTGCAGCATGTAGTTGGCGTCGTCGCGGTTCGGGAAGTCCTCGCGGTAGTGACCGCCGCGCGACTCCTTGCGGTTGATCGCCGCGACCACGGTGACCTCGGCGATGTCGAGCAGGAAGCCCAGCTCGATCGCCTCCAGCAGGTCGGTGTTGAAGAGCTTGCCCTTGTCCTGGACGGACGCGTTGCGGTAGCGCTTCTGCAGCTCGCGGATGTCGGCCAGGGCCGCGTTCAGCGAGTCGCCCGTGCGGAACACCTGGGCGTTGAGGTCCATGGTGTCCTGGAGCGCCTTGCGGATGTCCGCCACGCGCTCGCCGTCGGGCCGGTTGCGCATCTCGTCGAGCTGCTCGACCACGCGGACGGTCGGGTCCTCGGGCAGCTCGTGGAACGTCGCCGTCTTCGCGTACGCGGCGGCCGCACGGCCGGAGCGCTTGCCGAAGACGTTGATGTCGAGCAGCGAGTTGGTGCCGAGGCGGTTGGAGCCGTGCACGGACACGCAGGCGACCTCACCGGCGGCGTAGAGGCCCTTGACCACGTTGACGCCGTCGCGGAGCACCTCGCCCAGGATGTTCGTCGGCACGCCGCCCATGGCGTAGTGCGCCGTGGGGTACACCGGGACGGGCTCGGTGTAGGGCTCGATGCCGAGGTAGGTGCGCGCGAACTCGGTGATGTCCGGGAGCTTGGCGTCGATGTGCGCCGGCTCCAGGTGCGTCAGGTCGAGCAGCACGTAGTCCTTGTTCGGGCCGGCGCCGCGGCCCTCGCGGACCTCGTTCGCCATGGACCGGGCCACGATGTCGCGCGGCGCCAGGTCCTTGATGGTGGGGGCGTAGCGCTCCATGAAGCGCTCGCCCTCGGAGTTGCGCAGGATGCCGCCCTCACCACGGGCCGCCTCCGACAGGAGGATGCCCAGGCCCGCCAGGCCTGTCGGGTGGAACTGGAAGAACTCCATGTCCTCCAGCGGCAGGCCGCGGCGGTACGCCAGCGCCATGCCGTCACCGGTCAGGGTGTGCGCGTTCGAGGTGGTCTTGAAGATCTTCCCGGCGCCGCCCGTGGCGAAGATGATCGCCTTGGCCTGGAACACGTGGATCTCGCCGGTGGCCAGGTCGTAGGCGACCACGCCGGTGGCGTTGACCTCCTCGCCGTCCGCGATCTCCTCGGTGGTGAGGTCGTGGTCGGTGATGAGGTCCAGCACGTAGAACTCGTTGAAGAACTCGACGTCCTGCTTGACGCAGTTCTGGTAGAGCGTCTGGAGGATCATGTGGCCGGTGCGGTCGGCGGCGTAGCACGCGCGGCGCACGGCGGACTGGCCGTGGTCCCGGGTGTGCCCGCCGAACCGGCGCTGGTCGATCTTGCCCTCGGGGGTGCGGTTGAACGGGAGGCCCATCCGCTCCAGGTCGAGGACCGACTCGATGGCTTCCTTCGCGAGGATCTCGGCCGCGTCCTGGTCGACGAGGTAGTCGCCGCCCTTGACGGTGTCGAACGTGTGCCATTCCCAGTTGTCGTCCTCGACGTTGGCGAGGGCCGCGGCCATGCCGCCCTGGGCGGCACCCGTGTGGGAGCGGGTGGGGTACAGCTTGGAGATCACCGCGGTGCGGGCCTCCTTCGACGACTCGAGGGCGGCGCGCATTCCTGCGCCGCCGGCGCCGACGATCACGACGTCGTACTGATGGGTCTGCATCGGGCTCGATGCCTCCTGCTATGAGGTTCGGAGTGTGGGGCTGGGGGTGTGCCGGTGGTGCGGGAGCGCTAGGCCGTGCAGAAGGAGGCGAGCAGCTCTGCGGGGGCGTCCGGCGGGCACGGGTCGAACGTGAAGATCACGAGGGTGCCGAGCACGACCACGACGGTGAACGCCAGGAGCAGCAGGCCCTTGAGGATGCCGCGCGTCAGGTCCCGCGTCGCGTAGTCGTTGATGATGGTGCGCACGCCGTTGGTGCCGTGGATCATCGCGAGCCACAGCATGAGGAGGTCCCAGACCTGCCACAGCGGGCTCGCCCACTTGCCGGCCACGAAGCCGAAGTCGATGGCGTGCACGCCGTCGCCGACCATCAGGTTCACGAACAGGTGGCCGAAGATGAGGACGATCAGCACCACGCCGGACGCGCGCATGAAGACCCAGGAGTACAGCTCGTAGTTGCCGCGCGTCGTCTTGCGGCGCACGTACGGGGAGCGGGGGGAGTCGATCTTGGCCACCGCAGCGGTTCCGTGTGCCATCAGTGACCCCCGGTGAAGACGTTGATGAGGTGGCGCGGCAGGAAGCCCGCCATCGTCACGACGAAGAGGCCGACGACGACCCACAGCATGACCTTCTGGTACTTGGGGCCCTTGGCCCAGAAGTCCACCAGGATGATGCGGATGCCGTTGAAGGCGTGGAAGACGATCGCGGCCACGAGCCCGGCCTCGCCGAGCCCCATGATCGGGGTCTGGTACGTGCCGATCGCGGCGTTGTACGCCTCGGGGGACACGCGCACCAGGGCTGTGTCGAGCACGTGCACGAGCAAGAAGAAGAAGATCAGCACGCCGGTCACGCGGTGCGCGACCCACGACCACATGCCTTCACGGCCGCGGTACAACGTGCCTGCTGGTGCGGTGGGCACTTCGGGAGCCTCCTATGGCTGTCCGGCTGGGGGGTGGCTGGTCCCCACTGTAATGACAAAGGTTCGCCTCGATCGCCGCCCGGCAGCCCTCGCGGGCATCAAGACACGGCATTTGTGACTGATCCCACAGGGGAGATGTCGTGGCTTCGGGCACCCGTCAGGTTGCTCGTGCGTTGCTGCCCGGACCCGACCCTGGAACCAGCCAGGGTTCGCCCGGAATTCGGCGAGTTTTGGCTGCGGGAACGTGGTCCGGCTGACATCCTGCGGGGCATGACTTCGGCCGCCGCCCTATCGTCCCCGATCGACGACTTCTTCGCAGTGGTACCAGCCGGCGGGTCCGGCACGAGGCTCTGGCCGCTGTCCCGCGGCGGGGAGCCCAAGTTCCTGCACGACCTCGTGGGATCGGGCGAGTCCCTGCTCCAGTCCACGGAGCGCCGGCTGCGCCCGCTGGCGGGACCCGACGGCGTCGTCCTGGTCACGGGTGAGCAGCACGTCGCCGCCTGCCGGGCGCAGCTCCCGGGCCTGTCCGACGACGCCGTGCTCGCCGAGCCGTCGCCGCGCGAGTCCATGGCGGCGATCGGGCTGGCGGCGGCCGTCCTGGAGAAGCGGCACGGCGACGTGGTGATCGGCTCGTTCGCCGCCGACCACGTGATCCACGGGACGCGCGCGTTCCAGCTGGCGGTCCGCGAGGCCGTGGCCGCCGCGCGGGCGGGCTACGTCACCACCGTCGGGATCGCCGCGTCGCGGCCGTCGACCGCCTTCGGGTACGTGCGCTCGGGCGAGCCGCTCGGCGTCGAGGGCGCGCCGCACACGCTGCACGTGCGCGGCTTCACCGAGAAGCCCGACGCCGCCACCGCGCGCACCTACCTCGCCTCGGGCGAGTACCGCTGGAACGCGGGCATGTTCGTCTCGCGCACGTCCGTGCTGCTGGGGCACCTCGCCGAGCAGCGGCCCGCGCTGCACGACGGCCTGCGGACCGTCGCCGACGCGTGGGACACCCCGCGCCGCGCCGCGGTGCTCGCGGAGGTGTGGCCGGGCCTGGAGAAGATCGCGATCGACCACGCGGTGGCCGAGCCGGTCGCGGAGGCGGGCGGCGTCGCCGTCGTGCCGGGGACCTTCGGGTGGGACGACGTCGGGGACTACAACTCGCTGGCCGTGCTCCTGCCGTCCGACGACGACCGCGGCGCCAAGGTGCTCGGCGACCCCGGCGACGTGCTGCGCATCGAGAGCGCCGGCTCCGTGGTGGTCCCGGCGTCCGGCCGGCTGGTGACGGTGCTGGGGCTGGACGACGTCGTCGTCGTGGACACGCCCGACGCGCTCCTGGTGACCACGCGCGCACGTGCGCAGCAGGTCAAGGACGTGGTCGCCGCGGTCCGCGAACGGGGCAGGGAGGATCTGCTCTGAATCAAGGATCTTTCCCTGATGTCTCACAGATGTCCGCATGGTGGGACGCATCGCCCGCTGCCGTGTCTCGCGGGGCGGACGGCGCTACCGTGAGTGCGTGAACCCGACCCACGAACCCGTCAGTATCGCCGATTTCGATCAGATCGTTTCGCACGATCAGATGCCGGTCGGGGACGTGCCCGGGGGGAACGCGACGGACGTCGTCGCAGGCCTGGCGGCCAGGGTCGGCGAGCTGGCCGACGGGTTCGACGCGGAGCTGGTCGCGTTCCGCCGCGACGTGCACCGCCACCCCGAGCTGTCGCGCCAGGAGATCCGCACCTCAGCGCTGCTGGTCGAGCGCCTGCGGGCCGCCGGGCTGGACCCGCGCCCGCTGCCGACGGGCTCCGGTCTGGTCTGCGACATCGGCCCCGACCACGGGCCCGACGGCGAGGGCCGGGTGGGCCTGCGCGCCGACCTCGACGCGCTGCCGCTGCACGAGACGAGCGGCGTGGAGTTCGCCTCGACCCGGCCGGGCGTGGCCCACGCCTGCGGGCACGACGTGCACACCACGGTGGTGCTCGGCGCGGGCCTCGTGCTCGCCCGCCTCCAGGAGGAGGGGCGGCTGCGGCGCGGCGTCCGGCTCTTCTTCCAGCCCGCCGAGGAGGTCTTCCCGGGCGGCGCGGAGGACATCATCAACAAGACCTCCGAGCTGGACGGCGTGGACCGCATGGCCGCGCTGCACTGCGACCCGAAGTTCGACGTCGGCCACGTGGGTACCCGCATCGGCCCCATCACGTCGGCGAGCGACTCCGTCATGGTGACCATCTCGTCGCCCGGCGGCCACACCTCCCGCCCGCACCTCACCGGCGACGTCGTGTTCGCGCTCGGCCAGGTCATCACGCAGACGCCCGCCGTGCTCGGCCGGCGGCTGGACCCCCGCTCGGGCGTGAACCTCACGTGGGGCGCCGTCCAGGCGGGCTCGACGCCGAACGCGATCCCGTCGACCGGCATCCTGAAGGGCACGCTGCGCTGCCTCGACGTCCGCGCGTGGGAGAAGGCGGGCGAGCTGGTCCGCGAGGCCGTGGAGCAGGTCGTGGCCCCCTACCAGGTCGACATCTCGGTGACCGTGACCCACGGCGTGCCGCCCGTCGAGAACGAGGCGGAGGCCACCGGCGACCTCGAGGCGGCCATCCGGGACGCCGTCGGGCCCGACGCCGTGCAGCTCACCGAGCAGTCGATGGGCGGCGAGGACTTCGCCTGGTACCTGCGCAAGGTCCCGGGCACGATGGCGCGGCTCGGCGTGCGCACGCCGGGCGGCCGCACCTACGACCTGCACCAGGGCGACCTGGTCGTGGATGAGCGCGCGATCGGCGTGGGCGTAAGGACACTCGCCCAGTTCGCTGCCTCCTGAGCGAGAAGTGTTGCTGTCGATGACGCTTCGGTAACGACTTACTCCGGTTACCGTCTCGAAACGCGAAATGCCAGATGCGCTGGCTACCCTCGGTGCGGTATAGGGCTCCAGATCCGTCTGGAACGTCGCCCTCAGGATCATCGAAGGAGCACCAGTGAAGAAGGCTGTCTGGCTCACCGCCCTTGCGGGAGCAACGGCGCTCGCGCTCTCGGCGTGCGGCGCCGCCCCGGAGGAGTCCACTGGTGGCGAGACCGCCGCCGCCAGTGACTTCAAGCCCTGCATCGTCTCGGACGCCGGCGGGTTCGACGACAAGAGCTTCAACCAGCTCAGCTTCGAAGGCGTGAACGCTGCCGCCGACGAGCTCGGCACGAAGGCCGTCTCGGTCCAGTCCGCGTCCGAGAGCGACTACAAGGGCAACGTCGAGTCCCTCGTGGCGGAGGACTGCGACACGATCGTCACCGTCGGCTTCGCGCTGTCGGCCACCACGATCGAGTCCGCGACCGAGAACCCGGACATCGACTACATCATCATCGACGACGCGGCCGACGCGGACTTCGACGGCAAGGCCGACGCCGACAACATCAAGCCGCTGCTGTACGACACGGCGCAGGGCGCGTTCCTCGCGGGCTACCTCGCCGCGGGCTACTCGGAGGCCGGCAAGGTCGGCACCTTCGGTGGCATGGACTACCCGACCGTCACCATCTTCATGGACGGCTTCAAGCAGGGCATCGACTACTACAACGAGACCAAGGGCGAGAACGTCGAGCTCGTCGGCTGGGACGGCAAGAAGGGCTCGTTCACGGGCGGCTTCGCGGCCGACCCGGCGGCCAAGCAGACCGCGCAGAACGTCCTGGACCAGGGGGTCGACGTGATCCTGCCCGTCGGTGGCCCGATCTACCAGTCGGCCATGGACGCGATCGCGGACTCGGGCGAGGACGTCGCCCTCGTGGGCGTGGACGCCGACTTCTACGAGTCGGACCCGGCCACGCAGGACATCGTGCTGACCTCGATCCTCAAGGGGATGGACGTCTCCACGCAGGAGGCCGTCGTCGCCTCGGGCAAGGACGAGTTCGACCCGACCCCGTACGTGGGTACCCTCGAGAACGGCGGCGTGGACATCGCCCCGCTGCACAACTTCGAGGACAAGGTGGACCCGGCCCTGTGGGAAGAGGTCCAGGCCCTCAAGGAGTCGATCATCGCCGGCGACGTCAAGGTGGAGTCCTACCTCGCCAAGTGACCCGCGGGTCACGGCTGACGGCCGACCGGTCGCAGGCTGACCGGTCGACGGTCGAGACTTGACGCAAGATGGTCCCGGGGGGCACGGCATGCGCCGTGCGCCCCGGGACCTGTCATGAGCAGGACCCCTGTCGGGAAGGATTCCTATGCGGCTCGAGCTGCGCGGCATCACCAAGCGCTTCGGCGCGCTCGTCGCGAACGACCACATCGACCTGGTGGTGCAGCCAGGTGAGATCCACTCGCTCCTGGGCGAGAACGGGGCGGGCAAGTCCACCCTGATGAACGTGCTGTACGGCCTGTACGAGGCCGACGAGGGCGAGATCCTCCTGGACGACGTCGTCCAGGACTTCGCCGGACCGGGCGACGCCATGGGTGCGGGCATCGGCATGGTGCACCAGCACTTCATGCTCGTGCCCGTCTTCACCGTGGCGGAGAACGTCATGCTCGGTCACGAGCAGACCCGCGGCGGCGGGCGCCTCGACCTGGAGGCGGCCCGCGCCCAGGTGCGGGAGATCTCCGCCCGCTTCGGCTTCCACGTGGACCCCGACGCCGTGGTCGAGGACCTGCCCGTGGGCGTGCAGCAGCGGGTCGAGATCATCAAGGCGCTCTCCCGGAACGCCGACGTGCTGGTCTTCGACGAGCCGACGGCGGTGCTGACGCCGCAGGAGACCGACGAGCTGATGGCGATCATGCGCCAGCTGCGCGACGAGGGCTCCGCGATCGTGTTCATCACCCACAAGCTGCGCGAGGTGCGCGCCGTGGCCGACCGCATCACGGTGATCCGGCACGGCAAGGTCGTGGGCGAGGCCAGCCCGACGGCGTCCGACGCCGAGCTCGCCTCCCTGATGGTCGGTCGCTCCGTCGAGCTCACCGTGCAGAAGGAGACGCCCACCCTGCGGGACAACGCGCTCAAGGTCACCGACCTGGTGGTCACCAGCGGGTCCGGCGTCGTGGTGGTCGACGGCGTCAGCTTCGAGGTGCGCGGCGGCGAGGTGCTCGTGATCGCCGGCGTGCAGGGCAACGGCCAGACCGAGCTCACCGAGGCCCTGATCGGGCTGCAGGGCGACGTGTCCGGCAGCATCGCGCTCGACGGCAAGGAGCTGGTGGGCCGCTCGGTGCGCCGCATCCTCGACCAGGGCGTGGGCTTCGTGCCCGAGGACCGCACGCTCGACGGGCTGATCGGCGAGTTCACCATCGCCGAGAACCTCATGCTCGACCGCACCGACGGGCCGCCCTTCGTGAAGGCGGGCGCCCTGCAGCTGTCCCACCGCGACCGGTTCGCGGACGAGAAGGTCGCCGAGTTCGACGTCCGCACGCAGAGCATCACCACGCCGGTGGGGCGCCTGTCGGGCGGCAACCAGCAGAAGGTGGTGCTCGCCCGCGAGCTGTCCCGCGACCTGCGCCTGTTCGTCGCGGCCCAGCCGACGCGCGGCGTGGACGTGGGCTCCATCGAGTTCATCCACAAGCGGATCGTCGCCACGCGCGACGCCGGGGTGCCGGTGGTCGTGGTCTCGACCGAGCTGGACGAGGCGGTGGCCCTGGCCGACCGCATCATGGTGATGTACCGCGGCAAGGTCGTGGGCATCGTGCCCGCGGACACCCCGCGTGACGTGCTGGGCCTGATGATGGCGGGGATCTCGCCTGAGGACGCGAACGGAGGCGAGGCGGCATGAACGCGCCCGAACCGAGCCCGGGGAACAACCCCGAGCAGGAGCCGGGCCTCGACCCCGGCACCGCCGAGGAGCTGGAGCAGGAGCGCGCCCGCGAGCTGGGCGCACCCGCCGGCGAGGAGGTGCAGGACACCGCCAGCCGCATGGCCAGGGCCCTGCAGCAGACGATGACCAGCTCCTGGACCGTGGCCGTCGGCGCCGTGCTGCTCGCCGTCGTCGCGGGCTCGATCATGATCGCCTTCACCGACGAGGAGGTGAAGGCGGCCGCGGTGTACTTCTTCGCGCGGCCCGTCGACACCTTCGTCGCGATCGGGCAGGCGGTCGGCGGCGCCTACGCCGCGCTGTTCCGCGGCTCCGTGGTGAACCTCCAGGCACCGGACTTCGTCACCGCGATCCGGCCGCTGACCGAGACGTTCAGCTACGCGACCCCGCTCATCGCGGCGGGCCTCGGCGTGGCGCTCGCGTTCCGGGCCGGCCTGTTCAACATCGGTGGCCAGGGGCAGATGCTCGTGGCGGCCGCGGCGGCCGGCTGGGTGGGCTTCGGCGTCAGCGGGGTGCCGTTCCCGCTGCACCTGCTGCTGGCTCTCATCGCCGGCATCGCGGCCGGCGCCGTGTGGGCCGGCATCGCGGGCGTGCTCAAGGCCCGCACCGGGGCGCACGAGGTGATCGTCACGATCATGCTCAACTACGTCGCGTTCTACCTGATCTCCTACTTCCTGGCGACGCCGGGCCTGCTGCAGGCGCCCGGCTCGTCCAACCCCAAGACGCCGCCGACCCCCGAGTCGGCGCAGCTGCCCACCCTGCTGGGCGACCGGTTCAACGTGACCTGGGGCTTCGTGCTGGCCCTGCTGGCCGTCGTCGGCGTGTGGTGGCTGCTCAACCGCTCGTCCACCGGCTTCGCGTTCCGCGCCGTCGGCGAGAACCCGCGTGCGGCGCGCGTGGCCGGCATCGACACGGGGCGGGCCACGATCAACGTGATGCTGGTGGCCGGTGGCCTGGTCGGCCTGGCCGGCGCCTCGCAGGTGCTGGGCGGCGTGACCACGGGCTTCAGCTCCGACATCGACGCCGGCATCGGGTTCGACGCCATCACCGTCGCGCTGCTCGGCGGGTCCAACCCGTGGGGCGTGCTCGCGGCGGGCATCCTGTTCGGCGCGTTCAAGGCGGGCGGCACCACCATGCAGGCCGCCGAGGGCGTCCCGAGCGACATCGTGCTCGTGGTCCAGTCGCTCATCGTGCTGTTCATCGCCGCGCCGCCGCTGGTGCGGGCCATCTTCCGGCTGCCCGACCCGAACCGGCGTCGGACACCGAAGAAGGCCAAGGCGGCCCGGAACCGGAAGGAGGCGGCCGCGTGAGCGCCGACCACCAGACCACCCAGCTCGACGCGCCGCTGTCGGAGACGACGCGCACCGTCACGCTCGTGTCGTGGAAGACGGCGGGCGTGCTGCTCACCGTGACCGTGCTGTACGCGCTGCTGCTGCTCGCCGTGCCGCACTCGGGCGACACCCGGTTCCTGCTGTCCCAGCGCGGCGACTTCTTCCAGATCCCCGTGATCGTGGTGCCCGCGACGGTGTTCGCGTGGGTGTGCGGCGCGGTGATGCTCACGGTGACCGCCGTCGCCTTCGCGCTCACGGCGCGCGGCCGCCGGACGTCGGTCTGGCTCGTCGTGCTCTACTCCCTGGCCGGCCTGCTCGGCTTCCTGGCCTGGGCCGGCGCGGGCAGCCCCCGCGACCTGTCGATCGTCGGCCTGCTCGGCGGCGCCGTGCTGTGGTCCGTGCCGTTCGTCTACGGCGCGCTGGGCGGCGTGATCGGCGAGCGCGCGGGCGTCGTCAACATCGCGATCGAGGCGCAGCTCCTCGGTGCGGCGTTCACGGCGGCGATCGTCTCCTCGATCACGAACAGCGCCGTGGCCGGTCTGGTCGCGGCCCTGTTCGCGGGCGCGCTCGTGGCCCTGGTCCTCGGCGTGTTCGCCATCACGTACCACGTGAACCAGGTGATCGTCGGTGTCGTGCTCAACGTGCTGGTGGTCGGCCTGACCAGCTTCCTGTACTCGCAGGTGCTGGTGCCGAGCGCGGAGACGCTGAACTCGACCACGCGGTTCCAGTCCATCCCGATCCCGGTGTTGTCGGACATCCCGGTGATCGGCCCGGTCCTGTTCGACCAGCCGCTGCTCATCTACCTGATGTTCATCGCCGTGCCGACCGTCTGGTACACGCTGAACCGCACCCGCTGGGGCCTGCGCCTGCGGGCCGTGGGCGAGCACCCGAAGGCCGCCGACACCGTGGGCATCGACGTGGTGCGCACCCGGTACAACGCCGTGCTCGTGGCCGGTGCCGTGGCCGGCCTGGGCGGTGCGTTCTACACGACCGTCCAGCTCAGCCAGTTCGGCGAGAACATGACCGGCGGCGCGGGCTACATCGCCCTGGCCGCCGTCATCTTCGGCAAGTGGGACCCGGTGCGCGCCGCCTTCGCGGGCCTGCTGTTCGGCTTCGCGTCGAACCTGCAGAACGTGCTGTCCGTGGTGGGATCGCCCGTGCCGAGCCAGTTCATGCTCATGATCCCGTACGTCGTCACCCTGCTCGCCGTCGCGGGCCTCGTCGGGCGCTCGCGCCCGCCGGCCGCGTCGGGCGAGCCGTACGTCAAGGGGTGAGGATGGTGGACGTGAGCTCAGTGGAACAGGTGCGCCCGGACGGCGTCGTGGACTGGGACGGCCTGCGGGCCGCGGCCCGCGACGCCGTCGGCAAGGCCTATGCGCCTTACTCGGAATTCAAGGTCGGCGCGGCGGCCTTCGCCGCCGACGGTCGCCTCCTGACGGGCGCGAACGTCGAGAACGCGGCGTACGGGGTCACGCTGTGCGCCGAGTGCTCGCTGGTCAGCGCGCTGATCATGTCTGGCGGCGGGCGGCTGGCCGCGTTCACCTGCGTGAACGCGCTCGGCGAGACGATCATGCCGTGCGGCCGGTGCCGGCAGCTCCTGTGGGAGCACGGCGGCGCCGAGCTGCTCGTGGACACCCCGCTGGGCATCGTGCCGATGACGGAAGTACTGCCCCAGGCCTTCGGGCCGGGCGACCTGGATCACGTGCGAGAGGCAACACGATGACCGAGCCGTTCGACGCCGTCGACCTGATCCGGGTCAAGCGCGACAACACGGAGTCGCTGACCGACGCCCAGATCGACTGGCTGGTCGACGCCTACACGCGCGGCGCCGTGGCCGACGAGCAGATGTCCGCGATGACCATGGCGATCCTGCTCAACGGGATGACCCGGCAGGAGATCTCCCGGTGGACCGCCGCGATGATCCGGTCCGGCGAGCGCATGTCGTTCTCCGCGCTCTCGCGGCCGACGGCGGACAAGCACTCCACCGGCGGCGTCGGCGACAAGATCACGCTGCCGCTGGCGCCCCTGGTCGCGGTGTTCGACGTCGCCGTGCCGCAGCTCTCGGGCCGCGGCCTGGGCCACACGGGCGGCACCCTGGACAAGCTGGAGGCCATCCCGGGCTGGCGGGCCTCGCTGACCAACGACGAGATGATGGCGCAGCTCGACTCCGTGGGCGCCGTCATCTGCGCCGCCGGCGCGGGCCTCGCCCCGGCCGACAAGAAGCTGTACGCGCTGCGGGACGTCACCGCGACCGTCGAGGCTATCCCGCTCATCGCGAGCTCGATCATGTCCAAGAAGATCGCCGAGGGCACCGGCGCGCTGGTGCTCGACGTCAAGGTGGGCTCCGGCGCCTTCATGAAGACCCTGGAGAGCGCGCGCGAGCTCGCCCGCACCATGGTGGACCTCGGGACCGACGCCGGGGTGCGCACCGTCGCCCTGGTCACGGACATGTCCGTGCCGCTCGGGCTGACCGCCGGCAACGCCCTGGAGGTGCGGGAGTCGCTGGAGGTGCTGTCGGGCGGCGGCCCGTCCGACGTCGTCGACCTGACCGTGGCGCTCGCCGTGGAGATGCTCGCCGCGGCGGACCGGCCCCGGTCGGAGGACGACGTGCGGGCCGCACTGGCCGACGGCCGTGCCATGGACAGGTGGCGGGCCATGATCGCCGCGCAGGGCGGCGACGTGGACGCGCCGCTGCCTGTCGCGAAGGAGACCGAGACGGTGGTGGCGCCCGAGTCCGGCGTGCTCACCTCGCTCGACGCGTACGCGGTGGGCGTGGCGGTCCGGCGCCTGGGCGCGGGCCGCGCCCGCAAGGAGGACGAGGTCCAGGCGGCGGCCGGCATCGAGATCCACGTGAAGCCGGGCGAGGAGGTGACCGCCGGGCAGCCCCTGCTGACCCTGCACACCGACACGCCCGAGCGGTTCGCCCGGGCCCGCGAGGCGCTCGACGGCGGATGGTCCGTGGACCCGGCCGGCAACGGCGTGCTGGGCGGGGCCCTCGGGGGTGCCGCCGGCGCGCTGGCGAGCATGGACATGGGGGCCGGCGCGCTGGTCGGGGCTGCCCTGGCGTCGCAGGGATCGGTGGTGCTCGACCGCATCGTCTGAGGTGGGAGGTAGTTTTCACCCACCGGAAGCGGGCCGGTAGCGATCTTCAGCGTGGCGGTCCGGCGAGTCGCCGGACGTCGGCTTAGCCTGACGAACGTGCAGTCGACAATGCGCCTTTCGTCCCTGCTCGGTGCGATGCGTGCATTCGCCGGGCCCGTCCCCGCGCCGCCGCCGCGCGGCCGCTTCGAGCGCCCCGCCATCCCGGACGACGTCGAGCGCCGGCTGGAGTCGGTGACGTCCCGCGCCCGGCGGTCCGTCCTGGACCCGCTCGGGCGCGAGCGCGGCACCGGGACCGTCGGCTTCCCCCGGCGGCTGAACCTCCCGTCCCTGGACGGCGAGACCGCCGCCGCCGTGCAGGTCGACGAGACCACGTGCGGGTCGGCCGTGCTCGCGATGCTCGGGCTGGCCGGCGACCCGCGGGCGGCCCTCCGGATCGCCGGTGACGACCCCGCGGCGCGGTTCGTGCGGCTGCAGCACGCCGTCCAGGCGGCCACGAACCGGCACGGGCTGGTCGTGGCGAGCTGGCCGCGCACCTACGGCACGCCGCCGTGGGGCGCCGCGCGGTTCGCCAGCTACGGCGGCGTGCGCTACACCCACCGGGTCGCGGGCTCCCGGGGGCTGCTGGAGGCGGCGGTCGAGGCCGCCCGCGCCGGCGTCCCGGTGCCCCTGTACACGGGCGGCGACGTGACGAGCGGGTGGGACGCCGCCGTCCCGCGCCACGTGGTGCTGCTCACCCTGGCCGACGGCGAGGGGACCGAGGGCAACGCGGTGATCTACGAGCCGTCCGGGGCGGGCCTGCACACCGTCCCGGTGGCCGTGCTGCTCGACCCGCCGCCCGCCCCGTCGCGGGAGGCCGAGACGCAGCAGACCACGGGGGACCGCACGGCCGCGCGCGTCCGCAAGGCGCTGACCGCGGCGCTCGGCGGCTGGCCGCACGTGACCTGGGTGGTGCTGCCGGAGCGCGCGGGGCGGTGGCAGGGCGGCGGGGCCGGGGAGACGATGGAAGACCACTGACGGGCGGCCCCTTCCGGGCTTCCCGTCGCAGAGGAGGCCCTGATGAGCACGCTGCCCGGTCCCGACTCCTGGCGTGACGCCGGTCTGGACCCGCCCCCGGACGCCGACGTCGACACCACGCACGAGCCCGACGAGTACGTCCCGGACGCGCCCCGCCCGGACAGCGACGGCGACGCCGCCGAGGCCGACGTCGTCCAGCAGGCCCTGGACGCCCTCGCGGACGAGGACGACGAGAGCCCCGGCGCCGGCTGACGCCGGTGTCGGTGCCGGACGGTAGGTTGTCAGCATGACCACGCAAGACCACGGGGCGCGCCCCGGCGAGGCGCTGATCCGCGCCCTGCCCAAGGTAGTGCTCCACGACCACCTCGACGGGGGCCTGCGGCCACAGACCGTCCTCGAGCTCGCGGACGCCGCCGGGCACGAGCTGCCCGCGACCGACGCCGACTCCCTCGCCGCCTGGTTCCGCGACGCGGCCGACTCCGGCACGCTGGTGCGGTACATCGAGACCTTCGAGCACACCATCGCCGTCATGCAGACGGCCGACAACCTGGCCCGGGTCGCCCGCGAGGCGGTGCTCGACCTCGCCGCCGACGGCGTCGTGTACGCCGAGCAGCGCTGGGCGCCCGAGCAGCACCTGCGGGGCGGGCTGTCGCTCGGCGAGGCCGTCGAGGCGGTGCAGGCCGGGATCGACGACGGCATCGCGGCCGCCGCGGCCGGCGGCCACATCATCCGGGTCGGCCAGCTCGTCGGCGCGATGCGCCAGGCCGACCGCTGGCAGGAGGTCGCCGACCTCGCCGTCGCCTACCGGGACCGCGGCGTGGTCGGGTTCGACATCGCGGGGCCCGAGGACGGGTTCCTGCCGTCGCGCCACCTCGGGATCTGGCGCTTCCTCGCCGAGCACGACGTGCCCGTGACCATCCACGCCGGCGAGGCCGCCGGCCTCGACTCCATCGGACAGGCCGTGCACCTCGGGCAGGCGGACCGCCTGGGCCACGGCGCGCGGATCATCGACGACATCGCCTTCGTGACCGACGAGCACGACCCGGCCGACGGCGCGCTCTCGGCCGACGGCCGCGGCGGCTCGGCCGACCTCGGCCGTCTCGCGCACTGGGTGCGCGACCACCAGATCCCGCTCGAGCTGTGCCCCGTGTCGAACCTGCAGACGGGCGTCGCCGACTCGATCGCGACGCACCCGATCACCCGCCTCAAGGAGCTGGACTTCGCCGTCACGCTCAACACGGACAACCGCCTCATGTCCCGCACGTCGATGACGCACGAGATGAAGCTGCTCGTCGACGAGGCCGGCTGGACGATCGACGACCTCGTCGACGTCACCGTCACCGCCGCCTGGGGTGCCTTCATGCACCACGACGAGCGCCGCGACCTGGTCGACCAGGTCATCATGCCCGGATTCCAGAAAGTCGAAGGTGCCCTCGTATGACCGCACAGACCCACGCGCCGCAGCCCGCCCGGGTGCCGCGCGACAAGGCGGCCCTCGCCGCGTTCGTGGACCACACCCTGCTCAAGCCGGAGACCATGGCCGCCGACGTCGCCGCGCTCGTCGAGGAGGGCGCCGACCTCGGCGTCTACTCGGTGTGCGTCTCGCCGTCGTTCGTGTCGCTCGCCGTCGAGGTCGCCGCCGGGCGGCTCGCCGTCGCGACGGTGTGCGGGTTCCCGTCCGGCAAGCACATGACCGACGTGAAGGCGTTCGAGGCGGCCCGCGCCGTGGCAGACGACGCCGACGAGGTCGACATGGTGATCGACGTCGGCACCGCGCGCGCCGGCCGGTTCGACGTGGTGGAGGCCGACATCGCCGCGGTCCGCGCTGCCGTGCAGCCCGGCCGCATCCTCAAGGTGATCATCGAGTCCGCCGCCCTCACCGACGAGCAGATCGTGGGCGCGTGCAAGGCGGCCGAGGCCGCCGGCGCCGACTTCGTCAAGACCTCCACGGGCTTCCACCCGGCCGGCGGCGCCTCGGTGCACGCCGTCTCGCTCATGGCGCGGACCGTGGGCGCGGCGGGCGGCGGCCGGCTCGGGGTCAAGGCCTCGGGCGGCATCCGGGACCTCGACACGGCGCTCGCGATGATCGAGGCGGGCGCCACCCGCCTGGGCCTGTCGGGCACTGCCTCGGTCCTGGCGGGCTTCGACCGGGACGGGTCCGCCCCCGCACCGGCCGCCGCCCCGATCGACTACTGATCGCTGAGTGCTGGGGGGTTTTTTTTCTCTGGGTTTTAGGGGAAAAAACACCCCAGAACCACCAACGTGGGGGGGGGGTGCCCGGGGGGGGGGGGGTGGGGGGCCTGCCCTCCCACGGCAGGGGCGTCAGAGCGACGCCGTCAGAAACGCCCGGACCAGCGGGACCACCTCGTCGAGCGCGCTCTCCAGGAGGAAGTGGCCGCCGTCCAGGAGGTGCACCTGCGCGGCCGGCAGGTCGGCGGTGAAGGCGCGTGCGCCGTCCGGCCCGAAGACCGGGTCGCCCTCGCCCCAGACGGCCAGCAGGGGCACCTGGCTGTCCCGGAACCACCGCTGCACCTCGGGGTACAGCGGTGGGTTGGTGGCGTAGTCGCGGAACAGTGCGATCTGCACCAGGTCGTTGCCGGGCCGGGACAGCAGCGCGTGGTCGAGCGTCCAGGTGACGGGGTCCACCAGGGTCTCGTCGGCCACGCCGGTGAGGTACTGGAAGCGCGTCAGGTCCAGCGTCAGGGCCTGGCGCACCCCCGCCTCGGTCTCCGGTGTCTCCCGCTCCCAGAAAGCCCGCACGGCCGAGAAGAACTCCGGCTGGAGCCCCTTCTCGTACGCGTTGCCGTTCTGGCTGATCACCGCGGTGACCGCCGTCGGGTCGCGCAGGGCGAGCCGCCACCCGACGGGCGCGCCGTAGTCCTGGACGTAGACGGCGTACCGGCGGACGCCGAGCTGGTCGAGCAGGCCGGCGGTCAGGTCCGCGAGCGCGTCGAACGAGTAGGCGAACTCGTCCGCGGGCGGGGCGTCCGAGAGCCCGAAGCCCAGCAGGTCGGGCGCCACGAGGTGCCACCTGTCGGCCAGCCGCGGGATCAGGTCGCGGAACATGAACGAGCTGCTCGGGAAGCCGTGCAGCAGCACGAGCGTCGGGGCGTCGGGCGGCCCTGCCTCGCGGTAGAACAGCCGCCGGCCCTCGACGAGGGCGTACCGGTGGTGCGTCGTCATGACCGGATGAACGCCAGCAGGTCGGCGTTGATCGTCTCCGCATGCGTCGTCGGCATGCCGTGCGGGAACCCCGGGTAGGACTTCAGCGTCCCGTTCTGCACCAGCTTCGCGGTCCGGGGTGCCGTGTCGACGTAGGTGACGATCTGGTCGTCCTCGCCGTGCATGACCAGCACGGGCACGCTGATCTTCGCCAGGTCCTCGCTGTAGTCCTCGCGCACGAAGGCGAAGACGCAGTCGTGCTGGGCGTTGGCGGCGCCCATCATGGCCTGGCGCCACCAGTTGTCGACGACCGCGTCGACGGTCTCGGTCCCGGGGCGGTTGAAGCCGTAGAACGGGCCGGCCGGCAGCTCCCGGAAGAACGTCGCCCGGCTGGCCGCGAGCGCGGTCTGAAAGCCCGCGTACACGGACGGCGGGACGCCGTCGGGGATGGTGTCGGACTGCACGGTCGAGGGGGTGACCGCGCTCATCAGCACGACCTTCGCCACGCGGTCCTCCCCGTGCCGACCGAGGTAGCGCGCCACCTCGCCCCCGCCCGCGGAGTGCCCGACGTGGACCGCGTCGCGCAGGTCGAGGTGCTCGACGAGTGCCGCCAGGTCGTCGGCGTAGTGGTCCATGTCGTGCCCGTCCGCGGGCTGGGCGGAGCGGCCGTGACCGCGCCGGTCGTGGGCGATGACGCGGAACCCCTGGTCCTTGAAGAACAGGAGCTGGTTGTCCCAGTCGTCGGCGGACAGGGGCCAGCCGTGGCTGAAGACGATCGGCTGCCCGGAGCCCCAGTCCTTGTAGTAGATCTCGGTGCCGTCCGGGGTGGTGAACGTGCTCATGGTCGTGTCTCTCTCTTCGTTCGGTGCGTGCTGTGCGGTGCGTGCTGCTGGAGTGCGTGCTGCCGGAGTGCGTGCTGCTTGGGTACTCTCGTCACAGCCCCCGGCGGGCGAGCCAGTCGAGGGAGGCGTCGGCGAGCGTGCGCCAGCCGTTGTCGAAGGCGGCGCTGTGGCCGCGCCCGGGGTACTCGACGAGCTCGGTGTCCGCGCTGGAGGCGGAGTAGAGGCGGTAGGCCGCCCGGACGACGACGGCGGGCACGGTGTGGTCCTTGCCCGCGGCCACGAGCAGCAGGGGCCCGCGGTCGGCGCGACGGGTGTCGACCGTGGTGGGCGCGTGGGGCGTGAAGTTGGCGGACGACGCCTCGAACAGCGGGCGGCCCGGCCCCGGGATCGCGAACCGCTGGTGCAGCTGGTCGGACTCGGTGCGGGACAGGGCGTTGCCGAAGGAGTAGGCGAACTGCTTGCCGGTCAGGGCCACGGTCCGGCGCTTGTTCCGCGGGTCGGACAGCACCGGGAAGCTGGAGCGCAGCAGGCTCAGCGGCAGGACACGGATCCCCTTGACGGGTGCCGGCGAGATCGCCACGGCGGCCACGGCCTGGCCGCGTTCGAGCAGCTTCTGGGCGACGAGTCCCCCGAAGGAGTGCCCGACGACGATCGGTGGTGCCCCCAGCGTGGCGAGCGTCTCGCTGTAGGCGTCGGTGATCCGGTCGACCCCGACGTCGGCCATCCCGGCCGGGTCGGAGCGCGTGGCGGCGGGTGTGTCGTAGTCGCCGGGCCAGCCCGGTGCGAGGGTCTCGTACCCCTCCTTGGCGAAGTGCTCCTGCCAGGGTTCCCAGGACGTCGAGTGGATCCACAGGCCATGTACGAACACGACGTGCCGTTTCATCGCTCACCCCATCGCAGAAGGAACGTTCCGACGGGGTCGACGCTAGGTCCGTCCTGTTGACGGCCAGTAGATCGGGAGTGGATCCGCGCTGGTCAGCGCACGGAAGACGGGTGGTCCAGCTCGGCCAGGAACTGGTCGGCGCGCCGGACGAACAGGCCGGCCTCCTGCCGGGCCGCGACGCCCCGGGCCTGCTGCACCGCGGCCCGGACGACGTCGTCCGGCTGCCCCTGTGCCCGCAGCAACCGGGCGCGCAGGAGCAGGAGCAGGCCCTCGGAGTAGCGCTGCCCGTGGGCGCGCAGGTAGCCGTCCGCTCGGTCCATGGCCGCTGCGGCCCGCTCGACCTCCCCGGCCGCGAGCCACATGTCACCGAGCAGCGCATGCCACGTGGAGACGCCTGAGCGCACGGGATCGAGCAGGTTGGCGCCGATGAGGCGTTCGGCCTCCGCCGCGGCGCCGGCCGGGTCGTCGCCCGTGGCCGCCCGGCCCCAGCATCGTGCGAGCCGCTGGTAGGTGCCGAGGAAGGTGTAGGAGAAGTCGGGGTCGACGGCGATGCCCTGCCGCGCGGCGCTCAACGCCCAGGCGGAGTCCCCGGCGACCACCGCGATCCTCGTGCACATGGTGGCCCAGACCGTGACGGTGTAGCGGTCGTCCCCGGCGGACTCCAGCCGGTCGAGCAGCTCGCGCGCCCCGGCCACGTCCCCGTGCACCGCCGTGGTCTCGGCCAGCATCCCCGTCGTCAGCAGCTCGAGGTCGTGCTGGACCGGGTTTCCCCCGCCGTCGCCGGAGCCGGTCAGCAGGAACTCCTCGGACCGGCGGAGGTAGTCGAACGCCTCCCCGATGCTGCCGACGTGATACTGGTGGATGCCCCAGGCCTGCGGCCCGTACGCGCGGACGACGGGGTCCGGCGACGACTTGCCCAGCTCGAGCATCTGCTGCGCGAGCAGGCAGCTCCGGTCGAGGTCGAGGCCCTGGATGTGGGCCGCCCATCGGGAGTAGAGCAGCCCGGCGGCCTCCGCCTCGAGGCCCAGGCCGCGCGCCAGGTCCTCCGCACGCTCCAGCAGCTCCAGCTCCGCCCCCGCGTACATCGAACGCATGCCGACCACCGCGATGAGCTCGGACAGCGCGGCCAGCTCCGACCCGGGCAGGCCGGCGGTCCGGGCCACCTGCGCGGCCAGCCGCAGCTGCTGCTCCGCCGCCTCCAGGGCGGACTTCGCCGCCGCCCGGCGTCCGGAGCGCACCAGGGCGGCCGAGGTGCGCGCCGGCTCGGCCAGCGGCCCGGCCGCCCAGAGGTGATGAGCGACCCGCTCGGGCACCGACTCGCCGTCGGGGACCGTCTGCTCCAGGGCGTCCGCCACCCGGAGGTGCAGGCGGGTCGCGTGCCGGGGCGACGTCGTCTCGGAGACGGACTCCCGGACCAGGTCGTGCACGAAGCGGACCGAGTACGGGTCGCCCGGCGCGGGCGCCAGGAGGCCGAGTGCCTCGACGGGCTCCAGGCTGGTGAGGCAGGTGTCGACGTCGACGTCGGCGACGCGCGCGAGCAGGACCAGGTCGACGTCGCGGCCGATGAGCGCCGCGATCTCGAGCAGGCTCCTGGCCTGGTCGTCGAGGTCGGCCATCCGGTCGCGCACCACGTCGCGCACGGTCGACGGCACGCCGGTGCCCCCTGCGGCAGCGCCGTCGAGACCACCGCGGGCGAGCATCCGGGCGAGCTCACGGACGTAGAACGGGTTGCCCGCGGTCCGGCGGTGGATGGCCCGTGCGGCGCGGGGGTCGGGGTCGTGCCCGATCTCGCGGCGGACGAGCTCCGTGACGTCGGCCCCACCGAGCGGTCCGAGCTGGAGCCTGCGATGGCCGGAGGACCGGCTCACCCCCGCGAGCATCCGGGCCAGCTGCGAACCGGGTGTGGGTGCGTGGTCCCGCAGGGCGCCGAGCACGACGGTGCCGGGCGGCAGGCGGGCGGCCAGGTGGCCGACGAGGTCCAGCGAGGCCACGTCCGCCCACTGGAGGTCGTCGACCACGATCATCACCGGTCGCCGCGCCGCCACGCCGGCGACCAGTCCGACAACGTTCTCGAACAGCCGGAACTGGCCGCTGCCGCCGGGCAGCACCTGGCCGCCCAGCGCGTCGTCCTCCGGTTCCAGGAGCCGGCCGATCCCGGTCCGCAGCCAGGCCGCGCGGTCCTGGACCGCCTCGACGTCCAGCAGCGCGCTCACGACCTGCACCCAGGGCCACATCGACGGGGCGCCCTGCCCCTCCACGCACCGCCCCCACGCGACGAGCGTGCCCCGCTCGCCCGCCTCCTCCGCCGCCTCCTCCAGCAGCCGCGTCTTGCCGACACCGGGCTCGCCCTCGACGACGGCGAGCCCGCTGCCGCCGGCCGCGGCCCGCAGGGAGACGTCCCGCAGGACGGCCCGCTCCTCGGTGCGGCCCACCAGACCGCCCGCCGGCAGGACGGCGGGACCGGCCACGACGGCCGGCACGGGAGGAGCCGCCGGACCCGGCCCCGCGTACGGGCTCGGGCTCGGGCTCGGATTGGGGCTCGGGTCCTGGCTCGGCCTCGGGCTGGGGTTCAGGTGGGGGCCCGGGTTCAGGTTCAGGCCCGGCGTCGCCTGGGGTCCCGGCGCCACGGCGACCTCCTGGCGCAGCACCTGCTCGTAGGCCCGCCCCAGCAGCGCACCCGGGTCGATGCCGAGCTCCTCGGCGAGCCGGACCCGGACGGTCTGGAACACGGACAACGCCTCCGCCTGACGGCCGGCCGCGCCGAGCGCGGTGACGAGGCCGGCCTGGACCGGCTCGTGCAGCGGGCCGATCGAGGCCGCGAGCCGCAACGGCGCGAGTACCCGGTCCGGCGTGCCGAGCGACACGGCGACCTCGGCCGCCGCCGTGCACGCGTCGAAGAACTCGCCGTTCAGCCCGGCGAAGACGGGCATGGCCTCCGGGCTGCAGGCCAGCCCGTCGCCCGCGGAGCCGTGCCAGAGGCGGAGCGCCCGCTCGTAGAGGTCCAGCGCCTCGCCGTGGCGGTCCCGGCCGAGGGCGCGCGCCGATCCGACCAGCTCCCGGAACGTCGCGAGGTCCAGGGTCCCCGCCCCGGCCGTGCACAGGTAGCCCGCGCCGCGCCGCACCAGGTACGAGCTGCGGCCGCGGGCCGGCAGCGCGGGCTCCATCAGGCGTCGCAACGTGCCGACGTACTTGTGGATCACGTTCACGGCGCTGTCCGGCGCGCTGTCCCCCCAGATCAGGTCGACGAGCTCCGTCTTGGTGACGGGCAGACCCTGGTGCGCCAGGAGCAGGGCGAGGAGGTAGGCCTGCTGGCGGGGGCCGGTGTCGAGCTCGACCCCGCCGCGCCACAGGCGTAACGGACCGAGGATCTGGATGCGCAGGGTGGAGCCGCCGGGTGAGTGTGCCTCCGCATCTGCGGCGGCCGGCAAGGTGGACACGCGCACGTCCATCACACCCTCGATCGAGCTGACAGAAGTCCCGGCAGGACCGGCATCGTGCGGCTCACCGACGTCACACACAGCGCAGGCCGTAGCCAGACTCTAGTCCCTGGAGTTCACCTCCAGCGAGATATTCACCCCCTCCCCGGGTCACCAGAACGGCCCCGGTCTCAAACCACCTGGTGAGGGCTGCGCAGCGGGGCAAGGTGCTCGGTAGATTGGGCGGTACGACGCCCGCACAGCGGGCGCGCGCACCGCACCGACCCGAGGACGGAGACTCAGTGGCCGGCCACACGCAGCTTCCGACCCGACGCGACCAGTACGCCGAGATGACCCGCCGGGAGATCGTCGCGGTGGCCCGCCGGCTGTTCGCCGAGCAGGGTTATGCCCGCACGACGGTCGGCCAGATCGCGCGCGGGGCCCGGGTCTCCCCGGCCACCGTGTACGCCCAGTGCGGCGGCAAGGAGGGGTTGCTCGGCATCCTGATCGACATGTGGACCGCCGCTCAGATCGTGCGCGACATCATCGCCGCGTGCGAGGCGGCGGACACGGGTCGGACCAAGCTCGAGGTGCTCGCCGAGGGCTACGTCGCGATCTACGAGGAGTCCGGCGACATCATCCGCATCGTGGAGCGGGCGGCCGCGAGCGTGCCCGTGGCCGAGGCGTTCCTCAGGACCGCGGACGAGCGGCACCAGGAGGCCCTGCGGCAGATCGTGCAGCGGATCCAGGACGTCGGCGACCTCGCCGACGGCGTCTCGGTGGAGGACGCCGTCCGGATCATCTTCTTCCACTTCAGGTACGACCAGTTCGCCCTGGCGAGCGACGCCTTCGGCTGGGGTGTGGACCGGGCCGTGCGGTGGATCACCGAGCGGCTCGGGGCCGCGATCCTCCGGGACTGACCGCTCCCTGGCCCACGGTCGTCGGCCCCGGTCGTCCAGCCTCCGCCGCCCCGTCCACTGGCCGTCCACACCCGGTCAACGGCCCGTCCAGCGCTCCGGCCTAGCGTCGGCCGCATGACGATCTGGCACCGGCACGTGACCCGATGAGCGAAGCACCACCGGCCACGGCCGGCCCCGGCGTCGTCCCGCCGCCGCCCGCGGCGGCGACCGGCCCGTACGCCGCCGAGGTCTCGGCGTCCATGCTCGACCAGGTCGCCGCCCTCCGGCGCGGCGACCTGTCCGCGCTCGAGCTGACGCGGACGTACCTGGAACGGATCGACGCGCTGGACCGGCACGACACCCTCAACGCGTTCGTCCTGTCCCGCGGGCAGGAGGCGCTGGCGGACGCCGCGCGGCTCGACCAGCTCCGCGCGTCGGGCCGGCCGCTGGGGCCGCTGCACGGCATCCCGCTGGCCGTCAAGGACAACCTGTTCACCGCGGGCACCCCGACGTCGAACGGCACCGCGGTGCTGGACGGGTTCGTGCCGCGGCACGACGCGGCCGCCGTCCGGCTGCTCCGCGCCGCCGGCGCGCTCGTCCTCGGCAAGACCAACCTGCACGAGTGCTCCTTCGGCATCACGAGCAACAACCCGCACCACGGCGCGGTCCGCAACCCCTACGACCCTTCCCGGATCCCCGGGGGATCCAGCGGCGGGTCGGGCGCGGCCGTCGCGGCGCGTCTGTGCTCGGCGGCGATCGGGAGCGACACCGGCGGGTCGGTGCGGATCCCGGCGGCGCTGTGCGGCGTCGTGGGCCTCAAGCCCACGCTCGGCCGGGTGAGCCGGGCACGGATGTTCGGCCTGTCGTGGACCTGCGACGTGGTGGGACCGATCGCCCGCACCGTGGCCGACGCCGCCGCGCTCCTGCGCGTGCTGACCTCCGGCCCCGATCCGCTGGACCCGGGCGCCGAGCACGAACCGGCGGGAGCGGGCATCCCCACGGCCCTCGGCGAGGGCGCCGGGGCGCTGCGCGGCGCGCGGATCGGGATCCCGGACGGGTTTCTCGCCGCGGACAACGCGCCGGACGTCGACCGGGTCCTGGCGCGGACCCACCGCGTGCTCGAGGACGCCGGGGCGACGCTCGTGCCCGTGCCGCTCGACGGGGTCGAGGAGGCCACCGCCCAGGGCTTCGTGACCGTCGTCCCGGAGGCCGTCGTGGTCACCGAGCGGGCCCTGCGGACCGCGGGTCTCGACGGCGGCGTCCGCGCGCACCTCGACCGCTTCGGCCCGGACGTGCGCGCCGCGCTGGGGGCGCAGGTGGGGCCGGAGCCGCACCCGGTACCCGCGTTCCGGTACGCGGAGGTCCTGGCGGGCACGCTCCCCGCGCTGCGCCGGACGTTCGCCGAGGCCTTCACCACGGTGGACGTCCTGCTCACCGCGACCACCCCGGCGACCGCCGTCCCGCTGACCCAGGACACGACGATGCGGCACAACGGGCGGGCCGTGGACACGTTCGAGACGTTCGTCCGGTACACCTACGGCGTCTCGATGGCGGGGCTGCCGGCGATCTCGCTGCCCGCGGGCACGGACGCCGCCGGGCTGCCCGTCGGAGTGCAGCTCGTCGGCCCGCGGTGGGGCGAGGCCGCCCTGCTCCGGATCGCCCACGCCCTGGAGACCGCGCTGGGGCGCTGAGCCACGTGGTTGACCGGACCAGCCACGTCACCGGCCCGGGAGCCCGTCGTGCTCCTGGGCCAGCATCAGGTGCACGGAGGCGACGGCGCCCGCTCCCTCACCGACGGCCGCCGCCACCCGCTTGACCGAGCCCGCCCGGACGTCGCCCGCGGCGAAGACCCGCCGCAGGCTGGTCTGGAACGGCAGGACCGGGCCTGCGGCGACGTCGCCCGGCCCGGTCACCCGCGTGCCGGTGAGCAGAAAGCCGTGGGCGTCACGTTCGAGGCCGGCGAGCCACTGCGTGTCCGGCTCCGCCCCGATGAAGCAGAACACGGCGTTGCTCGGCACCTCGTGCTCGGACGCCTCGGGGGTGCGCAGGACGACGCCGCTGAGCGCGCCGCGGCCGTCCAGCCCGACGACCCGGGTGCGGGTGCGCACCTGGACCAGGGGGTGCGCCTCCAGGCGCCTGGCCAGGTAGGCCGACATGCTCTGCCGGATGCTCCCGCCCCGGACCACCAGGTCGACCTGCGACCCGCGCGAGGCCAGGAAGAGCGCGGCCTGACCCGCGGAGTTGGCGCCGCCGACCACCGTGACCGGCCGGGTGACGCAGTCGCGGGCGTCGAGCTCGGTGGCCGAGTAGCGCACGTGCCCCAGCCTCTCGAACTCCTCCAGCCGGGGCACCGAGAGCCGGCGGTACCGCGCCCCCGTCGCGATGATCGCCGCCCGGGCCCGCAGCCGCGTGCCGTCGGCCACGCTCACGACGGGACCGCGCCGGTCGGACATGTCCAGCGCCACCACGTCGCAGGGCGCGTAGAGCTGGGCGCCGAACTTGAGCGCCTGCACCAGCGCCAACCGGGTGAGGTCCTCCCCGCTGATGCCGCGGGGAAACCCCAGGTAGTTCTCGATGCGTGAGCTCGTGGCGGCCTGCCCGCCCGCGCCGCCGGAGTCGAGCAGCACCGTCACGAGCCCCTCCGACGCCCCGTAGACGGCGGCCGCGAGCCCCGCCGGACCGGCGCCGACCACGACCAGGTCCACGTCGCGGTGGGAGTCGTCGCGCGCCAGGCCGATCGCCTCGGCGACGTCGTGCGGCGCCGCCCGGCGCAGCACCCGGTCGGAGACGATCGCGACCGGCAGGTCCGCGGCCGTCAGGCCGTGCGCCGCCAGGACCGCCTGCCCGGGGATCGAGTCCGCCTCCAGCGCCACGTGCGGCAGCAGCAGCCGGGCCGCGAAGGTCCGCAGCGCGCGGGTCCGGTCCGAGTTGGGCGCCCCGATGATCTCGAGCACGCTCCCCGCCGCCCGCTGGATGATGCGGCGACGCACGCTGAACGCCTCCACGATCACGTCCGCGATGTCGACCTGCTCGCCGAGCATCCGCCGGAACGGCTCCCCCCGGACGCGGACCACGGTGCCGGGACTGCGCACCCGGGCCGTGAGGAACACCGACTGCCCGGTCAGCATGCTGAGCTCGCCGGTGAAGTCCCCCGGGTGCCGGGTGTACACGACGTGCTCCGGCGCGGTGGCCGTGGCGTCGCGCACGACGTCGACGACGGCGGACTCGATCAGGAACAGGTCGTAGCGCCGGTCGCCGGTGGCGTACAGCACGTCACCCGCGGCGACGCGCTCACGCTGCCCGTAGGAGGCGAGCCGCCCGAACTGCTCCCGGCTCAGCGCCGGAGCCGGGGCCTCGGCTCCGGCGCGCACCGCCTCGGAAGGACCCGGGGGTTTCTCCGGGTTGGCCGGAAACCCCCGACAGGCATCTTCGGAAATCCCTGCGACCCCCCTTGGGCCCCGCTGTTGTTCCTCCCCCTCCCCCCCCGGACCCGCCGGCAGGTCGTCGTCGGCAGTCATGACGTCAGCGACCGGTCTCGCGCGCCGCCCGCTCGATGAAGGAGACCGTCGTCCCGGGGTGCGAGGCGAACACCATGTGCGAGGCGCCCCGGACCGTCTGCACCGTGGAACCGGCGCGCTCGGCCATGAACCGCTGGGCGGCCGGCGGGATGATCTTGTCCGCGCCGCTGATCAGGGTGTAGCTCGGGATCTCGTGCCACGCCTGCACCCCGGCGGCCGGCTCGGCGAGCGCCACGTCCGTCACGGGCCGCTGGGTGATGGCATAGAGCGCGGCGTCCTTGGCGGGCAGGTCGGCCGCGAAGCGCGGGTGGAACACGGCGGGATCGATGTACAGGTCGACCTGCCCGCCCGGCAGCGGAACCGGCTTGAGCGACTCGGCCACGGTGCTGCCGGGGAACTTCCCGGTCAGCTCCACCGCGGTCTCCCCGGTCTCCGGGATGTAGGCCGCCACGTAGACCAGTGCCTGCACGTTCTCGTTGCCGCGGGCGGCCGCGGACATGACGATGCCGCCGTACGAGTGGCCGACCAGCACGATCGGGCCCTCGATGCTGTCGAGCAGGGCGTCGAGCTGGGCGGCGTCGGAGGCGACCCCGTGCAGCGGGTTGGCCGCCGCGACGACCGGGTACCCGTCGCGGACCAGCCGGCTGCTGACCGCGTTGAAGCCGCTGCCGTCGGCGAAGGCACCGTGGACCAGGACCACGGTCGGCCTGACGGCCGGGCCGCCGTGCCGACCGCCGCCGCCGGCGTCCGCGGCTGCCGTGGCGAACATGCTCAGGCCGGCCACTGCGAGCGCCGCCGAGGCCGCGACAAGGCTCCTGAAGGTTCTGCTGATCATGATCGAGCTCCTCCGTGCGGTTCTGCCTTCCAGGCCCGGAACCGGGCCCCGGCACGACGCTAGGGATCTCGGATGGACGGGTGGTGTACCCGCACTGCCCGCTTCGTCGGTCCGGTGACGTGGGACTGGAGCGGGCCGCACGCCGCGATCAACAAACCGTCCACAACCCGGGCCGGTCGAGCCCCCGGGGAGGTCGCGGGTCAGGACGCCGGCGGGAGGCGCTCGTCCCCGGAGGCGTCGAGCAACAGACGCAACCCGGCCTCGGACGCGCTGCCCGGCGCGGCGGTGTGCGTGAGGATCCGCTGGCCGTGGCCCTCGGGCAGGTGCAGCACCTCGTACTCGAGATCGAGGTCGCCGACCACGGGGTGGTGGAGGCGCCGGGTGCCGCTGGTGCACAGGCGGACCGTCTGCCCGGCCCACAGGCCGGCGAAGTCCGCGCTCCGCACGCTGAGCTCCCCGACCAGCTCGATGAGGCCGCGGTCCTCGGGGAACTGTGCGGCGACGTAGCGCAGCGAGGCCACGGCGACGGCCGCCTCCTCGTACCAGTCACGGTGCAGCTCCCGGGTGTGCAGGTCGAGGAACAGCATCCGGAGCTGGTTGGGCCGGTCATCGGGGCGCGACGGCGCGGCGACGTCCAGGTGCCCGGCCATCAGCAGGTGTCCGACGTGGTTCCAGGCGAGGACGTCGTTGCTCCGGCCCAGCAGGAGCGCGGGCACGTCGCGCATCGCGTGCAGGAGCCGGACGGCACCCGCCTGGGGCTCCTCGGTCATCAGGACGGGCCGCCGCTTGCCCGAGGCCGGCCGGGCCAGGGCGAACAGGTGGGTGCGTTCGTCCTCGTCGAGGCGCAGCGCACGGGCCAGCGCCTCGATGACGGCGTCGGAGGCGTTCTGCGACTGCCCCTGCTCCAGGCGCGTGTAGTACGTGGCCGAGACGCCGGCGAGCTGGGCCAGCTCCTCACGCCGCAGGCCGGGCACCCGGCGGCGTCCGTAGGCACGCACACCGACCTCCTCGGGACCGACCCGGTCGCGGCGGGAGCGGAGGAACTCGCCCAGCTCACCGATGCCGTGGGTGTCGCTCGATGCGGAATCGTTCACGACGCCATGCTCCCCCACCCGGGCAGGGCGAGCCTGTCCCTGGCAGTGCTAGGCGACGCAGGGGTCTGGTCCGTGCTCCGGCCTGCTCCGATGCTCGACCCATGACTCAGAGCACTCAGCACACTCAGCGCACGACGGAGAGACGCAGCACCCCGGTCGGTCGGTTCACCACGGCAGAGCGACTGGCCCTGGCCGTCCTGCTGACCGCCAACTTCACGCTCGCCGTCGACTTCTCCATCCTCAACGTGGCCCTGCCGCGGATCGGGCACGACCTGGGCTTCGCGACCGCCGAGCTGCAGTGGATCGTGACGTCGTTCGCGCTGTGCGCGGCCGGGTTCACGCTCTTCTTCGGCCGGGTCGCCGACCTGTTCGGCCGCCGTCGCCTCTTCCTGGTCGGCATCGTCGTCCTGGGGCTGTCGTCGTTGCTCGGCGGGTTCGCGCAGGACCCGGCGACGCTCATCGGCGCCCGGGTCGCCCAGGGCCTGGCGACGGCGATGGTCACCCCCGCGGCGCTGTCCCTGCTGGCCACGATGTTCGCCGAGGGGCCCGCCCGCGACCGCGCCCTCGGCCTCAACGGCGCGCTCATGGCAGCGGGGTTCACCACCGGCGCCGTCCTCGGTGGCGTGCTCACGGGCACCACGAGCTGGCGGTGGGCGTTCTTCGTCAACGTCGTCGTCGCCGTGGCCGTGCTGGTGACCGCGCCGCTCGTGCTGCGGGAACGGCCCGCCGGCCACCGGCCCCGCCTCGATGCGCCCGGTGCGCTCCTGGTGACCCTGGCGCTCCTCTCCCTGGTCTACGGCATCAGCAGCGCGGGCGAGGTCGGCTGGTCGGACCCGGCCGCCTGGGCCCCGCTCGTCGGCGCGGTCGCGCTGCTGGGCCTGTTCTGGGTGGTCGAGCACCGCGTCCCCGCTCCCCTGGTCGCGCCGCACCTGCTGCGCCGCGGGAACGTGGCGTGGGGCAACGCCGCGGGGCTGCTGGCCTTCGCGACGGAGACGTCCCTGGTCTTCCTCCTGACCATCTACCTGCAGGATCTCCTGGGCTTCGACTCCGTCACCGCCGGGCTGATGCTTGCCGTCCTCGGTGTCGGTACCGTCGTGGGCGGCCTGCTCGCGCCCGGGCTCATCGGGCGCGCCGGCGCCAAGCGGGTGATCGTCCTCGGGTTCCTGGTCCAGGCCGCGGCCACGGCTCCCCTGGCGTTCGTCGACCGGTCGCACGCCTGGGTGGTCCCGCTCTTACTGCTCACGTTCGTCGGCGGGGTGGCCAACCTCGTGGCGATCGTCGGCTACACGGTCGCGTCGACGGCCGGCGTCCCCACCGCCAGCCAGGGGCTGGCGACCGGGCTGGTGAGCATGAGCCAGCAGGTCGGGATCACGCTCGGCACCCCCGTGATGTCGGCGGTCGTCGCGAGTCGCCTCGATACCGGCCTCCTCGACACCGGCCTCCTCGACGGCGTCCGGCTCGCCGTCGGCGCCAACGCCGCCGTCTGCCTCATCGCTGCGCTGGTGATCGCCGCCGCGCTCAAGCTGCCCGGTACGACCGCCACACCACCCGGACGTGACCAGGCTGCCGTCGTCGAAACAGGTCGTGCCCACTGACGCCACGGGCGGTTGCCGCGATACTGCAAGGACGGAGGTGGTCCCATGAACCCCGATCGCAGGCAACGCCACATCGCCCTGGTCGCCCACGACAACATGAAGGTCGAGCTGCTGCGCTGGGCGGAGTACAACCGCGACACCCTCGCCGAGCACCAGCTCTACGCGACCGGCACCACCGGGACCATGCTTGAGTACGAGCTCGGCCTACCGGTGCACCGCTTCCTGTCCGGCCCGGTCGGCGGTGACCAGCAGATCGGCGCCCGGATCGCCGAGGGCAGCCTCGACATGCTGATCTTCTTCTGGGACCCGCTCGAGGCACAGCCGCACGACCCCGACGTCAAGGCGCTCCTGCGGATCGGTGCCGTGTGGAACGTCCCGATGGCCTGCAACGTCGCGACCGCCGACATGATCATCTCGTCCCCGCTGCTGTCGAGCGACTACGAGAGCCGTCGGCCCGACCTGACACCACGCAGCTGGGACCGGACCGCGGAGTCCCCGACCTGAGGAGCCACAGCACAGGAGCTCCGCGCCGGCGCGTCGGTCGTGACCGAGGGCCGAGACGGAGGCGCGGCCCGGTGGCGGACGGAGCGTGTCGCGATCTGGAGCGCGTGCCGGTGGAGCGCGTCCAGCCGATCCGGATGGCTGGTCTCTGCGAGCCCTTCTGTGCGGACGGCTGAGGTGCGAACCGGGCGTTCGGCAGTTCCGAGCGCCTGGAGCAGGCGCGCGGTCAGGAGATCGATGCGGTCACGGATCCTGTCGAGGTCGGGGCGCGTCGTGGGCACGCCGTCCGGATCGGCGGCCCAGCGGGCGAAGAGCCCCGCCTGCACCACCTTGCTCGCGTCGAACTGGTCACGAAAGAACGCCACGGCGGCATCCGGGTCCAGCCCGACCGTGCCGGCCCTGTTCCGGACGTCCTCCAGGACCCGTTCCTCGCGCGCGGGGTCGTCGACGGGCGAGCCGGTCAGGAACTTCGACACCGCGACCCCGTCCGCCAGGAGAAGCCGCTCGACGACGAGGTCCGTCAGGGTCTCGGCCAGGTGGCTGAGCCGCGGATTCTCGGGAGAAGGCATGGTTGTACTTCCTCGACGAAGCTGGGCGAACAGTAGAGTTACTAGTCAGTCTACATGCCTAGCTGCTGCAAGGCCCTCGCACGGGCCGGCTACCTGGGCGATCCAGGCATCCGGCCCGTGCGCGGGCGGCTTCGTCAGGCCGGCGCGGGGCCGAGGGACCGCAGCAGCCTGCCCATCTCCCCGTAGGCCTTGTTCCGGTACGCGACCAAAGCCTTGACCTGCTCCGGCGTGTAGTCCCGCGTCAGCCCCCTGCCGTTCTTCACACCCTTGCGGTCGCCCGCCACCGCATCCTTGATGAGGTCGGGCGTCGCCAGGCGCTCGCCGAAGTTCTCCTCGAACGTGCGGAACCCGCCGGCGTAGACGTCGAGCCCGGCCTGGTCGGCGATGGCGAACGGCCCGAAGAACCCGAGACGGAAGCCGAACGTGGTGCGCACGACCGTGTCGATGTCCTCGGGCGACGCGATGCCCTCCTCGGCGATCGACATGGCCTCCTTGAGCAGCACGTACTGCAGGCGGTTCAGGACGAACCCCGGCACGTCGGCCACGAGAGCGCCCTGCCGGTCGGCCCGGGCCAGCAGCTCGCGCACGACCGGCACGACCTCCGGGTCGGTGCGCTCGCTCAGGACGAGCTCGACGCCCGGGATGAACGGGGCCGGGTTGGAGAAGTGCACGGTGAGGAACCGCTCGGGGTTCGTCACCGCCTCGACCAGCACCCGCGCGGGGATGGTCGACGTGTTGCTGCCGATGATGGCGTCCGCGCGCGCGGCCCCCGAGATCCGGCCGAGCACGTCGTGCTTGACCTCGACCGACTCGAACACCGCCTCTTCGACGAAGTCGACATCCGCGACGGCCTCCTCGATCGACGCCGCGGTGGTCAGGTTGGCGCGGATCGTCTCGGTGGCACCGGCGTCGTAGAGACCCACGTCCTCGAACTCGCGGGCCTCCGCGAGCAGCCGGGCGTACGCGGTCTGCGTCGCCTCGGCCGAGACGTCCGCGATGACGACGGGCAGGCCCGCGAGCGCGAACGACTGCGCGATGCCCCCACCCATGTACCCGGCCCCGACGACGGCGACCGAGCTGATGCTCGTGATCATGATGTCCTTTCCCGATCTGAAACGTTTACCGACAGCAGTCAGCCGCACGACGCCGGGTTCGGCGCCGGGTCCCTCCCTGCGGCCCCGTCCTCGATCTCCCCGATGGCCATGACCTTGGGGGCGGACGGCGACTCCGGGTCGAACCGGTAGCCGAGCCACTCGCGCGTCAGCCGGCGGGCCAGCTCGATGCCCACGACCCGCTGGCCGAAGCAGAGCACCTGGGCGTCGTTGGAGAGCACCGCGCGCTCGACCGAGAAGGAGTCGTGCGCCGTCACCGCGCGCACGCCGGGCACCTTGTTGGCCGCGATCGCCACCCCGAGGCCCGTGCCGCAGACGAGCAGTGCCCGGTCCGCCTCGCCGGCACCGACCAGTCGGGCCGCCGCGGCGCCGACGTAGGGGTAGGCCGTGTGCTCGTCGCTGCCGACGCCGACGTCGACCACCGAGGCGACCCGTTCGTCCGCCTCCAGGTCCCGCTTCAGGATCTCCTTGTACTCGTACCCGGCGTCGTCGCAGCCGATCACCAGTCGCAGGCCGTCCACCATCAGGATTCCACCTTCGAGGTCGTGGGCGTGGGGATGCCGACCTCGGCACCCGCCGCGCCCAGCAGGAGGGCGAGGGAGGTCGCCCCCGGGTCCGGGACGCCCAGGCTCTTGTCCCCGAGCACCCGCGCGCGGCCCCTTCGGGCCGCGATGTTCTCGGTCGACGCGGCGCCCTCGCGGGCGGCCTCGACCGTGGCGCGCCAGGTGTCGGCGGGTCCGGCGCCCGCGCCGACGGCCGCGGTGAGCGCCTCGACGGCCGGGTGCAGCGCGTCCACCATCGTCTTGTCGCCGACGCGCGCGCCGCCGACCTCCTGCACCTGGTCCCGGGCGGCGGTGATCCCCGCCACGAGGTGGCCGAGGGTGACGGGGGCGTCCGCCGGGAGCTCGTCGGCCAGCGCGAGCAGGCCCACGCCCCACAGCGCCCCCGACGTCCCGGCGCCCTTGTCCGCCCACGCGTCGGCCGCGCGGCGCAGCACGGACGGCGCGTCGCCCCCGGCCGCGAGGGCGGCGTCGGCCGCTCCGACGGCGGCGTCGATGCCGCGGCACATGCCCCGGCCGTGGTCGCCGTCCGCCGCCACCGCGTCGAGGTCGCCGAGCATCCGCTCGGCGTCGTGGAGCGCGCCCTGGGCCCGGCGCAGGATGCCCGCCACCGTGCCCGCGGCGGCGATCCCCTCCGGCGAGGTGGCGCGCACCAGCTCGGTCTCCGGTTCGGTGGTGAGCGCCACCGGCACCGGGGCCTGCGCGGGGCGCCAGCCGCCGTGGTGGAACCCGGGGGTGTCCGCCGGGGCGAGCCAGAGGCGTTCGAGCTCGTCGTCGAGCCAGGTGACGGTCAGCGAGCAGCCGGCCATGTCCAGGCTGGTCACGTACTCGCCCACCAGCGGTGCGACGATCGTGACCCCACGCTCCACGAGCAGGTCGTGCACGCTGTCCCACAGGACGAACAGCTCCTCGTACTTGACCTCGCCGAGGCCGTTGAGCAGCACCGCGGCCCGCCCGTCCGCGTCGGCGGGTCGTTCGGCGAGCACCCGGTCGACGAGCTCGGCGGCGAGCGCCGCCGCCGTCGGCCGCGCCTCCTCCCCGACGCCGGGCTCGCCGTGGATGCCGAGCCCCCAGCCGGCCGTCCCCGGCTCCAGGCTGAACAGCGGGTGGTCGTGGCCCGGCAGCGTGCAGCCGTCGAACGCCACCCCGAAGGACTGCGTGCGCTCGTTGCCGCGAGCGGCGAGGCGGTTCACCTCCACGAGGTCGGCACCTTCCTCGGCGGCGGCCCCGGCGAGCTTGAAGACGACGAGGTCGCCGGCCACGCCCCGTCGCTCGTGGGCCCGGTCCGCGGGGGCGGACGCGACGTCGTCGGTCACCAGGAGGATGGTGACGTCGGTGCCCTGGGCCCGCAGGCGGCTCGCCGCGGCGCCGAAGTTGAGCACGTCGCCCGCATAGTTGCCGAAGGTGACGAACACGCCGGCGCCGGCGTCGGCGGCCCGGCACACGTCGAGCACCTGGCGGGTGGACGGCGACGTGAAGATGTCGCCGCACACGGCGGCGTCGGCCAGGCCGTCGCCGACCAGCCCGGCGAAGGCCGGGTAGTGGCCCGATCCCCCGCCGACGACGACGGCGACCTTGCCGGGGCGGGTGCCCTCGGCGCGGGCGATCCCGCCGGGGACCTGGCGGAGCCGGCCGGGGTGGGCCTTGACGAGGCCGCGGAGGGCCTCGGGGACGAAGTCTTCCGGTCTGTTGTGGACGTAGGTCATCTCACCTGCACCTTTGCTCGGGGACCTGGTTGCTGCTGACGAGGGTCACCGCCCGGCGCCCCGGAGCACGTCACGGATGTACTCGCGGTTGATGGCGGCGACGCCGAGGCTGTCCGACCCGTAGTGCTCGCACACGAAGACACCTTCGAACCCCAGGTCGAGGGCGCGGCGGAGCACGGCGCGGTAGTTGACGACGCCCTGGACGAGCGGCGTCGGGTGCGTGGCGTACGAGCCCGTCGTCGGGTCCTCGTCGCGCGTGTAGTTCTTGATGTGCCAGAAGTTGGTCAGCGGCAGCACCTTCTCGAACATCGTGGGGATGTCCTCGATGGGCCGGTGCAGGCGCACCAGGTTGCCGAGATCGGGGTTGATGCCGACGTTGTCCCGGTCGACGTCGTGCACGAACCGCACCGCGAGGTCCGGGGTGCCGATGTAGGTGTCCTCGTACATCTCCAGGCTCACCTGGACCCCGAGGTCGCGGGCGTGGTCCGCCAGCTCGCGGATGCGGCGCACGGCGAGGTCGTAGGCGTCCTTGTCGTCGAGGTCGTCGTGGTGCCCCTCGGCCAGCCAGAACCACAGGGCCTTCTCCTGGGCGGGCTTCAGCGCCTGCATGAAGCCGAAGTTGACGACCTCGGCCCCGAGCTCCGGGGCGCGGTCGATGATCGTGTGGCCGAAGCGCAGGTAGTCCTCGCCCCGCCCGGCGTCGATGACGCTGCGGCGGGTGGTGGACACGGACGGGACCGACAGGCCCGTCTCCTTCAGCACGGTGAGCAGCTCGGCGAACCGGGTGTCGCTCAGCTCGCCGATCGACAGCCAGGCGTCGGTCGGGTCGACGTGCGCGAAGCCCAGGTCGGCGACCTGCTGCAGCTGGTCGCGCCAGGACTCGGCCGGGGCGTCGACGTTGGGGGTGCCGTCCGCCGTCGTCGACCCGAAGGACAGCATGTTGGCTGCGATGGGCCAGTTCTCGGCTGTGCGCATGTGTGATCTCCGTCGATCTGCGATGCCGCGCGGCATCGTGGTTCGGCCGCCGGGCGGATCGCCCGGCGGGTGGTGCAGGTGTGCCGGGGCACGGCCGGCAGCAGCCCGGCCCCGCGGGTGGTTCAGCCCCGCGGGTCCCGGAGCAGCTCGGCCCGGGGCGCGGCGGTCGAGTCCCGGACGACGAACGTGGTGGCGATCTCGATGTGGTGGGAGTCGACGGGCCTGCCCTCGTGCAGCTGCTGCACGGTGTGCAGGGCCCGGCGGCCGATCTCCTCCAGCGGCTGCCGGACGGCGGTCAGCGGTGGGTTGGCCCACGACGCGAGCGGTGTGTCGTCGTAGGCCACGAGGCTGACGTCGTCCGGGACCCGCAGACGGGCGCGCCGGGCCGCCTCCAGCACCCCCATCGCCTGCGCGTCGCTGCCCGCGAAGACCGCGGTGGGCGGGTCCGGGCGCTGGAACCACCGCTCCGCGACCTGGACGGCCTGGTCGTGGTCGAAGCGGATCGGACGGACCAGGTCGGGTTCGACCTCCACGCCCTGCTGCCGGCAGTACGTGATGAAGCCGTCCAGGCGCGCGACGGCGCTGAGGGACTCCGCCGGTCCGGCCACCACCGCGATGTGCCGGTGCCCGAGCCGGACCAGGTGCTCCGCCGCGCTCCGCCCGCCGAGCCAGTTCGTGGACCCCACGGAGACCACGCCCTCCTCGGTGACGTCGAGCGGGTCGATCACCACGAGCGGGACGCGGGCCCGGGCGAGGCTCGCGTAGACGTCCGGACCGAGCCCGGAGGTCAGCACGATCGCACCCACCCGCTCGGCGGCGGCGAGCCGCTGGGCCCAGGCGGCGCTCGACTCCGGCACCCCGTTCGCGGACCTGCGGCGCACCCGCCCGACGACGACCTCCAGCCCCAGCTCCTCGGCCGCGAGCACCACGCCGCGCAGGATCTGCGACGCGTAGGTGGTGTCCAGGGTGTCGACCATGAGCTCGACGGTGTGCGCCGTGGTGGTCCGGGACGGCCCCCGGTACCCGAGCGCGGTGATCGCCGTCTCGACCCGTTCCCGGGTGTCCTCGGCGACGTCCGGTCGCCCGTTCACGACCTTCGAGGCCGTGGCGGTGGACACCCCCGCGTGCGCGGCCACGGCCGAGAGGTTGGGACGTGCCGGCCCGGTCTTCTTCGTCAAGGCTGCCTCCTCGTTCCGACCGTTTTATCGCCTGTCTCCGAAAAGTACAAGATGCCCTGCCCGCGCACCGGCTCCGGGCGAGCAGGGAATCCGGCCCACTTTTCCCGGAAATCCGGGCCTGCCGCAGGGCGGGACGGGGTCGACGCTCCGAAAGTTTTCGAACCGCCGGCCCGCCCCGCACCGCCCCGCACCGCTCTAGCCGCGCGCCGGGGCGATCGACAGCACCGACCACGCCGGCAGCTCGAGGTCGAGGTCGAGCACCCCGTCCCCGGACACCGTGACGGTCGTGCTCCGCAGCGCGTCGGCGTTGTCCCGGAGCTCCGCCGTCTGCTCGCGGGTGAGGTTGAGCGGCTCCCCCATCCGGTGCCACGCCTCGGCCACGTTGCCGTGGTCCCAGTCGATCGACTCGACCGTGAACACGGCACCGGGCGTAAGCCCCTCGACGGTGTGCCGGACCCGCCGGACGGGACCCCGCTCCGCCAGGACGCGGGTGGCCGCGTAGGTGAGCTCGGACCCGACCCCCCGGCGGCCCATGTCGTCGGGGTAGTTGAAGAACACGGCGGAGACCTCGCGCGTCGCCGAGTCCTGCGTGATCGTCCCGTACGGCAGGGCGGCGAGGACCGTGTCGCCGAGCCGGGACAGCATCTCGAAGGCGTGGAACGTCGGCTTGTGCAGGCCCTGCTCGTTGACCGCCCCGAACCCGCCGTGGAAGGGACCGATGCCCGCGCCGCCCTCCTCGAACACGTCGGTGAACGTCCAGTACGAGACCGAGTCCGCGAGCGCCGCGCACCGCAGGTAGGCGCGCGTGATGTAGGTGGCGGCGAACAGGGTGTCGTGGATCGCGTCGCGGCTGGACGGCGAGCTCGACCACTCGGTGATGTGCAGCTCGGCGTCGGGGAACGGGCTGCCGGCGATGAGCTTGCGGAGGGCGACCAGGTCGTCGTACGTCGCGTCCACGTGGCGGCGGATGTGGCGCATCTCCCCGTTGGCCCCGAAGGCCACGTCCGTCGGGTAGAGGTGGGTGGACAGGAAGTCGACGGGTACGTCGCGCGCGGCGCACCAGTCGATGAGCTCCTCGATCCAGACGGGCCGCCAGTCGAGGGCGTCGACGTCCTCCGCCTCGGCCGTCGCGTGCTCGACGGAGCGGTCCTCCCACTCGCCCCGGTAGCGGTCGTCGGGCACGAAGACGCTCGTGGACGGTCCGCCGACCTTGAGCTCGTGGTCGATCCGCTTGATCGCCAGGGCCGTGGCCTCGTAGAGCTCGAAGTACTGGGTCCGCGTCCCGGTCCAGAAGTGGGGCACGAGGTTGGGTTCGTTCCACACCTCGAACCGCCACTGCCGGACCTCGTCGAGGCCGTACCGCTCGATCCAGTGCGTCACGGTCGCGGTGACCAGCTCGACCCACCGCGCCATGTCCTTGGGCGGGCTGCAGTGCGCCTTCCACCAGAACAGCGTCTCGGTCTCGGTGGCCAGCTCGCGCGGCATGAAGCCGAGCTCGACGAACGGGCGCGCGCCGGTCTCCAGGATGAAGTCGAACACCTTGTCGACGTAGCTGAACGTGTGCACGGGGGTGTCGAGCGGGACGGGCGGCCCGAACCCGCCGCCGTCGTCGGCGCGGTAGACGAACATGTCGTCGTGGAACAGCCCGTGGAAGCGCACGAACCGCGCCCCCAGCCGCGTGACCGCCTCGCGGAAGTGGGCCTGCCAGTCGGCGCGCAGCGCCTCGTTGGCCCGTCCGGCGCCGACGCACTCGTTCCAGATGTGCCGCAGCGGGACGGCGGTGGTCGCCTCGCCGTCGATCGTCAGGCCGGGGGTCGTGTGGGTGTCCAAGGTTCTCCTTCTGTCTTTCGCTTTACGTGGGGGCCTGACGGCGTCAGCCCTTGACGGCGCCGAGGCTCAGGCCGGACTGCCAGAAGCGCTGCAGCGAGATGAACGCGATGATCAGCGGGATGATCGTGAGCAGCGACGACGTGACGACGAGGTTCTGCAGCAGCTCGCCGTTCCCGGCGGTGGAGGCCAGCTTGTTCCACTGGTTGATGCCGACGGTCAGCGGGTACCAGTCGGGGTCCTTGAGCATGATCAGCGGCAGGAAGTAGTTGTTCCAGATCGACACGAACGAGAACAGCAGCACGGTCACGGTCGCCGGGACGAGCATGGGCAGCGCGATCTGCCAGAAGGTGCGGAACTCCCCCGCGCCGTCGATCTTCGCGGCCTCCAGCAGCCCCGTGGGGACGGCCTCCGTGGCGAACACCCACATGAGGTACAGCCCGAACGGGTTGAGGAACGACGGGATCAGCACCGCCCACGGCGTGTTCGTGAGGCCGAGCTGGGCGAACAGCAGGAACTGCGGGATGGCCAGGGCGATGCCCGGGACCGAGATGGCGCCGAGCACCACGAACAGGAAGACCCGTTTGCCGGTGAACTCCAGCTTGGCGAGGGCGTACCCGCCGAGCGCGGCGAGGAACGTCGAGACGACCGCCCCGACGACCACGTACAGCACCGTGTTGAGCAGCCAGCGCGTGAAGATGCCGCCGTCGTAGGTGAAGACCTCGACGATGTTGTCGAACAGCGCGAAGTGCCGGCCGAACGAGAAGCCGAAGCTGGAGACGAAGTCGGCCTGGGACTTGGTGGAGTTGATCGTGAGCCAGATCAGCGGCACCAGGCAGTAGAGGGTGAACAGCCCCGTCAGGAAGGTCAGCGTGCCGCTCTTGCGGGGGTTGGCGAGGGTGTGCAGGCGCCCGCGGCGCGGGACACCGGCAGTGGTGGTCGTCATGAGGGGTCTCCGGCTGCTACTGGTCGAGGGCATGGCGCATGCCCCGGATCTGGACCGCGTACGCGATGGCGATGGTGAACGCGGCCATGACGAGGGCGAGAGCGGCCGCGTAGCCCTGCTGCGAGCCCGTGAACGCGAGGTTGAACGCGTACAGGTTGGGCGTGTAGTAGGTGGTGATGCCGCTGTTGGCCACCATCGACGGGAGGATCTGGGGCTCGTTGAAGATCTGGAACGTCCCGATGATCGAGAAGATGACGGTGATCACGAGCGAACCGCGCAACGCGGGCAGCTTGATCGCCCGGATCTTCCGGAACTCCCCCGCGCCGTCGATCGCCGCCGCCTCGTACAGCTCCTGCGGCACGGCCTTCAGGACGCTGTCGAAGATCAGCATGTTGTACCCGGTGAAGGCCCAGGTGACCATGATCCCGATCGAGATCAGCGTCGTGCTCGGCCGGAACGGGTCGATGTCGGTGCCGAGCCAGCCGTTGATGCTCCCGAAGAGCCCGTAGCGGACGCCGAGCATGAAGCCCCACATCAGGGTGGAGACGATGGCCGGCACGGCGTAGGGCAGGAAGATGGCCACCCGCATGAACCGCATGCCGCGCAGCCGCATCGAGTCCATGGCGAGCGCCAGCACCAGGGCCAGCACGAGCATGATCGGCACCTGGATCAGCGTGAACCAGACGACGCGGGAGACGCCGTCCCAGAACTGGGCGTCGCCGAACAGCTTGGTGTAGTTGGCCAGGCCGACGAACGACGATCCGCCCACCATCCGGTCCTGGAAGAGGCTGAGGTACGCGGCGTAGGTGATCGGCACGATGAACACCAGGGCGAACAGGATGCCGAAGGGCGCCACGAACGCCCAGCCGATCTGTCGTGTGCGTCGCCGCCGGTACTGCTGCGGCTCCCCGCCGGGCAGGGGCATGCTCGACGCCGCAGGGCGTGTCAAGCGCTCCGTCGCGCTCATAACTGGTCCTTTCTCGTGTGTGGGTCAGGTCGTCCGGCGGGGGGGGCCACCCCTCCCCCCCCCCCACCCACCCCCCCCCCCCGCGCAGGTCAGGGGGTGCGGACGTAGTCGGCGAGGTGCTGGCCCGTCAGGGTCGGCTCGCCCGCCTCGGCCCGGGCCACCAGGTCGGCGGGCGTGCCCTCGAAGACGACCCGGCCGCCGTCGTGCCCCGCGCCGGGACCCAGGTCGATGATCCAGTCGGCGTGCGCCATGACGGCCTGGTGGTGCTCGATGACCACGACCGACTTGCCCGACGCGACCAGGCGGTCCAGCAGGGCCAGGAGGTTCTCGACGTCGGCCAGGTGCAGGCCCGCCGTGGGCTCGTCCAGCACGTAGACGCCGCCGTCCTCGCCCAGGAACGTCGCGAGCTTGAGGCGCTGGCGCTCGCCGCCGGACAGCGTGGTCAGGGGCTGCCCGATCTTCAGGTAGCCCAGCCCGACGTCGGCCAGGCGCTGCAGGATCTTGTGCGCCGCCGGCACCCGGGCGGAACCGGACCCGAAGAACTCCTCGGCCTCCGCGACCGACATCGCCAGCACCTCGGCGATGTTCTTGCCGCCGTCGGCCCCGCCGTCCTTCCCACCCTCGCCCGAGCCGCCCAGCTTGTACTCCAGCACCGCCGCCTGGAACCGCTTGCCCTCGCACTCCTCGCACGTGGTGGCCACGGTGTCCATGAAGCCGAGCTGGGTGTAGACCACGCCGGCGCCGTTGCAGGTGGGGCACGCGCCCTCGGAGTTGGCGCTGAACAGCGCGGGCTTGACGCCGTTGGCCTTGGCGAACGCCTTGCGGACCGGCTCCAGCAGTCCGGTGTAGGTCGCGGGGTTGGAGCGGCTGGAGCCCTTGATCGCGGACTGGTCCACCACGACGACGCCGTCGCGTCCCGCGAGGCTGCCGTGGATCAGGGAGCTCTTGCCCGACCCCGCGACGCCCGTGACGACGCACAGCACGCCCGTCGGCACGTCGACGTCGACGTCGCGCAGGTTGTGGGTGCTCGCGCCGCGGATCTCCAGGGCGCCCGTGGCCGCGCGCGGGGACTCCTTCAGGGAGGCCCGGTCCGCCAGGTGCCGCCCGGTCAGCGTGCCGCTGGAGCGCAGCTCCTCGACGGTGCCCTCGAAGCACACGGTGCCGCCGTCGCTGCCCGCGCCGGGACCGAGGTCGACGACGTGGTCGGCGATCGCGATCGTCTCCGGCTTGTGCTCCACGACCAGCACGGTGTTGCCCTTGTCCCGCAGCTGGAGCAGCAGGCCGTTCATCCGCTGGATGTCGTGCGGGTGCAGGCCGATCGTGGGCTCGTCGAACACGTAGGTGATGTCCGTGAGCGCCGAGCCGAGGTGGCTGATCAGCTTGGTGCGCTGCGCCTCGCCGCCGGACAGCGTGCCCGAGGGCCGGTCCAGCGACAGGTAGCCCAGCCCGATCTCGACGAACTTGTCCAGCAGGTGCTGCAGGTTGGCCAGCAGCGGCGCGACGGACGGCTCGTCCAGGCCGCGCACCCAGTCGGCCAGGTCGCCGATCTGCATGGCGCACGCGTCGGCAATGTTGACGCCCTTGATCTTCGACGCGAGGGCAGCCTGCGCCAGGCGCGTGCCGCCGCAGTCGGGGCAGGTGATGAAGGTGACCGCCCGGTCCACGAAGGCGCGCAGGTGCGGCTGCAGGGCGTCGCGGTCCTTGGTGAGCATCGAGCGCCGCACCTGCGGGACCAGGCCCTCGTACGTCAGGTTGGCGCCGCCGATCTTGCGCTTGGTCGCGTCCCGGTACAGGAAGTCGTGCCGCTCGGTCTCGTTGTAGTCGCGGATCGGCTTGTCGCCGTCGAGATACCCCGACTCCGTGAAGAACCGCACCGACCAGCCGCCCGCCTTGTACCCGGGCACCGTGATGGCGCCCTCGTTGAGCGACTTGTCCTCGTCGACGAGCTCGCTCAGGTCGATGTCCGAGACCGTGCCCCGGCCCTCGCAGCGTGGGCACATCCCGCCGTGGTACGTCGCCTCGCGCACGATCTGCTTCTCGCCCGTGGACGACGTCATCACGCCGCTGGCGGTACGGGCCGGGATGTTGAACGAGTACGCGACCGCCGGGCCGGCCGACGGCGTGCCCAGGCGGCTGAACAGCAGGCGCAGCAGCGCGTTGGTGTCGGTCACGGTGCCGAGCGTGGAGCGCGGGTTGGCGCCCAGCCGCTCCTGCCCGACGACGATCGCGGTGGTCAGTCCCTCCAGCAGGTCGACGTCGGGCCGCGACAGCGACGGCATCATGCCCTGCACGAACGCGCTGTACGTCTCGTTGATCATCCGCTGCGACTCCGCGGCGATGGTCGCGAACACCAGCGAGCTCTTGCCCGAGCCCGAGACGCCGGTGAACACCGTCAGCCGGCGCTTCGGGATCTCCAGGTCGACGTCCTTGAGGTTGTTCTCCCGCGCGCCGTGCACCCGGATCAGGTCGTGGGTGTCCGCCGGGTGGACCCCGGACGACGGTGCGTCCGTGCCGGCAACGGTGTCGGCGGTCGTGCGGGCGGGAGTGGTGCTGGTGGTGGTGCTCGCCGTGTTCATGCTCGGCCTTCCGTGGCAGTGGTACCTGAGGCGGACACCAGCGCGGGCCGGGGTCCCTCGGACGGTCGGGTGTCGGTCAGTTCGGAGTGAGTGAGCGCGGTGTCAGTGAGCGCGGTGTGAGTCGGCTCGGTGGGAATCAGCGCGGTGTCGGGGCGGTGGGTCTCGGCCGCCCGGAGGTAGGCCGCCAGTCCGGGGACGCACACAGTGCGTCGCTCAGAGCTGCTTGATGCGGACGGTGTTGCCCGCCGGGTCGCGGAACGCGCAGTCGCGGAACCCGTACGGCTGGTCGACCGGCTCCTGCATGACCTCGGCGCCGCTGGCCTGCACCTGCTCGAACGCCGCGTCGAGGTCGGTGGCGCCCAGGATGACGGCGGCGTAGGTGCCCTTGGCCATCATCTCGGCGACCGTGCGGCGCTCGTCCTCGGTGACACCCGGGTCGGCCCCCGGCGGCGTCAGCACGATCGAGGTGTCCGGCTGGTCCGCCGGTCCGACCGTGATCCAGCGCATGGCGCCCTGCCCGACGTCGAGAAAGACCTCGAAACCCAGCGCGTCCCGGTAGAACGCCAGGGACGCCTCCGGGTCGGTGTGCGGCAGGAACGTCTGGTGGATCGTCAGGCCCGTGCTCTTGCTCGTCTGTGTGCTCATGACGATCACGCTAGGTCCGGACCCGGGGGTTGCGCTTCTCGATTCCTGACGGGCCTGGTCACCTGCTTGGCGATGCACGCCGGCAGACCCGCCGTGTCGACCTGCGCGCCCGCCAGCACCGGGTCGGCGCGGTACACGCTCGGCGGCACCCCGACCAGCTCGGTGAACCGCGTGCTGAAGGTGCCCAGCGACGAGCAGCCCACCGCGAAGCAGACCTCGGTCACGCTCAGGTCGCCCCGGCGCAGGAGCATCATGGCGCGCTCGATCCGCCGGGTCATCAGGTAGCTGTACGGCGACTCCCCGTAGGCGGCCTTGAACTGGCGCGACAGGTGCCCTGCCGACATGTGCACCCCGGCCGCGAGCGCTGCGACGTCCAGGGGCTGGGTGTACTCGCGGTCCATGCGGTCGCGCACGCGGCGCAGGAGCGCGAGGGTGCGCAGGTGCTCGGGGTCGGCAGCGTTGCTCGTCACGCAGGCGATGCTGCCATGCCGTGCCGCCCTGCTCGCGGCCGACAGCGCTCTTCCCGGCGTGTCAGTGGGTGAATGTACGTTGACGAGATGCTTCCGCCGGCGCGAGACCTGTCGCAACAGGATGTGTTGGATGTGTTGGCCGCGGCCCTCGAGAAGTTCGACGTGCGCCTGTCTGGTGGTGCATCGCCCGTCGACGCCCGCTCGGGTGCGGGCATCCATCGGGTGGTGCTGACCGGTGGCGGGCTGGCGTACCTGAAGGTCACGGCGGCCGACGTCGGTCGCTCCCGCGCCGAGGCGGAGCGGGAGCTGAGGTTCTACCGCAGCGTGGCACCTGCCGCGCCCGTGCGCACGCCTGCGCTGCTGGACGCGCTGGTCGTCGACGAGGGCGTCGCGCTGCTGCTGGAGGACGCCGGCGAACCGCTGGACGTCGCTGCCTGGTCCCGGGACAGGTGGCGGGTGCTCGGCCGTGACCTGGCCCGGCTGCACGGCATGGCCCTGCCGGCGGGCGACTGGGGACGCCGCGACGACCTGCTGTCGGCGCTCGCGGTCCCGGATCTCGGTCAGGTCGTCGAGTTCTGGTCGCCGCATCTTCCGCGGCTCGATGACCTGCTCGACTCCCGGAGCGGGCTGCGTGACCGGCTCCGGACGGTGTCGCCGGTCTTCGTCCACGGTGACTGTCACACGGCGAACGTCGTGCACCGCACGGCCGGCGGGCAGGACGCTCTGGTGTTCTGCGACTGGCAGGCGTCCGGCGTCGGGCGGGCGACGTCGGACCTCGCGCTGCTCAGTGTCCGGGCGACCCCGTCGGGTATCGGTGTCCCGGCCGCCCTCGTGGAGGAATACCTGGCGCAGTGTGCGCGAACGGGCGCCCCGCGGGACCCCGCCGAGCTCAGGAGGGACCTGGCGCTGGAGGAGCTCGCGATCCTGGTCTTCCAGTGGCCGCCGTACGCGGCCTACAACGGTCCGGACGGTATCGACCGGATCCGTCGGCGGGCCCGGTATCTCGCCGCCCGGTACTTCGGAGAGCGTGTCAGCGGCTGAAGAACTGGAGGTAGTTGGTGTCGCCCCAGCCGTTGTCGGCGCCGTCGGCCTGGAAGTTGACGGCGACCGGGCCGCGGGCGTTGACGGCGACCTCGGGCGTCGTGCCGTAGCCGTAGGAACTGACGACGACGTCGTTGAGCGGGGTGCTGGTGCGGTCCAGCGTGACCAGCCGCAGCGTGCTCCGAGGGCAGCCGCCGCGCGCGACGACACCGAACGCGACGTAGGAGCGTCCAGCGGGTGCGATACCGACGCCGATGTTGACGAGCTCCCGGCACAGGAGGGGAACGCCTGCCGCGTAGCTCTTGGCCCACAGGGTGGTGGTGGACCCCCAGCCCTCGCCGGCGGAGGTCTGCGCGAAGTGGCGGGTGCGGACCGAGAGGTAGCGACCGTTCCGGTAGGGCCACACCACGCGGGTGTCGGTGGTGCCCGCGGCGAGCTGGGCGTCCTGCCCCACGGCGAACGCGTAGGCGGGGGTGGAGGTGGTGGTCTGCTGACGCCAGAGCTTGTCGCCCGCGGTGATCGTCTCGCGGCCCTGGCCGTCGGTCACGATGCGGGGCGCCCCGCCGGCCGGCGAGACGGTGCCGAGGGTCTGCGGTGCGGTCCAGGTGGTGGCACCAGGGCGGAGCACGGTGCGCCGCACAGCTTGGGTGGTGGCGCCGGTGGCCTCGGCCCAGACGACCGTCACCTTGCCGGCGTCGTTGATGGTCGCGGCGAAGTACCCGTTGTCGGGCACACCGGTGACCGGCAGGGTCGTCCAGGTCGCGCCCCGCGGGTGGAGGCCCGCCATGAGGCCGTCGGGAGCACGCCAGACGACGACGGCGTCACCGTCGGCGTTGGTGACGAAACTGGTGGCGTAGTCGAGCTCGCCGATCGTCTCCGGCGCGGCCCATTGTCCGCCGACGAACTCGCGGGACACCAGGAACGAGTCGGGCCCGGAGGAGACGGCGATCCCGTAGGCACCGGAACCGGCACGGACGCTGCCGCCGTACCCGGGGATCTCGGTCGGGGCGGGCCAGGTCCCGTTGTACGTCGAGCTCAGGCTGATCACCTCGGAACCCTCGCCCGGCACGGGGTGCGCGACGGTGTGCACCCGACCGGACTGGGAGACCGCCGCCGACCAGGCGCCACCGCTGCGCTGCGTGGGCCAGCCGGGGGCGGGGTCGCCAGGTGCGGCGTACGCCGGCAGGGGTGTCGCCGCCAGCACCAGAGCTGCTGCCAGGGCGCCCACGATTCGTCGTCGCATCCGGGCTCGCCTTCCTCGGGGCATCGTCGTCCTGCCGGCGGTCTTCCGTGCGGTGCTCCCTGCGGTTTCCCAGCCGAGGTTAGCCCGGGCCGCTCCCGTACGGGACGGCGGGACCGGGTGAACTCGGCGGGGTTCCCCGCGTGGACCGCGGCCGGGGCAACCGCAGGAACACCACACCAGCTCCGTGGGAACACCGCAGGTAGGAGCGTCCGATCGGGAACAAATCGGGCCTCGCCGCACGTTATGGAAGCAGCAATGAGCAACTGTCCGATGTCTGTGACCCAGGGCTCTCCCCAACCCTTGACGTGCGTCGGCGCACCCCAAATTCCCTGGCTCGACATCCCGGTCCGCGAACCCGGTACAGCACCCTCTCAGGGCGCTCCCGGTGATCCTGGATCGGCTCGCGCGATGCTGCTCACCCGGCCCCCTACGTATGGAGGACCACGTGACAACACCCGCCCCACTCCTGCGTCCTGTCCCCGACTCCCCCGACCCCGCGGACGGCGCTCGCGGCCACGCCCCGGAACCCGTTCCTGACCGCGCTGTCGACCGTCCCGCCGCCGGCCCCGCCGGCCCCCTGATGATCGTCGTGGGCGGTGTCCCGGGCGCCGGCAAGAGCACCTTGCTGGCCAACGTCGCCGCCGACGTCCCCCGCGCGGTGGTGCTCGACCCCGACCGCTACCGGCGTCGGATCGCCGCCCGCCTGCCGTCCTGGGTGCCGTACGGCGCCTACCGCTGGGTGGCGCACACCCTGCACGCCGTAGCGACCGTGCTGTACCTCCTGGCCGGGCCCCGTTCCGGCCGGCCCCTGCTGGTGCACGACACCGCCACCCGCGAGCGCCGTCGGGAGCTGCTGGGCCTGCTGGCGCGGCTGTGCGGGTGGGACCCGGTGCTGGTGGCCGTGGACGTGTCGCTGGCGGAAGCGTTGGACGGGCAGCTGGACCGGGGCCGTGTGGTGCAGCCGGACGAGTTCGTGCGGCACTGGGAGCGGTGGACGGCGCAGCGTTCGCTGCTCGCGGCGGCGGCCGGCGGGCCGCGGGGCCCGTGGTCGGCGGTGCACCTGATGGAGCGGTGCGACGCGTTCGGGCAGGTGCGGGACCTGGTGCGGCGGCGTTCGGTCGTGGTGGCGGCGAGCCGCCCGGAGCCGGCGCCGGCCGCTGCCCGGGGCGCCAACCCCTGCGCGGCCTAGCTCATCTCAGTGCTCACATCCCGGTGAGCAGGGCCTCCCGGAGGCTGTCCGGCAGGTCGGGCGGGACGTCGGGCGGCACGGCGAGGGCGTGCAGGGCGCGGCTGAAGTAGTTCCGGGCGGCCGCGGCCAGCACGACGTCGACGATCTGGCGGTCGGTGAGCCCGAGGTCCCGCAGCCGCCGGGTGTCCTGCTCGGTCAGTGCGGTCGAGTCGCGGCTGATGCGCTCGGCGAGCTCCATGGCGGTGACCTCGAGCTCGCTGAGCCCGGCGGCGTGGTAGTCGAGGGCGATGCGTTCGAGCTGGGCGTCGTCGAACACGGTGCGGGACTTGCGCCCGTGGGCGAGGCGGCAGGCCTGCGACCGCAGGGCGCCCGCGGCGGCGAGGGTGACCAGCTCGTACAGGCGCAGGCCGATGCTCTGCGCGATCGCGCGGGTCAGGTCCTCGAACGCGCGCTGCGCCTGCGGGTTGACGGCCATGACCCGCGTGTGGCTGGGCACGTAGCCGAGCTCGCGGAGGTCCCCGGCGTACCCCTCGGCCCAGGCGCCGGTGGCCTCGGCGGGCTCGGGCGTCCTGATGATGGTCATGTTCGAGCGTCCCACCGTCGTCGTCGGCCCGACAGCGGGTGGGCGGGTGAGATCGTCACCCGCCCACCGGACTCGCCCACCGGACTCGCCCACCGCACCCGGGTCACCGCACCCGGGTCACCGCCAGCCGAGCGCCGGCGCCACGTGCTTGACGATGTTCTCGATGACGTGCGCGTTGTAGTCGACGCCGAGCTGGTTGGGCACGGTCAGCAGCAGCGTGTCGGCGGCCGCGACCGCCTCGTCCTCGCGCAGGTCCTCGACCAGCGCGTCGGGCTCGCCCGCGTACGTCTTGCCGAACCGGGCGGGCCCGGTGTCGAGGTGGCCCACCTGGTCCTCGCTGTAGACCTCCATGCCGAAGTACTGGCGGTCACGCTCGTCGGTGATCGGGAAGATGCTGCGGCTGACGGACACCCGCGGCTCGTGCTCGTGCCCCGCCTCCGCCCAGGCGTCGCGGAACCGCTGGATCTGCTCGGCCTGCAGCCGGTGGAACGGCACACCGGTGTCCTCGGTCAGCAGCGTGGACGACATGAGGTTCATGCCCTGGGCCGCCGTCCACTCGGCCGTCGCGCGGGAGCCGGCGCCCCACCAGATGCGTTGCCGCAGCCCGTCGGAGTGCGGCTCGACCCGCAGCAGGCCCGGCGGGTTGGGGAACATGGGGCGCGGGTTCGGCTCGGCGAAGCCCTCGCCGTCGAGCAGCTCCAGGAACCGGGCCGTGTGCTCCCGGGCCAGGTCCGCGCCGCCGGCGTCCTTCGGGGCCGGCTCGTACCCGAAGTGCCGGTAGCCCTCGATGACCTGCTCGGGTGACCCACGGCTGATGCCGAGCTGGAGCCGCCCGCCGGAGATCAGGTCCGCCGAACCGGCGTCCTCCGCCATGTACAGCGGGTTCTCGTAGCGCATGTCGATCACGCCCGTACCGATCTCGATGCGGCTGGTGCGCGCCCCGATCGCCGCCAGCAGCGGGAACGGCGAGGCGAGCTGCCGCGCGAAGTGGTGCACCCGGAAGTAGGCGCCGTCGGCACCCAGCTCCTCGGCGGCCACGGCCAGGTCGATCGACTGCAGCAGCGCGTCCGACGCCGAGCGGGTGCCCGACTGCGGATGCGGTGTCCAGTGACCGAAGGACAGGAACCCGATGTTCTTCACGCTGACCTCAACTCCCTCGGGGCACGTGCCCCGTCCCGGACCTGACGAACGTTCCCGAACTGTTATCGGTGCGGGGGCATCGTTTCGGGCTCCTGGAACGTATCTATCAGTGTGAGCAACAACGACGCCTTCCTCGACCGCACCACCTCCGCGCAGCCCGACCACTTCTACGGTCGCACCCAGCCGGAGACCGTGCGCTGGTGGATCCCCCTGGTGGCCTCCACCGGCGCGTTGCTCGTCCTCGTCCTGGGCACCGCCGCTGTCGTCAGCGGCATCGTGAACTCGACGATCGGCGGCATCGGCTGACCCGTCCCCCGGGACGCTCGGCACCGAGGCCCTGTCGCACGGCGTGCACCGCCGTCCGACAGGGCCTCAGGTATGTCCGGAAGGTATGTCCGGAACCGTGGCCCGGAAGGGCCTCAGACCTGCTTGCGCACCGCGTCCGCCACGGCCTCCGCGACCCGGTGGTCGAACACGCCCGGGATGATGTAGGCGCTGTTTAGCTCGTCGGGCGCGACCACCTCGGCGATCGCCACGGCCGCCACGCGCAGCAGCTCCGTGGTGATGTCCGTGGCGCCCGTGTCCAGCAGGCCCCGGAACAGGCCCGGGAACGCCAGCACGTTGTTGATCTGGTTCGGGTAGTCGCTGCGCCCCGTGGCCACCACCGCCGCGGACTCGGCCGCCTCCAGCGGGTCCACCTCCGGGGTCGGGTTGGCCAGCGCGAACACGATCGCGTCCTCGGCCATCTGCGCCACGTCCGCACCGGACAGGATCCCGCCCGCCGAGACCCCGACGAACACGTCGGCGCCCTTGAGGCCCTCCTGCAGCGTGCCCGAGAAGCCGTCGACGTTGGTGTTGTCCACCAGCCAGCGCCGGTGCGGGTCGTCCGTGACCACACCCGGGTGCAGCGCGCCGTCCCGGCCGAACGCGACGATGTGCCGCGCGCCCTGCGCCTTGAGCAGCCGGATGATCGCGTTGCCCGCCGCGCCGACGCCCGAGACCACGATCCGCACGTCCGCCAGGTCCTTGCCGACGACCTTCAGGGCGTTGACCAGCGCGGCCAGCACCACGATCGCCGTGCCGTGCTGGTCGTCGTGGAACACCGGGATGTCCAGCTCCTCCCGCAGCCGCGCCTCGATCTCGAAGCAGCGCGGCGCCGCGATGTCCTCCAGGTTCACGCCCCCGTAGACGGGTGCGATCGCCTTGACGATCCGCACGATCTCGTCCGTGTCGGTCGTGTCCAGGCACACCGGCCAGGCGTCCACCCCGCCGAACTCCTTGAACAGCGCCGCCTTGCCCTCCATGACGGGCAGCGCCGCGGCCGGGCCGATGTCGCCCAGGCCCAGCACCGCCGTGCCGTCCGTGACCACGGCCACCGTGTTGCGCTTGATCGTCAGCCGGCGCGCGTCCTCCGGGTTGTCCGCGATCGCCAGGCACACGCGCGCCACGCCCGGCGTGTACGCGCGCGACAGGTCGCGGCGCGTCTTGAGCGGCACCTTGTTCGTGACCTCGATCTTGCCGCCCAGGTGCATCAGGAACGTCGAGTCGCTCGACTTGAGTACCTCCGCGCCCTCGACGGCGTTGACGGCCGCCACGACCCGCTCGCCGTGCTCCGCGTCGATCGTGTCGCACGTGACGTCCACGACCAAGCCGTGCGACGTCGAGTGCGCGATGTCCACACCCATGACCGCCGCCCCGGCGTCGGCTACCGCCGCTACCACCGTGCTCGTGGCGCGCTGCGAGGCGGCCACCTCCACGCGCAGGGTGATCGTGTAGCTCGGGCTGGGCAGCGACATCGTTGTTCTCCTCGGTCCTCCGGCCCTCGTCGGCCGGCAAGCGGCGCACGGGCGTGCGCGCACCTGGAGATTCCTACCGTCCGAACGTGACGTGCGCCACACGAGCCCGGCATACGGACGGCGTACCCGCGAGCGGTACGCAGGAACGGGGCGTGCAGGATAGGAGCGTGAACGTCTCCCCCGACTCCCCCGCGCGCGACGACGTGCTGCTCCTGCTCGACGAGCACCTCGCCGACATGTTCGCCACCTCCCCGGCCGAGAGCGTGCACGCCCTGGACCACACGGCGCTGCTCGCCCCGACGATCACCTTCTGGACCGCCCGCGACGACGACGGCACCCTGCTGGGGTGCGGTGCGCTCAAGGAGCTGGACGGCGGCTCCGCCGGACCGGACGGCACGTCCGCCGAGATCAAGTCCATGCGCACCGCCGGCCACGCCCGCGGCCGCGGCGTCGCCTCGGCGCTGCTCGGCGCCGTCCTGGCCGAGGCCACGCGGCGCGGGTACGAGCGCGTGAGCCTGGAGACCGGCGCGGAGGACTACTTCGCGGCCGCCCGCCGCCTGTACGCCCGGCACGGGTTCGTCGAGTGCGGGCCGTTCGGGAGCTACGTCCTGGACCCGAACAGCGTGTTCATGACGCTGGAGCTGCCCGCTGCCGAGTTGCCGGCTACCAAGCTGCCGGCTACCGAGCTGCCCGCTGCCGAGCCGGCTACCGCAGACGTTCCCGCAGGTTCGTGATGCGCGCCTCGTCCAGCCCGGCGTACCGCAGGTAGGCGACCGGGTCCAGGTCCGCCAGCCACTCCAGCAGGGCCGCACGGCGCTCGCCGACACGCTCGTCGAGCTGGCGGGCCGTCCAGGTCTCGCCGCGGTGCTGCACCCAGGCGCCGCGTTCGACGTCGTAGGCCACGCCGCCGCCGCGGTGCGTGGTGCCCCGGAACGCGCGCTCGTAGTCCCGCGCGATCGCCTCGTGCTCCACGCCGGTCAGCGACAGCAGCAGGGCGGTGATCATCCCGGTGCGGTCGCGGCCGGCCGCACAGTGCACCAGCACGGGCCCAGGAGCGTCCGCGACCACCCGGAAGACCCCGCCGAACAGGTGCGGGTACATCGCGATGTTCGGCGCGTAGGAGCGCGGGTGGTCGAGCCAGGGGCCGCAGGTCTCCAGGAAGTGCGGGTCGCCCGGGTCCTCGGTCGGGGTGTGGTGCGTGACGACCTCCCAGGGCCGCACGGCGTCGGGCATCAGGTCGCGCGCCTGCTTGACCTCGGCGGGGTTGCGCAGGTCGACGACGGTCGTGAGCCCGGCGTCGACGGCCTCCGCCCACCCGGTCGGTGTCATGGGTTCGGGAGCGCCCGAACGCCAGACGCGCCCCGCGGCGGTGGTCCCGCCGTCCTCCAGCGGCAGGCCACCAAGATCGCGGAGGTTGACGGCGCCGTCCCAGACCTGGAGGTTCACCGGGTTGCTCATGTGCGGCATCGTGGTTGGGGGCCCACGGGCAGGTCAACGGGTAGAACTGCCCGTGGACAGCAGGACCTGGTCAGGCGTCCAGGTCGAGCGTCCGACTCAGGCGTCCGCCGGGTCGGCGAGGTCGACGACGACGAGCGCGTAGTTGTCGGGAGCGCCCGCCGCCTCCACGGCGTCGGCGATCTCCTGCGCGACGGCGTCGGGGTCGCCCTCGCGCGTCAGGAGGGCCGCGAGGTGGTCGGTCGCCAGGACCGCGTGCACGCCGTCGCCGGTCAGGACGAGCCGGTCCCCGGGCCGGACCTCGGTCGTGGCCAGGTCAGGCCCGGCGTCGGAGTGCCCGCCGGTCCCGGCCGGGACGAGGGCCCGGTTCAGGAGGCTGCGGTCCTCGTGGGAGCGCGCCTCGTCCTCGGTGAGCCGGCCCTCCTCGATCAGCGCCGCGACGACGGTGTGGTCCCGGGTGAGCTGCTCGGCCCGGCCGTCCCGTACGAGCCAGAGCCGCGAGTCGCCGACGTGGGCGCTGAACAGCGTCGAGCCGACCAGGAGCGCCGCGGTCACCGTGGAGCCGAAGTGGTACGGGTCGGCCAGGCCGGCGGCCTCGGCCGTGATCGCCCGGCCGGCCTCGCCGGTCGCGGCCAGGAGCGCGGCGGCGGGGTCGCCGTCCGTCGCCGACCAGGGGTCGTCCGCCGGGGAGTCGACCGCTGCGAAGGCCTCGACGGCCAGAGCTGCGGGCACGGGGCTGCCGTGCGGCCCGAACCCGTCGGCGACGACGAACAGGCAACCGCCCGCGTGGAGCGCGTCCTGCTGGGCGGCGCGGGCGCCCTGGCCGAGCCGCCAGGCGCTGCGGGCCGTGAGCGTGGGGCCTGAGATCTGCATGATGGTCTCCTTCGTGCGCAGGTGTTCGACGACGGAGGCGACGATGTCGCGGCGGGAGGCCGTGTCGGCCTCGACCTGACGCCAGTACGTCCGCACCTGGTCGGCCGCGACGCCCGCCGGCGCGGAGGCGACCTCGCGGATGCGGGCCAGGGGCATGCCGATCAGGCGCAGCCGCGCGACCAGACAGGCGCGGTCGAGCTGGGCGGGCGCGTACCAGCGGTACCCGGTCAGCGGGTCCACGCGGTCCGGCCGGAGCAGGTCGAGCTCGTCGTACAGGCGCAACGCCTTCGGCGTCAGGCCGGACGTCCGGGCGAACTCGCCGATGCTCAGGTGCTCCATGTCGCCGCCCACGTCGTCATCCTCGTCCCCGGCGGGGGTCGCCGGTGCTCAGGAGACTGGTGGTTCCCCCAGGGTGAAGGTCAAGGGGGTCGAGGTGCCGTTGCGTATAAGCAACAAGACGCGCCAACGGAGGCCAAGTGGTCCCAACTCTGCGAGCCTTGGAAGCGTTCAGTTCCAGCTCCGAGGAGTCATCGATGGCCGTCCCCACCCTGACCGCGACCCATCATCGCGCGGTCGCGACCCTGCTCAGCGCGCCCCGGCTCGCCCCGTACCTGCGAGCGTGCGGCGGCAACGTGCGTGCGGCGCTCACGCTGTACCAGTGGAACGTCGAGATGTCCTCGGCGGTCTACAAGATGCTGCACCTGGTCGAGGTCTTCCTTCGCAACGCGATCGACGCGAGGTTGCGCCTGTGGAACGCGACCCAGGTCGATCCGACATCGGGCCGAGCCCACGGCCAGGAGTGGTTGATCGATCCGTCACGCCTGATCGAGCGGATCGTGCGTCGCGACGAGATCGACAAGGCGACCCGGCGGGCCAGGCTTGCCGTCAAGGACTCGGCCGCCAGCCAACGTGCGGTGACGCATGACGACGTCCTCGCCCAGCTGACGTTCGGCACCTGGCGCTTTCTGCTCCCCGGCCGTGACCCCGGGCGGCAGCTGCTGTGGCAGGAGGCGATCTGCCAGGCGTTTCCCGGCCTGCGCCGGCCCGTACGGGAACTGGTCCGCGACGTCGATCGTCTGCACCGCCTGCGCAACCGCGTCGCACACCTGGAGCCGCTGCTCGTCGTCGCCGTCGTCATCCTGCAGCTGAAGGCCGCCCGCCGGGTGCTCCGGGAGATCGAGCCGTCGGCGGAGATGTGGCTGGTGTCCCATCAGCACGTCTCGACCGTCGCCGCCCAGCAGCCGGCACTTGTCCCAGAAATGCCTGACGGCCCCCTCAGTGAGAACTGAAAGGGCCGCGGCCGAACTATTAACCAGGAGACCTGCCCTGGCTTGCACCACAAGAGTAGATCACCCACATCATCCACGCCACCGCTGACGGCCCGGCCCGGCCCGGCTCGGACCGGGGCAGGGCGGCGGCCCCTCACACCCGCCGCGGTACCGGCACCCGGTCCAGGTCGGCCGCGACCGTGAGCTCGCCGTCGAACACCTGGCGGGCCTCCTTCTCGAACTCGCCCGGGTCGGTGTACCGCTGCGAGAAGTGGGTCAGCACCAGGCTCCGGACCCCGCACCGCGCGGCCACCGTCGCCGCCTCCAGGGCCGTCAGGTGCCCGTGGTCGTTCGCGAGGCGCCGGTCCCGGTCGAGGTAGGTCGACTCGATGACGAGCAGGTCCACGCCGTCGGCCAGGTCGCCCACGGCGTCGCACATCCGGGTGTCCATGACGAACGCGAACGACTGGCCGGGCCGCGGCTCGCTGACGTCCTCCAGCCGGACCACGCCCCGCTCGGTCCGCAGCGTGCCCTCCTGGGCGAGGCGCCCGACGTCGGGCCCCGCGATGCCTTCGGCCGCCAGGCGCTCCGGGACCATGCGGCGGCCGTCCGGCTCGTCGAGCCGGTACCCGTAGGCCTCCAGCGAGTGGTCCAGCCGTGCTGCGCGCAGCACCGCGGGTCCGTGCAGCTCCCCCGGCACGCGCGGCACGACGCCGTCCCGGCTCAACCCCTGCAGCGCCAGACGCTCCTGGTGGTAGTAGGCGGTGGCGTCGCACAGGTTCTCGATCCAGCGGCGGCCCGACGTCGGGAACGTCACCGGCACCGTCTGCGGCACCGCGTCCAGGCTGATGCGCTGCACCACGCCGGCCAGGCCGAGGCTGTGGTCGCCGTGCAGGTGCGTGATCGCGATCCGGGTCAGCGCCGTCGCGGAGATCCCCGCGTGCAGCATCTGACGCTGCGACCCCTCGCCCGGGTCGAACAGGATGACCTCGTCGTCCCAGAACAGCACGTAGCCGTTGTGGTTGCGGGTCCTGGTGGGCACCTGGCTCGCGGTGCCGAGCGCGACGAGCTCGCGGCTCGAGACGCGGTGGTGGGCTGGACGCTGGAACACGCTCGCATTGTGTCCCGGCGGGCGGCCGTCGGCACGGGAAAATCTCCCGATAACGACTAGGTCCTTAACTTTCCAAAGATCACCCGCAGCCGGGCAAGACGTTCAGCGGGTCGCAGCCGTAGCGCGCCTGGGCCAGCACCAGCACCGCCCAGCCGAAGCCCGCCAGCATGGTCGCGCCCACCAGGATGTTCAGCACCGGGTAGGCCCCGCCCTGGATCGCCGGGGTCAGCGCGAGGCCTGCTCCGGCAAGCAGGCAACCCAGTGCCACAATGGTGATTGGGCTGGTCAGAGCATCCGAAGCCGAGAGCTGCAACCACCCGAACCGATCACCCAGCAGTGTCAGAGCGACGTACGGAAGAGCGAACGCGAGCGCCGCGATGGCGCGCCAGTCCATGATCGAAAGCTTCGCCAGCATCATGACCTCCCCTTTTGCCCTGCCCGAGACGGTGGCCAAACACCCACCGCAAGTGTTAATAATCGGGGGGCGGTCCGCTATCTTTGGTAGTGATTTTCACAGAATCCGACATATTCGTACGATCTCCACTTTCAGGACTCTCGCGCAGATGGCACCCTGTGGCGCGTCGTAGCGCCAACGGCGGCACGGCTGTCGAGAAAGGACGCGCATGGCGAGGGACGAACGCGTGGGCAAGCCCGCGTACGCAGCGGTGTCGACCCGGATCACCGGGATCCAGCTTGCTGGGGCACGCCTGCGAGAGATAGCCGTCGTGCGCGTCGACGAGCGCGGCGGGGTGGTCGACGAGTGGTCGGCCGTGCTGCACCCCGACGGCGCGTGGATCGCGCTGGCCGACGTCGCCGCCACCCTGCGCGAGCGCCTGTCGCAGATGGCGATCGTCACGCACAACGGCCGGCTCGGCATCGAGGTGCTGCGCAACGAGCTGTCCCACCTGGGCTGGGAGCTGCCCACGCTCGCCCAGCTCACGATCATCGACGCGAGCTACCACTACCTGCCCGGCCTGGTGCACCGCCGGCTGTCGGACTGCTGCACCGCCGCAGGGGTCCCGTACGAGGGCGGCCTGCCGAACTCCAGCCCGCTCAGCGAGGCGCGGGCCGTGGCCGGGCTGCTGGCCCGCTTCGTGCAGAGCGCCACCGGCCTGCCGGACCTGCCGGAGCTGCTGCAGGTCACCCTGCGCGCGTGGGTGTACCCGTGGCCGGAGGGGCCCACGCGAACCGCCGACGCCCCACGGCCGTGGCCCGGCCGGCGTGGTCCGGGCGTGCTGACGACGCTCGGTGGCCAGCCGCTGGCCGACGCGATCGCCGCCGTCGCCGACGTGCGGACCAACGGTTACCTGTCGCTCCTCGCGGAGACCCTCCAGGACGGGCGGCTGACGGCGGAGACCGCCGCGGGGCTGGCCGAGGCCGAGCCGCTGTACCGGCTGACGCCCGAGGCGGCCGCCGCCGCCCGCAAGGCGTTCTTCGACGCCCTGGTGCGTCAGGCGATCGAGGCCGACCGCTACCACCTGGAGGCCCGTCAGGAGCTGTGGCGGGTCGCCGACACGATCGGCTGCGCCCGGGACTCGGTGATCGAGCCGATCGTCGAGGCGACGCCGGTGGACTTCCCCAAGCTGGTGGACGATTCGGGGTCGAAGAAGCCCACCGACGGCCGCGGTCGGGCGACCCCCGCGCAGATGCGTGCCTGGGCCATCGCCAACGGGTTCGACGTCGAGGGCTACATCCGTCTGCCCTGGTCGATCGTGCGGGCTTTCGAGGAGGCGCACGCCGCGCCGGTGGACCGCACGATGCGCCAGACGGTCCGCGAGGAGCCGGCGGCGAACGAGCGCACCTCGCGCCAGGACTCCCGCCAGGACTCGCGGTCCGCGCTCGGGCCGGAGCTGCGGCCCATCCTGATGCCGGCTCCCCGGACCGATGCCCGTGCCGACTCCCGGCCGCCGCTCGGCCCGGACCCGGACGAGGGCGTGCCCCAGCTCGACTTCGACCGGCTGGAGACGCCGCCGATCGGCAACCCGCTGGTGTGACGGGTCAGATCTGACAGGTCGGGCCCCGGGCAAGCCGCCGGGGAAATACCCGTGTTCGCCTATCGTTGCCGGGGGCTTTACGGCTTGGGTTGCGGGATTCGGTGTCCCGGAGTCCGTCCTGGGTTTGGGAATTGTCAT
>NZ_JBHWLR010000003.1:267823-310553 GCF_042731755.1 Promicromonospora sp. NPDC059942
CGGGAACCGGAGGGGGGGGCCCCCCTCGTCTTGTTGTGGAGGGGAGGAAACCAACCGAGGGGGAACGCGGGTGGGGGGAGGGGAAGAACAAAGAAGTCGCGACCCACGCCCCTCGCCCCGCCCCCCGACCCGTGTCAGCCGATGTCGGCCGGGCGCTGCCCGGCTCGGCTGCCGGGCTCAGCTGCCCGGGAACCCCTCGGGGTTCTGGGACTGCCAGCGCCAGGTGTCGGCGCACATGTCGTCGATGGTCTTGGTCGCGTGCCAGCCCAGCTCGGTGTTGGCGCGCGTCGGGTCGGCCCAGAAGGCGGGCAGGTCGCCGGCGCGGCGCGGGCCGATCTCGTACGGCAGCTCGCGGCCGACCGCGCGCTCGAAGGCCTTCAGCAGCTCCAGCACCGACGTGCCGGTGCCGGTCCCGAGGTTGAACGCCCGCGCAGGCTCCACCATGTCGTCCAGGTGCTCCAGCGCCGCGACGTGCCCGGCGGCGAGATCGGTGACGTGCAGGTAGTCGCGCTCGGCCGTGCCGTCCGCCGTCGGATAGTCGTTGCCGAACACCGTGAGCTTGTCCCGACGCCCCACCGCGACCTGCGCGATGAACGGCATCAGGTTGTTGGGGATGCCCTGCGGGTCCTCGCCGATGTCGCCGCTCGCGTGCGCGCCGACCGGGTTGAAGTAGCGCAGCAGCGCGACCTTCCAGCCCTCGGAGATCTGCGCGATGTCCGTCAGGACGCGCTCGATCATCACCTTGGTCTGCCCGTAGGGCGACGACGAGGACAGGTGCTCGTAGTCCTCCCGGTACGGCACGGGGGCCTTCTCGCCGTACACCGTGGCCGACGACGAGAACACCAGCTTGGTGACCCCGTACTTCGCCATCGAGGCGGCCAGGGCGAACGTGGAGTCGAGGTTGTTGCGGTAGTACTCCAGGGGCTTCGTCACCGACTCCCCCACCGCCTTGAAGCCCGCGAAGTGGATCACGGCGTCGATCCGCTCGTGCGCGAAGAGCCGCTCGGTCTTGTCCGCGTCGGTCAGGTCGAAGCCGTGGAAGGGGATCGCGCGACCGGCGAGCGCCTCCAGGCGGCCCTGCACCGAGGGCTTCGAGTTCGAGAAGTCGTCGACGACGATGACGTCGTGACCGGCGGCTACCAGGGCAAGGACGGTGTGTGAGCCGATGTAGCCGGCTCCACCGGAGACGAGAACGCGCATGCCTCCAAACTACCGGCTCGGTCGCGCACGCCGGCATCGGTGAGACGGGCTGTGGCCGGACCCTGGCGGTACGGGCTCCGGCGGGCCGGGCGCTGGTACGTTCGCGCGCGTGACGGTTCCCGAGGCGATGCTCCTGTTCGCGCTGGTCGCGATCCCCCTGACGATCATGCCGGGCCTGGACAGCGCGCTGGTGCTGCGGACCGCCGTCGTCAGCGGCCGCAGGCACGCCTATGCCACGGCGCTCGGCATCAACGCGGGCGTCCTGGCCTGGGGAGTCGCGGCCGCCGTGGGCGCGACGGCGGTGCTCGCCGCCTCCGAGACGGCCTACCGGGCGCTCACCCTGGCGGGCGCGGCCTACCTCGCGTGGCTCGGCGGCCGGATGCTGTGGTCGAGCTTCCGCGCCGGGCGGTACGACGCGCTGCCGGACGGCGCTCTGCCTAGTGCTGTGTCCGGTGCTGCGCCTGGCGCCCTGCCGAGCGTCGAGCGTTCGCCCTGGAGGTCCTTCGCCCTCGGCGCCACGACCAACCTGCTGAACCCCAAGGTCGGCGTCTTCTACCTGGCCACGATCCCGCAGTTCCTGCCCGACGGCGTGCCGCACCTGCTGATGGGCCTGCTCCTGGCCGTCGAGCACGACGTGCTCGGGCTGGCCTGGCTCGCGCTCCTGATCCACGCCGCGGGCCTGGCGAAACGGTGGCTGTCCGGGCGCACGATCGCGCGGGTGACCGACCGGGTGACCGGCGTCGTGCTGCTGGCCCTCGCCGGGCGCATCGGCTGGAACGCGCTGACGGGGCAGGCCCGGGCGATCTGACGGTCAGCCGGGCACGGCCTGCCCGGCTTCCGCACGCACCGCGGCGAGCATGTCGTCCACGGAGCCCGCCGGGTCGGTCACCGGGGCCTGGACCCGGCGGACGGTGCCGTCAGGCGCGATCAGGAGCGTGGTCCGCTTGAGGCGGTCCGTCCCGGCGGCGCGGAACACGGGCAGGCGCAGGGCGGACGCCGCCAGGCCGTCCTGGTCCGAGGCCAGCGCGTACGGCAGCTTTGCGTGCGCCGCGAAGGCCGCGAGCTGGTCGGGGCGCTGGGTGGACACGCCGAGCACCCGGGCGCCGGCGTCGGCGAGCGCTGCGGTGCGCCCCGCGTAGGTGACGCACTCGAGCGTGCAGCCGCGGGTGCCGGGGATGTCGCCCCAGCCGGCGGGGTACCCGTCCGTGTCGGGGGCGTAGGCGCCCGGGAAGAGGAACAGCACGGTCCAGCGGTCGGGGTCCACGAGGCCGACGGCGGTGCCGTCGTGGGCCGTGAGCGTCACGTCCGGCACCTGCGTCCCCACGAGGGCGTGCACACGTCGCGCCTCGGCGTCGCCGACGGCGCCCGAGACGGTGCCGTCGCCCATCACGTGGCGCGTCCCCCACTCCTGCAGCGCGACGAGCACGGGCACGAGCCCCTCGCCGCGGCGGGTGAGCCGGTAGTCGAACCGGGGCGGGTGCGCCGAGTACGGGACCCGCTCCAGGACGCCGTCGTCCACGAGCCGGCCGAGGCGTTCGGTCAGGGCCCGCCTGCTGAACCCGAGCTCGTGGGCGAGGGCGTCGAAGCGTGAGACGCCGGCCGCGGCCTCGCGCACGATCAGCAGGCTCTGCCAGTCGCCGATGACGCCGAGCGACTGCGCGATCCCGCAGTCGGCGTCGGCCAGGTCCTCCTTGCGCATGCGCGCCATCCTCTCGCACGTCGTCGTCCGGGTGCTGTCACTCGGTCGCGGCGCCGGGCCGTGTTGCGCCCGCTGCCGTCCTTCTGCCACTGTACGGGCAGTCGGTTCCAAAATGGAACCCACTGCTTCGGCCCATCACCCGACCCACCCGGAGGCACACCCATGACGACGACGGCCCCGACCGCCGCACGCTCCTTCTGGACCTTCTGGGCGGCCACGACGACCAGCAACATGGGCTCGGCGGTCACGAAGATCGCCCTGCCCCTGACCGCCGTCCTCGTGCTCGACGCCGGACCGTTCGAGACCGGGCTGCTCGCCGCGGCGTCCTACCTGGCCTGGATCGTCATCGGGCTGCCCGCCGGCGCGATCGTGCAGCGCTGGCCGCTGCGCGGCACCCAGATCAGCACCGACCTGGTGCGGGCCGCCGCCATCGTCTCGGTGCCGCTGGCCTGGTGGGCCGGCCACCTGACCCTCGCCCAGCTGTTCGTCGTGGCGCTCACGCTCAACCTCGCCGAGGTGCTCTTCTTCAGTGCCAGCACGACGTTCATCACCTCCGTGGTGCCGCGCGACCAGCTCACCAGCCGCAACTCGCTCATGTCCGGGACGCACGCGGTGACCGAGCTCGGCGGCCCCTCGCTGGGCGGGCTGCTCGTCCAGCTCGTCGGCGCCGCGCCCGCGCTGCTGCTCGACGCGGTGTCCTACGTCGCGTCCGCCGTGCTGCTGCGCACCCTGCCCGAACGCCGCCAGCCGGGCGACGACGACCCGACCCCGCTGCGCCGACGGATCGCCGAGGGCTGGCGGTTCGTCACCGGCCACCCCGTCCTGGCGCCGTGCACCTGGTGGGCGTGCGTGGTCAACACGGTCTGCGGCGCCCAGCTCGCCCTGTTCGCGATCTACCTGGTCCGGGAGCTGCACGCGCCCGCCGCCGTGGTCGGGCTGCTGCTGGCGACCGAGGGCGTCGGGGCGCTGCTGGCTGCCTGGGCGACACCCTGGCTCGTGCGACGGTTCGGCTCGGCGCGCGTCGTGCTGTTCGACGGGCTCGTCGGGTTCGCGGGTGCCCTGCTGATCCCCGCCGGCGCCGGCCACTGGGGCTGGCTCTGCTTCGCCCTCGGCAACCTCGTCTTCGCGGCCACCGTGGTCCCCGGCAGCATCGTCACGCGCACCTACCGGCAGGTCGCGAGCCCGCCCGAGCTCCTGTCCCGCGTCATGGGCACCGTGCGCTTCGTGTCCTGGGGCTGCATCCCGCTGGGCGGCCTGATCGCCGGGGCGGTCGCCGAGACGGCCGGGACCCGCGCGGTACTGCTCGGGTCGGCGTTCGTGATGCTCGCCGGACCCGCGATCCTCGCGGCGAGCCCCGTGCGACGGCTGCGGAACCTGGAGGACTACACGAGCGAGCCCCAGCACGCCGCGGCGTGAGCCGTCCGCGACACGCTGCTCCCCGACACACCGCTCCCCGACACACCGCTTGCCGACACGCCCCGCGCGCCCACGACCAGGCGGAACGCCCCGACTACGCTGCCCCCGTGGCGTACACCGAGCAGCGCACCGACTCCGAGGGCCGCACCGGCTACATCGGGCGATACCGCGTCGACGGCCGCCTGCGCAGCACCCGCCGCTTCACCGTGCGGCGCGAGGCGCTCGCGGAGGCGCGGCGGCAGGAGGAGGCGGGCAAGCACGCCGAGTGGATCGACCCGTCCGCGGGCCGCGTCACCGTCGCCGAGTGGTTCGCGACCTGGCAGGAGGCCCGCGTCGACCGCGCGCCCCGCACCATCGAGGCCGAGCGCGAACGCTTCCGCTCCCTGGTCGCCCCGGCCTTCGGCGACCGGCCGCTGCGGCAGGTCACCCACGAGGACGTCGCCCGCTGGGCCGCCACCATGGCCTCCCCCACCACCGGGCAGACCGCCTCGCCCGCCCGGCGCCGGGACGCGGCCCGCCTCCTGGTGGCCCTGCTCGACGCCGCCGTCGACGCGCGGCGCCTGCGCACCAACCCCGCGCGGACGCCGTCGGGCAAGGTGCCCGCCCTGCCGCGCGCCCCGAAGACCAAGCCGCACCGCTACCTCTCGCACGAGCAGCTCCGGCGCGTCGCGGACGCGACCACCTCCGCCCAGACCCGCACCCTCGTGCTGCTCACCGCGCTGACCGGGCTGCGCTGGGGGGAGGTCAGCGCGCTGACGGTGGCCGACGTCGACCTGCTGCGCCGGCGGGTGCACGTCACCAAGGCGTACACCCGCCTGGACGACGGCACGCTCCTGCTCGGCGACACCAAGACGCACGCGCGCCGCGAGGTACCCCTGCCGGCGTCCCTGGCCCCGGCCGTGGCCGAGCAGGCGGCGGGCCGGGCGCGCGGCGACCTGCTGTTCACCGGCACCCGGGACACCGCGCTGCGGCGCGAGAGCTTCGACCGGTCGGCGTTCCGGCCCGCCGTGCTGGCGGCCGGCCGCGCCGTCCGCACCCTGCGCGAGGCGCTGGGCCTGTATGACGACGGCCTGCACGACGACGGCCGCTACGCCGGCGGGCCGTCCGTCACAGGCACTCGCGCCACAGGCACTCGCGCCACGGGCCTGTACGACGACGGTGTGGTCGCCGCGGTGCGCCGGCTCCAGTCGGACGCAGGCCTGGAGGCGACCGGGATCTGCGACCCCGCGACGTGGTCCCTGGTCGCGGACCAGGACCGGGCGCGCGAGACGATGACGCGGGGCGAGAAGGTGAGCCGCACCCGGCTGCTGGCGGCGCTGTCGCGCACCACGCTGGGGCCCGGCGCCGAGGACTTCGACACGCTCACCCTGCACGACCTGCGCCACACCGCGGCGTCCCTGGCCATCTCGGGCGGCGCGACGGTCAAGGCGGTGCAGCGGATGCTGGGGCACGAGTCGCCCGTCCTGACGCTGTCCACCTACGCCGGGCTGTTCGAGGACGACCTCGACGCCCTGGGCGAGACGATGAGCGCGGCGTTCCAGGCGGCCGCCGTCGTGCCGGGGACCGACGCAGATGGGTTCGACGCACCGGCGGCGGTCACGCCGATCCGGGCCGTGCGGAGCAGGGCCGGCTGAGCTGGGTGGGCTCAGCAGGGCGGCCTGACCTGCACGTTCATCGGTCCCAAACTTTTTTCTCGCGGATCGGCGATCCTGATGTCGAGAACGCGAGGGGGGCTCCGTCCTAGGGTCGAGGGCGCAAGACGGCGTCCGTACCGCGTCCACGACGCAGGGCCCCGCGGGGCCCGTGACCCAGGGAGAGAACCATGGCGAAGTACCTGCTGCTGAAGCACTACCGGCGCGGCGGCCCGGCGTGGCTGCCGGGCACCGACGTCCCGATGGACCAGTGGACGCCGGAGGAGATCACGGAGCACATCGACTACATGCGCCGGTTCGCCGACAAGCTCACCGAGAGCGGCGAGTTCGTCAGCGAGGGCGCGCTCGCGCCGGAGGGCACGTTCGTCCGGTACGACGGCGAGGGCCGCCCGCCCGTGACCGACGGCCCGTTCGCGGAGACCAAGGACCTCATCGCAGGCTGGATGATCATCGACGTCGAGTCCCAGGAGCGGGCCTACGAGGCGGCGGCCGAGCTGTCCGCCGCACCCGGCGCCGGCGGCCGCCCGATCCACGAGTGGCTCGAGGTGCGGCCGTTCCTCGGCGAGGACCTGACGATCAGCGAGTGACCTGAGAGGCCTGGTGTGGACCACGACGCGGTGAACGACCGGATGCGGACGCTGGCGCCGCAGGTCCTCGGCGTCCTCGTCCGTCGCGGAGCAGACTTCGCGACGGCCGAGGACGCCGTCCAGGAGGCCCTCATCGAGGCCGTGCGGCACTGGCCCGAGGACCCGCCGGACGACCCGAAGGCCTGGCTGCTGCGCGTGGCCGGCCGCAAGCTCATCGACGCCCAGCGGTCCGAGGCCGCCCGACGACGGCGGGAGGAGCGGGTCCACGACGAGCCGCCACCCGGTCCCACCGAGCAGTCGGACGACACGCTGCTGCTGCTGAGCCGCTGCTGTCACCCGGCGCTGAGCCCGGCGTCGGCGATCGCGCTGACGCTCCGGGCCGTCGGCGGGCTGACGACGGCCCAGATCGCACGGGCCTTCCTGGTCCCCGAGGCGACGATGGCGCAGCGGATCTCGCGCGCCAAGCGCACCCTGGCCGGGCAGCGGTTCGACCAGCCGGGCGACGCCCGCGCGGTGCTGCACGTGCTGTACCTGATCTTCAACGAGGGGTTCACCGGCGAGATCTCGCTGGCGGACGAGGCGATCCGGCTGACCCGTCAGCTCGCGGTCGCGTCGGCGGCGCGTCCGGAGGGCGTCGATCCCGAGATCTCCGGCCTGCTGGCCCTGATGCTGCTGCACCACGCCCGCCGCGACGCCCGGTACACCGGCTCGGGCGAGCTGGTGCCGCTCGACGAGCAGGACCGCTCCCGGTGGGACACCACGATGATCAGCGAGGGGGTGGAGGTGCTGCAGGACGCCCTGGCGCGGGACCGGCTGGGACAGGACTCGCTCGGGCACGACTCGCTCGGGCAGTACCAGGTGCAGGCCGCCATCGCGGCGCTGCACGACGACGCGCCCACCGCGGCGGAGACCGACTGGCCGCAGATCCTCGAGTGGTACGACGAGCTCGCCGGCCTGACCGACAACCCCGTCGTGGCCCTGAACCGCGCCGTCGCCGTCGGGCAGGTCGACGGCCCGCGGGCAGGCCTCGCGGCCCTGGCCGAGATCGACCCGGGGCTGTCCCGGTGGGACGCCGTGGCGGCCCACCTGTACGAGCGTGCCGACGACGCCGCCGCGGCGATCGACCACTACACGGCCGCAGCCGACCGGGCGGCGAGCTCGGCCGAGCGCACGCACCTCATCAAGCAGGCGGCGCGGCTGCGGGCGGCTCGCTGAGGCAGGCCTCCAGGGCGGCGGCCCCCGCGAGCATGGCGCGCCCGCGGTCGGTCAGGCGCGCGTGCCACTCGTGCAGGGTCGCCTCCAGGGGTTCCAGCCCGCCGGCCGTGCGCACCTGGCCGATGAGCGGGGCGATCTGCTCCAGGAGGTACCCGCCGCGCCGGAGCTGGTGGGTCAGCCGGGCGTCCCGCTGCGCGGCCTCGTCGTAGACCCGGTAGCCGGTCTGCGGATCGCGCCGCGGGCGTACGAGGCCCGCACGTTCCCAGGTGCGCAGGGTCGCGGGCCGGATCCGGAGCGCGGCGGCGAGCGGGCCGATGAAGGTGTCGCCGGGGCGCGGGGCGTCCGGTGCCGTCCTGGTGAGGGTGCCGCGTCCCCGGTCCGCGTTCGTGCTCGTCTTCCTCTCCGGCCTCCCCTCGGGCTTGCTCTTCGTCTCCGTCTCCGAGGGGTCGAGCTCCTGCAGCGCGTCCTCGACGGCGCGGAGCGTCCTGCGGTCCTCCAGGAGCTGGGCGTGGCTCTCGTCGATCAGCCGGAACGCCTCGCCGACCGCGCCGTCGTGCACGGCCCGCATGATCGCGGCCGCCGTCCGATGGCCGTGCCCGGGGACCAGGGCGAGGAAGGCGCGCAGGGCGCGCGCGTGCCGCGGCGTGTAGGCGCGGTACCCGGACGGCGTGCGGACGGCGGCCGGGAGGATGCCGGCGTCCTCGTAGTTGCGGACCGCCTGTGTGGACAGACCGTGATCCCGTGCGAGGTCGACCGGCCGCAGCCGAGAGGCGCTTTGAGGGTTCTGCCGCATCCACCCACCTGTTCTGCCTACTGTCTTGGGCTTTGTTCCGGACCCTGCCGGGCCCAGGTCTCAACCGGGACGTCAACGATACCGTTGAGGGAATGGTGAGAGACCTCCAGCACACCGTTCATCCCCTTGACGCCGCCGCCGTCCTGCGCCTGTTCCCGGGCCGGCCGCAGATCCTCGCCCTGGGCGAGCCGACTCATGGCGCGGGCGCCCTCCTGAGGCTGCGCAACGAGCTGTTCCGACAGCTCGTCGAGCAGGAGGGTTACCGCACGATCGCCCTGGAGACCGACTGCCTCGCGGGGCAGGTCGTGGACGACTACATCGCCGCCGGCGAGGGCGGTCGCGACGCCGCCGTGCTCGACGACATCATGGCGCGCGGGTTCAGCCACGAGTGGGGCGCCTTCCCCGCCAACCGCGAGCTGGTGCGCTGGATGCGCGCCTGGAACGAGCGTGCCGACGAGGAGGGCCGACCCGACGCCGACCGGCTCCGGTTCGCGGGCTTCGACGGGCCGCTGGAGATCCAGGCGGCCGCGAGCCCCCGGGCCGCGCTCACGGCCCTGTACGAGTATCTGTCCGCGCGCGTCGACGCCGAGCTGCTGCCGTGTACCGCGGACGTGCTCGACCGGATGATCGGCGCGGACGCCCGGTGGACCGAACCTGCCGCCATGATGGATCCGGCCCGGTCGGTGGGGCAGTCCGCCGAGGCCAGGGAGCTGCGCCTGCTCGCCGACGACCTGGCTGCGCTCCTCGACTCGCACGCCCCGCAGCTCATCGCCACCTCCACGGTGCAGGAGTGGGACCGGGCGCGGCTGTACGGACGCACCGCGACCGGCCTGCTGCGCTACCACTTCTGGATGGCCGACCCCTCGCCCGCGCGCATGACGCGGCTGCTCGCGGTGCGCGACGCCCTGATGGCGGACAACCTGCTGGCGCTCGCGGAGCGCGGCCCTGTGCTGGTCAGCGCGCACAACAGTCACCTGCAGCGCGGTTTGAGCACGATGCGCATGTGGGACCACCCGCGGCTGGAGTGGTGGGGTGCGGGCGCCCTGGTGAGCGCCCGGCTCGGCGAGCGGTACGGGTTCCTGGCCACGGCGGTCGGCAGCATCCGGCACCAGGGCGTGGACGACGCGCCGCCGGACAGCGTCGAGGGGGTTCTCTCCGCGCTCGGTGCTGACAGGTGCGTCGTCTACGGGCCGGGGCTGTCCGCGCTGCTCGAGGGCTCGGTGGCGCGGGTGTCCCCCTGGTTCGGTTACGCGCCGCTGGACCCGGCCCAGCTCGCCGACCTGGACGGGGTCGTGTTTCTCCAGGACGTACCTGAGGACTGATCCTGCGTCTGCGCGGCGGTGTGCGTGCCGGTTCGGTCAGGGCGTCGACCGAGGTGGGGTGGATCTGAGGCCGATCTCCCGCGGATTCGACGCTCACTATCTGCTCTCCGGAGGCCCATTAATGCCCTGCTGAGCGCTCCTGAACCCCGGTATCTGGCCGTCTTCACATCCTCTGCGCACCCGCTTCAGGAAAGCGGGTGCGCAGTGTGTGGAGTGAAAGTAGGAGTAGGATTCTGCTACTACTCGTACTACTACGAGCAGTAACAATGACTGGCGAAGCAATGACCGTCGAAGCCGGGGACTGCGGAAACCGGGACGGTCGAGACGACGACGTGAGCGGGGAACGACGTGCGGGACAAGGAACGGGTCTTCCAGGCAGCGGACGCACTGGCGGCCGAGGGTGCGGCGCTGACTGTGACGAACGTGCGCGAGCGCGCCGGCTGCTCCAATGCGACGGCCACGAAATATCTGCGGGAGTGGCGCGACGCGAGGACCGCCGAGGACGACGCGCGCAGCGCGCTCCCCGACCTGCCCGCCACGGTGAGCGCGCTGGCGGAGCGCGGCCTGGAGGCCCTGTGGGGTGCGGCGGTCGAGGCGGCACGGGCGGAGCACGAGGCGGCAGCGGCGGCGTCGGAGGAGGCACTGAGCGCCGTCGTCGGCGAGGCAGACGCCCTGGCGGCGCGCGTGGACGAGGCAGACGCCGAGCTCGCGCAGTTCCGCACCCTGCTGGAGACCGCGCGCGAGCACGCGCGGTCGGTCCAGGACGAGCGGGACGCGGCCGAGGAGGCCCGGGCCGACGCCGCGACGTCCGCCGCCCGGCTGGAGGGTGAGCTCGACGCCGCGCGGCGGGCGCTGGAGGCCGTGCGCGACGAGCTCGCCGAGGCCCGGGCGGGGGCTGCGGCCGCCGAGCGCGCGCGGTCCGAGGCGGAGTCGGCGCGCGCGCAGGCGGACGGTGCCGCCGTGGGCCTGCGGGAGTCCCTGACGGACGTGCGCGGCGCGCTCGAGGCCGCACGGGGCGACGTCGCGCAGGCGAACCGCGACCGGGCCGCCGCCGATGCGGCGCGAGCCGGCGCCGAGGCCTCCGTGGCCCGGCTGGAGGGTGAGCTGTCCGCGTCCCGGGACGCGCTGGAGTCCGCGCGCAGGCAGGCGACGGACGCCGAGCAGGCGCGCGTGGCGGCGATCGCCGGCCAGGCCCAGGCCGAGGGCACCGCCGCGGGGCTGCGGGAGGCGCTGAGCGCGGCTGCTCAGCGGGTCGATCCGTCCGGGACCGAGCCCGCCTCCGCGGCGCAGGCGGGGTGAGACAGGCGGGGCGAGACAAGGCGGGGTGAGGCACGGGCGAAAGAGCGCGTGAAAACCGCCCCTGAGCACGAAGAACACCCGCGTGCTGCGGCGAGTGTCAGTGTCCGGTGCTGAGATGGCGGCATGAGCCTTCGAGGATTTTCGACTATCAACTACTGGGCCGACGACGTCGCCGCGGCCTCCGCCTGGTACACCGAGGTGCTCGGCGTCGAGCCCTACTTCCAGCGTTCCGGACCGGACGGCACGCCCGCCTACGCCGAGTTCCGGATCGGGGACAACGAGGCCGAGCTCGGCCTCGTCAGCCGGGCCTACGCGCCCCCGGGGCTGCCCGACCAGCCCGGGGGCGCGCTCATGTACTGGCACGTCGACGACCTGCAGGGCACGGTGGCCCGTCTGCTCGACCTGGGCGCCACCGAGTACCAGCCCGTCACCGAGCGCGGGCACGACTTCGTCACCGCCGCGGTCGTGGACCCCTTCGGCAACGTGCTCGGCGTCATGTACAACCCGCACTACGTCGAGCAGTTCGGCGCGGACGCCGGGGCGGAGTAGCCGCTCCACACGCCACGTCCACCTGGTTCAACGGTTATCCACAGATTTTATCTGAGCCCAGCAGATCGAATGTGTGTTCGATAGAATCGGAGGGTCAGCACAGCAACGGACCAGGGCGGGGGTGACACGAGATGGACCGCACGCCAGTGCCTCCACCTGAGTCCCGTCAGGCCTGCGGGCCGCGCGCCCTCGACACCGTGCTGAGCGAGCTCGACGTGCTCGCCGACGAGCTGGTGGCCTCAGCGGGACCGGACGCGGTCGACGGCGTCGGAGAGTCCGCCCGCACGGGTGGTGTCGCGGTCCCCCGGCTCGTGGACGCCGCGCCGAGGCTGCGTGCGCTCAGCGCCCGCCTCGACACGGTCCGGCTGACATGGCTGCCCGTGATCGAAGCCCGGCACCCCTGGCAGGCCACGGGGGCGCGGACGTTCTCAGCCTGGCTCGCCAGGACGGAGAACGTCAGCACCACCACCGCCAACCGGGAGGCCGGCACCGGCCGGGTGCTGCGTGACCACCTGCCCACGACCCGCGCGGCGGCCCTCGCGGGTGACATCGGCGTCGACCACGTCCGCGCCCTGGTGGACGTCGCGCCCACCAGCGAGGCACGCAGGGCGGCACTGGCCGCGCCGATCGAGCCGGAGGAACTCCCGGAGTCGCCGGTCGCGGCCCTGGATGCGCAGGTTGGCGGCGGGGACCGTGCGGACGACTCTGTGGATGACACCGGCGCCGGCCTGGAGGACGACGTCGTCGGCGGCGCGCCCCCGGCCGAGCCGGCCACCACCGACGGTGACCCGGAGACGGCGGGCGACAGCAGCCCGGCTCCCCCAGCGATCACCGGCGAGGGGTATCTGACGGGGCTGGCCGGTGCCTGCGACCCGGCGCGCTTCCGTCGGGTGCTGAAGCGGTTCGGCCAGGTCGCGGATCCCGACGCGGACGACCGCGGCTACCGGGAAGCGACCGAGCGGCAGCACCTGGAGGTCTCGCCGACATTCGGGGGCTGGCACGTCAACGGCTTCCTCACCGACGAGCACGGACACCTGCTGTCGACGGCGCTCGGCGCGATGATGGGCGCCCCGGCCGCCGGCGACGACCGCACACCCACCCAGCGCCGGGCGCAGGCGCTCGCCGACCTGGCGCGCGACGTCCTGGACAACGGCCGCGTCGGCTCCGGTGCGGCGGTGCGTCCGCACGTCCACGTCACCGTGTCCCTGACGGAGCTGCTCCGGAGCGGGCGGACGAACACCCACGGCGAACAGACCGGGGCGACCGGTGGTGGCCAGCGCGGTGCCGGCCCGAGCCGGAATCCTGACGCGGCCGGCTCAGGGCACGGGTCCGGTGGCACCGGATCAGATCTCGACGGCGGTGCCGCCGGTAGCGGCGCGCTCCGTCCCGGGGACCTGACGGCGCTGACCGCTCAGCCTGCGACGTTCACGGGCGCGTCCACGACAGGGAGCGTCGTTCCGCGCGACCTCCTGCGCCGGCTTCTGTGCGACGCCGAGGTCACGCGGGTCGTGTTCGGCGCCGACGGCACCGCGATCGACGTCGGACGGGCACAGCGCACGGTGACCGGGCAGATGCGCAAGGCCGTGATCGCCCGTGACCAGCACTGCGTCTACCCCGGATGCGATCAGCCACCCAGCCGGTGCGAGGTGCACCATGCGCTGCGGCACTGGGCCGACGGCGGCGAGACGTCCGTCGCGAACTCCGCCCTCTTGTGCTGGCATCACCACACACTGGTGGACACCACCGGGGTCACGATGTCGTGGGAGCCCGGTCCGACACCGGACCAGCCAGGGCGGTGGAGTTTCACCAGCCGCCACGGTCGCCGGATCGGGCTGCCGTGGGCCCGGGATCGGGCTGCCTGATATCTACTGCGCGCTGCAGGCGGTCGTGAGAGTGCGCAGTTGTGGAGGTGCGTAGTTGTGGAGGTGCGCGGCCGTGGGAGCGGCCGTCGAGGCCTGGCCGTCTGCGCACCCGACTGACGTGACCGAGATACGGCGATCCAGGACACGCTCCTCGTCCCCCGCTAGGTTGCCGGTGTGACTTCCGCACCCGTGCCCGCCGTGCCCTCGACTTCAGTGCATACGACTTCGGTGCCTTCGAATGCAGCGCCCTCGGCTTCCGTGTCTCCGACCTCCGCGTCAGAGATCATCAGCGCCCTGCTCGACCTGACGGCCTGGACCGTCTTCGACGTCGACCCGGAGGGGCGGATCCTCGCGGGGAACGACGAGTCCGGCAGCATGCAGCTCGTCGAGATCGCGCCCGACGGCACCCGGACACAGCTCACCGCCCTGCCCTCGCGCTGCTCCGGCCGCTACGTGCCCGGCACGCGTCGTGTGGTGGTGCAGCACGACAACGGCGGCGACGAGCAGATGCAGCTCAGTCTCCTGGACATCGAACCCTCCGCGCCGCCGGCCGATCTGCCTGCTGGTCTGCCCGCAGATCTACCCACCGGCCGGGCCGCTCGCCTGCCCGCCACGCTCGTCGACCTGACTCCCCTGGTCCACGACCCCGCGTACAAGCACGACCTGGCCGACGTGTCCGCCGAGTCCGTGGTGTTCCTGACCAACCGGCGCGACGGCGTCGACTTCGACGTCGTGGTGCACGACCTGGCGACCGGCGCCGAGACCCCGCTGTACGACGGCGGCGGGTACCTCGTCGACGCCGTCGCCTCCCACGACCGGCGCTCCGTGGCGATCACGACGCTGAGCAGCCGGCCGCGCTCCACGCAGATCCTCGTCGCCGGAGGCGAGATCGCCACGAGCCCCACTACAGGGACGACCGGGGGCCACGGCACGACGAGCGAGACCCCCGAGCCGCACACCGGAACGGCACGTCCCGTCGCCGTCACCGCGGCCGACGAGCACGCGCACCACATCCACGTCGCCTGGGCGGCGGGTGACCACGCGCTGGTCATGTCGTCGGACCACGAGCGGGAGTTCGCCGCCGTCGTGCGGGTGCGTTCCGGCGACGGCGTCCCCGCCTCCGCCGAAACCGACGGGACCGTCTGGGAGACCCTCGTCGCGGCCGACGACCACGACCTCGAGGTGGTCCTGTCGCCCGACGGCTCCGCAATGGTCGTGGGCCACCACCAGGACGGCGTCACCACCCTGGCCGTCCACGAGCACGACGGCACCCACCGCTGTGACGTCACGCTGCCCGACGACGGCGTGCCCACCGTCATCTGGGCCCCGGACTCCTCTCGGTTCGCCGTGCACCTGACCGCTTCCGGCGACCCCGGCTCGATCCACCTCGTCGATGCCGCCACCGGCGGTGTCTCCACCCTGGTCGACGGCCGCGCCCAGATTCCCGAGGGCCTGCCGATCTCGCTGCCCACGGTGCACCGCGTCCCCACCCCGGACGGCGAGCAGATCCCCTGCTTCGTGTACCGGCCCGCCGGCACGGCGCGCACCGGCGACGAGAACGACCACGCCCCGTACTCCACCACCGGGAACGCCGCCGGCACCACCGTCGCCGGCGCCTCCGTGGTCCTCGTGCACGGCGGACCCGAAGGCGAGGCGAACCGCCTCTTCTCCCCCGTCATCCAGGCGCTCGCCGGCGCCGGGTTCACCGTGCTGGTCCCGAACGTCCGCGGCTCGGCCGGCTACGGCAAGCGCTGGGTCAGCCTCGACGACGTCGACAAGCGCCTGGACTCCGTCGCCGACCTCGCCGCGCTCCGCGCCTGGCTGCCCGAGCTCGGCCTCGACGCCGACCGCAGCGCCCTCTGGGGCGGCTCCTACGGCGGGTACATGGTGCTGGCCGGCACGACCATGCAGCCCGACCTGTGGGCCGCGGGCGTCGACATCGTCGGCATGTCGTCGCTCGTGACCTTCCTCGAGAACACCTCCGAGTACCGCCGCGCCGCCCGCGAGCGGGAGTACGGCAGCCTCGAGCACGACCGCGACTTCCTCGTCACCGCGTCACCCATCACCTACCTCGACCAGCTCCGCGCACCGCTCTTCGTGATCCACGGCGCCAACGACCCGCGGGTGCCGCTCTCCGAGGCGGAGCAGATCGCCGCGGCGCTCGCGGACCGCGGCATCCGGCACGAGCTGCGGGTCTACCACGACGAGGGGCACGGCCTGGCCAAGCGGGCGAACCGGAAGGACGCCTACCCGGCCGCTGTCGAGTTCCTCACGGAGATCCTCGGGCGGTGATCCTCGGGCAGTGAACCCGGGCAGTGCTCCGGCGGCGACGAGACGTCAGATGACGAGACGTCGGGCGGCAGGGTCGGCCGGCAGGGCGGACGGCTACCCTCGGGACGTGACCCGCGAGCAACGCCGCCTTCGCCTGTCCGTCGACGACCAGATCGAGCACCGGTACCTCGAGGTGCCGTTCGAGATACCTCCGGGGCGGGACGTCGACGCCCTGGAGGTCACGCTCTCCTACGACCGCGACGCCGCCGTGATCGACCTCGGGTGCCGCGACCCGAAGCGCTGGCGCGGCTGGTCGGGCGGTGCCAGGTCCCGGTTCGCGATCGACGCGCGGCCGGGATCTGGCGGGACCGGCCCGGGCAGTCGCGGATCAGGCGTACCCGGCGACCGCGCCGGCAGTGGCGGCCGCGCGACTCCCGGGTACGAGCGGGGTGAGCTCGTCCCGGGCCCCTGGGCCGTGGTGCTCGGCCTGCACAAGCTGTCCGCCGAGCCGGTAGACGTCACGGTCACGATCGCCACCGGTTCCGACGCCGGCCCCGTCGAGGGCGAGCCGCCCGCGCCGCCTCCCCCGTCGGGCGCCCCCGCCGGATCGGGCCCCGGAAGACGCGGCCGCACCCGCCTGGGGCGGGACCTGCCCGCGCCCGACGGCCTGACCTGGTACGCGGGCGACCTGCACGCGCACACCACGCACTCAGACGGGACGCTGAGCATCGCCCAGCTCGCGGCGGCCGCCGTCGGCCGGGGACTGGACTTCCTCGCCGTGACCGACCACAACACCGTCTCGCACCACGCGCACCTGCCGGGCGTCGGCGCCGCGTACGACCTCTGCCTCCTGCCCGGGCAGGAGGTCACCACCCACGCGGGGCACGCCAACGCGTTCGGCGACATCGGCTGGGTGGACTTCCGCCGTCCGGCGGCGCAGTGGTTGTCCGACGTCGAAGGGCGAGGCGGCCTGTTGTCCGTGAACCACCCGCTGCAGGACGACTGCGGCTGGCAGTTCCCCGTGCGCACCGGGCTCCTGGAGCTGTGGCACATCTCGTGGTTCCTCGACCTGACCGCTACGGGACCGTGGGCCTACCTGCGCGGCTTCGGCGGGGCACCCCGCAACCCCGTGTTCCTGGGCGGCAGCGACTTCCACACGCCAGACCAGGGCTTCCCGCCCGGCACGCCCACGACCTGGGTCGCCGCCGAGGACCGCACGCCCGACGCGATCCTCGACGCCGTCCGGCAGGGGCGGACCGCGATCAGCAGGTTCCCCGGGCCGGGCGAGCCGGTCCTGGTGCGTGTGGGCGACGACCTGGTCGCCGTCGACGCGGACGGCACCGTCCTGGTGGAAGGTGTGCCCGACGGCGGTACGGACCGCCGTCGCCGGGTGCGGGGCGACCGCGTGACGTTCCCCGCGCCGACCGAGCACGGCCCCTACCGCCTGGAGGCGGCCGACCGGACCCTGCTCGCGATCAGCGCGTGAGGGGCACGTCGCCCGCTCCGTCGTCGTCCGCATCGTGCTCGCGCGCTCCGTGGCCGTCCGTGACAGGGCCGTCGGTTGCAGCGCCGTCCGTCACAGCGCCGTCCGTCACAGCGCCGTCGGTTACAGCGCCGCTCGGCCGGGCGCCCGCCGCCTCCGGCGCCCCCGGCAGGCGGATGAACCGCGACACCGCCGTGCCGAGGGCGAGCAGCGCGAACGGGTACACGGACAGGTACACGCGGAACGCCTGTCCCGGGTCGGGGCCGGGGTCCGCGCCCGACCGGTAGCCGAACCACAGCGCGAGCGACGCCAGCGCCGCGGCCGTGATCAGGCCGTTGAGCCGGCCCAGCGCGCCGAACGCGGCCAGGAACAGGCCGCTGCGGTGGGTGCCGTGGCGGGCGGCGTCGGCGTCGAGCACTCGGGCGATCACCAGGTCGTTCGTCGCCAGCACGCCCGAGTACCCGACGGCCACCGCGAGCCCGGCGAGGATCCCCGTGATCAGGTCCGTCGCGAAGTACAGCGGCACGAACCCGACGGCCGCGACCGGCAGCGCGAGCCGCCACGTCCAGGCCGCACCCCTGCGGCGCACGACGGCGGCCCACACGCTCAGCATGCCGATGGACACGGCGATCACGACGAGCTGCAGGATGCTGGCGTCCAGCGCGGAGCCGCCCAGCGAGTGCTCCACGTACAGCTGCAGCCCGCCCAGCACCAGCGCCATCGCCGCGCCGTAGCAGGCGTTGACCAGCCCGACCGTCCAGAAGTGCGACGTCGACAGGATCTGCCCCACCGACCGGAAGAACTGCGGCTTGGGCTCGGCGTCGAGCGCCGGGTCCTCCCGCACGCCGAACGCGGTCCACAGGATCACCGCGGCCGCGACCACACCGAAGATCACCGCGAGCCGCCCGTACCCGACGGCGGATCCCTCCGTGCCCAGCACGTTCCGCGCGAGCACCGGAGTCAGCGCCAGGGCGATGACCAGGGCGATGAGCTGCGACCCCTGCCGTACCGCGTTCGCCGTCGCGCGACGCCGCTCGTCGGTGAACAGCTCCGGCAGCAGCGCGCCATAGCTGGCGTTGATCAGGGAGTCGGCCATCTCGGTCGTGATCGCGAAGACCGCGAACCACACCGCCAGCCCCACCGCGGACTCCGCCACGGCGCCCGGCACGGAGAACAGCGCGATCGTCGTGGCCGTCAGCACCAGCGCGCCCACCACCAGGTACGGTCGGCGCCGCCCCCAGCGCGAGCGCGTTCGGTCGGACAGGTAGCCGAACACGGGGTTGTCGAGCGCGTCCAGTACCCCGTAGATCGCGTACACGGTCGCGTAGACGACGGCGTCCAGGCCGAGCAGCTCCACGTACACGTAGAGCATCGAGCCCTTGACCAGGTTGATCGGCAGCGACGTGCCGAACATGCCGGCGCCGTAGCGCAGCGGCGACGTCCTGCCCGCGTCACTGCCTGCCCCGCCCCCCACAGCGCCGCCCGCACCACTGCCCGACGCCGGATCCCGCCCGGCGGCCCCCGACGGAACTCCTGCCTGCGGCGCTTCCACGGCGTCATCGGCCTCCACGCGGGTGAGCCTACTCACCACCCGCTGACGAGGTCGATGCCTTCCCGCTCGATCTCCCGGATGAAAACCGGGTCGCCGAGCAGCCGCAGCTCCCACGTCCGCTTGCGCCACCACGTCGCCGACGCCTCCCGCAGCCGCGCGGTGTCGGGCGCCGGGTGCAGGAAGATCTCGCTCGTGCCCTCGGGCAGACGCCCCAGCAGGCGCAGGTAGTGGTCCCGCAGCGACACGTAGTCCCGGGCCTCCGCGTCGCCGCCGCGATGGGTGGCGATCACCTCGGGCAGGCGCACCCCCGCCGCGTCGGCGGCGACCACGGCGCTCGCATGCCGCGCCCGGACGTCGGCCGTGGCCAGCACCGGGTCGCCGTCACCGTACAGGTCCAGGCTGCGGGGCAGGCGGAACGCCAGCCCGTGCCGCGCGCAGAACCCGATCGCCTCGCCGAGGTAGGAACGGCCCTGGAGGCCGTACAGGGTGCCCTGGTGGGAGTCCAGCCGCCGGGGCGGCGGCGCGCCGACGGCGGCGGTGGCCCGCATCAGCGCGTCGACCTGGGTGGCGATGCGGTCGACGACGTCGTCGAAGCCGCCCGCCGGACCGGGCGTCGGGAGCACGACGTGCACCCCGGGCGCGATGTCGGGCGCGGACCGGGCGACGAGCCCGACGGCGCGCACCGCCCCCGGGCTCTCGCCTGGGCGCTCGCCGAAGCTCTCGCTCTGACACTGCCTCTGACTCTGGCCCGGGCTTGCCGGTCTGTCCGCGCCGTCTCGGTGCGGCCCGTCATCCCGTTCGCCCCCGGCCTCGACCCAGTCCTCAACCCCGCCGTCCGGTTCCGTGGTGATCACCCCCACCGCCGTCAGCGGCGAACCGGCCAGGAGGGCGGCGATCTCGCGGTCTGCGTCGGGGTCGGTCCCGGCGTCGTCGGCGGTGAGGACGAGGCTGCGCGTCATACGCCCAGTCTGGCCCAGCGGACCAGGAGTCGACCCCGTCCCAGACGTCTGACCTGGAACGTTCTCGGGCCGGGCCGCCCTGCACAGCTCAGACGGCCCTGGTCAGCTCCGGTCGCTCTGCCCGGCTCAGACGGCTCTGGTCAGCTCCGGTCGCTCTGCCCGGCTCAGACGGCTCAGTTCAGACGGCGCTGCACAGCTCAGACCGCCCTGCCCGGACAGCCGGCTCACGTCTCGCCGACGACGCTCGTGCCGAGCACCGCCCGCGCCTTGCCGAGCGCCACCTCGAGCTCCCAGGGCGTCGTGACGTGCGGGATGTCGGACGTCACGCAGGACGGCTTGCCCGTGTGCAGCGTCAGGCTGGTGCCCAGGCTGTCCGCCCGCCAGACGCCGGGCCCCACCACCTCGAACTCGCCCGCGTCGTTGCGGTGCAGCACCACCACGTACTCGCGCCCCTTGCGCAAGATGGACGGCAGCTCGGCCCCCGGGGGCGACGACGCCGAACCGACCTGCGTGACGGCGAGCACGTCGTCCTGGCCGACCGCGCCGAGCAGCACCTTCCGCAGCTCCAGCTCGGTGCGGGTGTACGGCACCCGGTCCACGACGTCGACGCCGGAGCGGCCCGCCTGCACCAGCACGACGACGTCGGCGTCAGCGACGAGCTGCTCGACCGACCCGTACTCCTCGGGAGCCGTGAAGTTGGCGGCGCTCGCGTCCTGGCCGCAGCCGCTGAGCAGGCCGGCGACGACGCCGCTCGCGACTGCCCCGCTCAGGGCGAGGAAGCCGAACCTGGCCCGCGTGCACGTACGCATCAGCCGCTCCCGCCCCTCGTCGTGTCCACGGATGCCTGGTCTCGTCGGATGCTCGGTCTCATCGGATGCCGGGTCTCGTCGGACACGAGGTCGGCGCCCACTGACAGAGAGCGACAGGTCGCGGCGCGTGGTGCGGCTGCTTCATGTACTCGCTTGCAGTGCAACGAATGCTGCCCCGTGGCAAGAACCCGGGACAAGACCCCATCAGGGCGAACCCGCGTCGCCAGGCCCCTTTTTTTGCCGCCATCTGGAAACTCGGCAAAGAACCGCCGAGACGGAGGGAAAGCAGACGGAAAACGGCCGGGTGGCGCCCGCGGTCTCGCGGTACCACCCGGCCGTCCCAGCCGGTCCGGCCGTCAGACCCATACGGCTGTCAGACCTGTCCGGCTGTCAGACCCAGCAGTCAGGTGTCCGGTTGTCGTCAGGCGGCGTGGGCGCTGCCGATCGCCCGGACGAGGCCCGACGTCGAGATCGAGCCCTTGCGATAGCGCTCGACGGCGGCGGCAAGCGCCTCGCCCACGTCGCTCGGCACGCGCGAGGACCGCGCCGACGGGTACCAGATCTCCCGCTCGAAGACGGCGGTCCGCCGGGCCGGGCCACGGAACAGCCGGCCGGCCAGCGCGGGCGGCGGGGGCACGGGAGGCACCGGTCCCGGGGGCGGGGGCACGGGCGGCACGGGCGCCGACGACATGGGTGGTGCCGGTGGTACGGGTGCTGGCGACACAGGTGCCGGCACCTGTGTCGCCGGCGACACAGGTGCCGGCGACACGGGAACCGGCTGGTTCGCGAGCAGCGAGGCGCGGTAGCGGGCGCCGGGGTTCCAGCGCAGGGTCGGCGTGCGCGGCGCGGTGGTCCGCACCCCGCTGGTCGCGCGGCGGGGTGCCGAGGGTTCCGGTTCGACGGTCTCGGCGCCGGAGTCCGCAGGTTCGGCGGTCTGCTCGACGACTTGCCCGGCGGCTTGCCCGGCGGCTTGCTCAGCCGCCCGCTCGACGGAACGGGCGGCCTGCTCGGCGTGCGCCTTCCGCAGCGCCGCGACGATCCGGGCGACCCGTCCGGTGTCGGCCTGCGGGCTGGTGTCGGTCGGCAGGCCGCTCGCGCCGGTCGATGCCGGGTCCGCGTCCGCCAGATCGGTGATCGCCGGGTCGGTGATCGCCAGGTCGGGAATGGTCGCGTCGACGATGGTCGCGTCGGCGTCCGCCGTACCGGTAGCGGCGCTGGTCTCCGCGGGCGAGGACACGGTCGTGTCGATCGTGGACGCGTCGTCCGGTGCTACGGCCTCAGCCGCTACGGCCTCAGCGTCTTCAGCCCCGGCTGCGCCGTCCTCGGAAGCAGCAGCCTCGGAAGCAGCAGCCTCGGGAGCAGCCGCCACCGGGGCGACCGCCTCCGGCGCGTCGGTGTCGTTCGAGTCGTCCGAGACCTGGTCCTGTGTGTCGTCCGCCATGACCGCGCTCCCTCACCATCGACCTGCCCACGACCCGTTGCGGTGGCTGTCCCATATGTTCCCTGCCAGGCCCTGGGCGTGCAAGCCCCGGACCTGGCATGCCGTCAGTCCCCGCCGTCAGTCCCCGCCGCCAGCCCTCTCCGTCAGTCCCCGCCCAGCATGTCCAGGAAACTGGGCGTCGTGGCGAACGGGTCGTCCGGCTTGGCGTGCTCCCCGCGGGCCGAGACGATCGCGGCCAGCGACCGTCCGGCACGCTCGATGCGCTCCGGGAGGGAGCTCGCGCCGTCGTCGCGCCGGGTGCGGTCGCCCGCCTGGGCCCAGTCGTCGGTGGCCGCGAAGACCGACGTCGTGACGACGTCGGCCCGCAGGTACGTGAACAGCGGGCGCATCGAGTACTCGAGGGCGAGCGAGTGCCGCGGTGTGCCGCCGGTCGCGCCGAGCAGCACCGGCATGCCCGTGAGCACCTCCTTGTCGAGGATGTCGACGAACGACTTGAACAGCCCCGAGTAGGTGGTGGTGAACAGCGGCGTGACGGCGATGACGCCGTCGGCCTGGGTGATCGTCTCGATGTCGCTCGCCAGGTCGCCCGTGGGGAACCCGGTGAGCATCGCGTCGATGATCGCGTGACCGTGGTCGCGCAGCTCGACGACCTCGATGGTCACCTCGTGGCCCAGGGCCTCCAGCTCGCGCGCCGTGGCGTCCGCCAGGCGGTCCGCCAGCAGGCGCGTGGACGAGGGCTGCCCCAGCCCCGCGTGCACGACGGCGATCGTGCGGCGGGTCCGGTCCTCGACAGGAACGATGTCTGTCATCTCAGAGAGCCTCCTCGGCCAGCGTGCCGGTGTACTCGTCGCCGCCGTCACCCACGTGCGTGGCGCCGGCCTGGCCCTTGGCCTGGGCGGCGGCGACGCGCTCGGCGTGCGTCGGCGGGTTGGCCGGCACGTCCTTCGGGAGCTTCGCGTCGGCGATCTTGCGCAGCTCCGGCACGACGTCGGAGGCGAGGATGTCGATCTGCTCCAGGACGGTCTTCAGCGGCAGGCCGGCGTGGTCCATGAGGAACATCTGGCGCTGGTAGTAGCCGACCTCGTCGATGAACGAGCCGTACCGGTCGACGACCTCCTGCGGGGAGCCGACGGTCAGCGGGGTGTCGCGCGTGAAGTCCTCCATCGTGGGGCCGTGCCCGTAGACGGGCGCGTTGTCGAAGTACGGCCGGAACTCGCTGATGGCGTCCTGGCTGTTCTTGCGCATGAAGGCCTGGCCGCCGAGGCCCACGATCGCCTGGTCCGCGCGGCCGTGGCCGTAGTGCTCGAACCGCTGGCGGTAGAACTGCACCATCTGCTTGGTGTGGCTCATCGGCCAGAAGATGGCGTTGTGCAGGAACCCGTCACCGTAGTAGGCGGCCTGCTCGGCGATCTCGGGGCTGCGGATCGACCCGTGCCACACGAACGGCGGCACGCCGTCCAGCGGGCGCGGCGTGGCGGTGAAGCCCTGCAGCGGGGTGCGGAACTTGCCCTCCCAGTCCACGACGTCCTCGGTCCACAGGCGGCGAACCAGGGCGTAGTTCTCGATGGCCAGCGGGATGCCCTGGCGGATGTCCTGCCCGAACCACGGGTAGACGGGGCCGGTGTTGCCGCGGCCCATCATGAGGTCCATGCGACCGTTCGAGATGACCTGCAGCATCGCGTACTCCTCGGCGATGCGGACCGGGTCGTTGGTCGTGATGAGCGTCGTGGCCGTGGACAGGGTGATGTCCTTGGTCACGCCCGCGAGGTAGCCGAGCATCGTCGTCGGGCTCGAGGCCACGAACGGCGGGTTGTGGTGCTCACCGGTGGCGAAGACGTCGAGGCCTGCCTCGTCCGCGTGCTTCGCGATGGTGAGCATGGCCCGGACGCGCTCGGTGTCGTCCGGGGTGTGCCCGGTGGTCGGGTCCGTCGTCACGTCGCTGACACTGAAGATCCCGAACTGCATGATGCTGTGCTCCTCGATCGTGGTGCTCCTGAGCGGGTCGCCGCTCGCGCTGTTCATGCATCTGCATGAACATGGGTCTCAACCGGCGACCCGTGCTGATTGTTCCCGCCACAAACACGGTCACCTGCCGCGACGTACGTGAGATCGCGCACATCCACACCCAGTTTGCCCGGAGTGCGCTTGCGCGCGCACGTCCGGTCGGTAGCCTGGATTGGCACGGCTGGTCGTCAGACCGCTGAAACCTGGGCTGGAACATCACAGAGGGTCCCTGCGTTGGCTATACGGACCTTTTTCCGCCACCAATCCCGACAACCCTCTGGAGGACATCGTGCCTGACCGGTCCCTGCGCGGTATGAGCATCGGTAGTAAGAGCATGGAGTCCGACGAGGGCGTGGACTTCGCCCCTCGGTTCCAGGCCTACTACGACTGCCCCAACGGCCACACCATCATCCTGCCCTTCGCCACCGACGCGGACGTACCCCCGATCTGGGAGTGCCGCTGCGGCGAGGAGGCGCTCCTGCGCGACGCCGAGAAGCCCGAGCCGAAGGCGACCAAGCCGCAGCGCACCCACTGGGACATGCTGCTCGAGCGCCGCACGGTCAAGGAGCTCGAGGACCTGCTCGACGAGCGCCTCGAGCTGCTGCGCGCCGGCAAGCTCCGCCGCTCGGCCTGAGCAAGCCGCCTGAGCCAGCGAGCAAGCAGGACAAGCAAGCAGGACACAAGTAAGACCGCCGGCCCGAACCTCACGGTTCGGGCCGGCGGTCTTTCTCGTACGTGTCTTTTCTCGTACGTGTGGGTCCAGCGGCGGTCGCGTCCTACCCCCGGGCCCGACGCCGCGCGCCGATCCCGCCCACGACGCCCGCCACCACCAGCACGAGCGCGAGGCCGCCCACGATCCAGCCCGGCCAGTACCCGGCCGCCACCGCGGGCGTGATCGAGGACCGCAGCGGCAGGTCCACCACGAACTGGTCGGCCGTGAACAGCTCCGTGTCGCGCACCACGGTGCCGTCCGGCGTGATGACACCCGAGACACCGACCGTGGAGATCTGCACCGCCGCCCGCCCCGTCGTGATCGCCTGCAGCCGCGACATCGCGAGCTGCTGCGTCGACTCCGCCGTCCACCCGAACGACGCGTTGTTCGTCGGGATCACCAGCACCTGCGCACCCTCCAGGACCGCGTCCCGGATGATCTCGTCGTACGCCACCTCGAAGCAGATGATGGTGCCCAGCCGGTACGCGTCCTGACCCAGCCGGCTCGGCACGTCCACGTACGGCGGGTTGACCCCCGGGATCATGTCCGTGGTCACCCGGTCCACCTGGTCCGAGAACAGCCGCAGGATCGACCGCAGCGGGATGTACTCACCGAACGGCGCCGGGTGCTGCTTCGCATACCGGGCGATCACGCCCTGCCCCGCCTGCCACAGCAGCGACACGTTGTACCGGCCGCCGCTCTCCGGGAACTCCTGCGCCCCCACCAGGATCGGCGCACCCACCGCCGTCGATGCGTTGTCCAGGCCGCGCGCCACGTCCGGCGTCGTCTGCGGGTCCAGGTCGCTGCCGTTCTCCGGCCACAGCACCACGTCCAGCTCACCGGCGAAGTCCTCCGCCAGCACGTACGTGCCCTCCAGGTGGTTGTTCAGCACCTCGGCCCGGTTCGCGAACGCCCCCAGGCCCGGCTCCCCCACGTTGCCCTGCACGGCGCCCGCCCACAGCTGCCCGTCCTCCGCCAGGTCGCTCCCGGCGTCGTACACCTGCTGACCCTCCGGCGTCTCGACGGCACCGGCGCTCGCGGACGAGGGCAGCGGCAGCACCAGCGGCACGACGGCGACCGCGACACCGAGGGCGAGGGCGCCGACGGAGCGGCCCACCGAAGAACGGACGGTGACAGAGCTGGCGGGCACAGACCCGGTTGTGACAGACCCGTCCTCCGCCTGCCCCGCCGTCGACACCCGCGCTGTGCGGGCGGTACGGGCAGCGCGGGAGATCCGGACGGCCCGGACCAGGCCCGCGACGGCCAGGGCGAGCAGCGCGCCCGCGAAGGCGACCAGGAGGCTGACGGCGACGGTGCCGCCGAGCCAGGCGGCGCGGCCGGTCGGGGTGCCGGCCATGGTCCAGGCGAGGCGGCCCCACGGGAACCCGCCGAACGGGATCTCGGCGCGCCACTGCTCGACGGCGACGAACAGCACGGCGAACGCGGCGGCCAGGCGCCAGCCGCGCCGGCGCAGGAACCGCGCGCGGCGCGCCCAGGTCCACAGCACGCCGAAGCCGCCGATGAACAGCGCCTCCAGCGCGGACAGCGCGATCCAGGGCGCGGCCTCGGTGGACTCGTGGGCCCACCACAGGTGCGGCAGGAAGAACGAGATGCCGAACAGGAACCCGATCAGCAGGTTCCACCAGGCGTTGTCGCGGCCGAGGGCCCAGTACAGGACGGCGACGGCGACGAACGCGGCGGGCCACACGCCGGCGTCGGGGAACGCGGACCAGAGGACGAGGCCACCGGCCACCGCGAGGAACAAGGACAGCAGCCGGGACGGCTCACGCAAGCGCACGATCGCAGCCTACCGGCGCGAAGGGGACCCTCAGAGCGTCTCGTGTCGGGTCGGAGCGTGTCGGGCAAACTGTGTCGGGTCAGAGCGTGTCGTGCAGGACCACGCCGTCGCGCAGGGTGTGCAGGCACTCGGGCTGCACGGCGTCGGGCGAGAGGTCGGGCAGGAGCGGTGTTCCGGCGCGGGCCTCCTCGCTCCAGGAGCTGAGCCGCCCGGGGGCGGCCTGCACGCCGAGGTGCTCGGCCCGCCAGACGGCGAGGTGGGCGGGCGCGCCCACGCGGAGCTGGCCGGCGCCGGTGTGGTCCAGGCCCGCCAGGCGCCAGCCGCCGCGGGTGTGGGCGCGGAACGCCGCTCCCGCCGAGATGCGCTGGTCGGGGTCCTCGTGGCTGGTCGCGGCTCGCACGCCCTGCCAGGGGTCGACCGGGGTGACGGGGGTGTCGGAGCCGAACGCGAGCGGCACGCCCGCCTGCGCGAGGTCGGCGAACGGCATGATCGACCCGGCGCGCGAGGCGCCGAGCCGGGACGCGTAGACGCCCTTGGCGCCGCCGAACGAGGACTCGAACGCGGGCTGCACCGACAGGCCGATGCCGTGCACCAGGAGCGCGGCGAGCGTGACGGCGTCCACGAACAGGGCGTGCTCGATGCGGTGGTGCCCGGCGCGCAGGGCGCTCTCGCCGCTGGTCTGGGCGGCGATCTGCAGCCCGAGCACCATCTCGTCCATGGCGCGGTCGCCGATGACGTGGAACGCGGCCGGGCGTCCGACGCTCTGCACGGCGCTCAGGTGGTTCGCGATCTGGTCGGCGGTCAGGTACAGGTTCCCGGTCCACGGCGAGCCGTCGGGGTTGGTCAGGGCGCCGGTGAAGGAGCCGGAGGACGGGTCGGCGGGCAGGTCCGAGTACGGGCTGCGCATGGCGGCCGTGCGTGAGCCGATCGACCCGTCGACGTTCAGGTCGCCGCCGATCCCGGTCAGGAACGGCAGCTCGGCCAGGAGCGCGCGGGCGTCGTCAGGCGTGGCGCACAGCTCGCCGCGGTAGGCGGCCAGGTGCGGCAGGGCGAGCGCGTCGGGGTCGGCCAGGGCGTCGGCCGTGACCGACTCGGCCGCCAGGGCGTACAGCTCGGCCAGGCCCGCGCGGGTGTCGAGGTGCTCGCCGCTCATCTCGTGCACGGACACGACGCCGCGGGCGGCCCAGGCCGCCAGGGTCTCGCGGTACAGGCGGGTGCGGCGCTCGGGTGACAGGGCGTGCGCGACCTCGCGCACGGTGTGGTGCAGGTCGGCGGTGACCAGGCCGGTGTCGGCGGGCGCGTCGGACCAGCCGGAGCCGGCCAGGCCCATACCGGTCCAGGCGGGGTCGCGCTCGATGCCCGCGCGGGCGGCGAGCGCGGAGGAGATGACCGCGGAGTGCACGTCGACGCGCGCCGCGTACACGGGGCGGCCGAGGCACGCGGCGTCCAGCTCCTGGCGCGTGAAGGCGCGCCGCTCGGGCCAGGCCTGCTCGTCCCAGCCGAAGGCCAGCAGCACCTGGTCGCCGGACGGGTCGGCCGCCGCGAGCCGGCGTGCGCCCTGGTGCAGGGCGGCCAGCGCGTCGGCCAGGGAGTGCACGCCGCCGGCGGACGTGAGATCCACGGAGTCGGCCGACAGGCCGGTCTCCAGGACGTGGGCGTGCGCGTCGACGAACCCGGGGGTGACGAGCGCGCCGTCGAGGTCGATCACGCGGTCGGCGCGGGCGGCGAGCCCGGCGGCGGTGTCGTCGGCGCCGAGCCACGCCACCACGCCGTCGTCCACGAGGATCGCCTCGGCGAACGGGTCTGCCCCGGAGTGGACGACGCCGTTGCGGTAAAGGATGGATCGGACAGGCTGGCTCACGGTGGGAACTGTATGCGATGCGGCGGGTCCACGCCCTGGTCAGCAGGGCGTGAACCCGCACAGTCACCCGCTCGGGGCTGGCTTCGCGGGCTGGCTCACAGGCTCGAGTAGGCCACCACACCGCGCAGGACGGCGTCCTGCGCCTTGCGTGCCGTGGCGCGCAGCTTGTCCGACGGCGCCGCGCCGCCGAGCTGGTCCAGCACGTCCACGACCTGCTTGCACCACCGGACGAAGTCGCCGGCGGCCAGGTCGGAGCCGCGCAGCACGCTGTCCAGGCCCTTGCCCGACGCCCACCGGTACATCGCGCCGACCAGGCCCAGGTCGAGGGGTCCGGTCGCGTCGATGCCGTGCGCCTCTTCCAGGTCGTCCACCTCGGACCACACGCGCTGCGTGTCGTCCAGCACACCCGCGAGCCGGCCGGTCGGCCCGCCCGGGATGTACGGGTCGGGGGCGTCGTCCCGCCGGCCCTGGTACACGACCGTGGACACGACGGCGGCCAGGCCCGCGGCGTCGAGGCCGTCCCACACGCCGCGGCGCAGGCACTCGGCCAGCAGCAGGTCGTTCTCCGCGTACAGGCGGCGCAGCCACCGGCCGTCGTCGGTCACGCGGATCCGCTGCTCGGACGTGCGCTGCAGGTACCCGAGGGTGAGCAGCACGTCCAGGGTGCGGTCGAAGGTGCGGGCGATCGACCCGGTGCGGCCCTCGACGCGCCGCACGAGCTGGTCGTGCTCCCGCTTGAGCTTGTTCCAGCGCTCGGCCCAGCGGGCGTGGTCGTCCCGTTCGGGGCAGGCGTGGCACGGGTGGGCCTTCAGGGCCTTGCGCAGGCGGGCGAGCTCGGCGTCGGTCGCGGCGTCCGACCGGCGGCCGATCGCCGGCCTGCCGCCGCGCGCGGCCCGGCTCGCTGCGCTGCGCGACGGCGAGGTCGTGGAGTGCGCCGACGGCACGTCGTCCGCCAGGACGCCCAGGGCGTTGCGCATGGACGAGACCAGGTCGCGGCGCGCGTCGGGCTTGCGCGGGTTGAACGCCTTGGGGATCTTGACCGTGGTGACGGTCTCCAGGCCGTCGGGCGCGTCGGCCAGGGTCAGCTTCTTGACCTGCCGCTCCTGGGTCAGCACCGTGGGCCGGGGCCCGTCGAACCCGCCGGGCTCCCCCGGGTCGAGCACGAGCACGTACCCGCGCCGGCGCCCGGACGGCACCTCGACGACGTCGCCGCGCCGCAGGTTCTCCAGGGACGAGACGATCTCGGCGCGGCGTGCGCCCGACGCGGCCCGGGACAGCTCGCGCTCGCGGTCCTTGATGGCGCTGCGCAGGTCCATGTACTCGCCGAAGTCGCCGACGTCGCAGGACATGGCCTTGGCGTACCCGTCGAGGGCCTCGGCGTGCGCCTGGGCCTGCTTGGCCAGCCCGACGACGCCGCGGTCGGCCTGGAACTGCGCGAACGAGGTCTCCAGGACCTCGCGGGCGCGGTCGCGGCCGACCTGGGCGACGAGGTTGACGGCCATGTTGTACGTGGGCCGGAAGCTCGACTTGAGCGGGTACAGGCGCTTGGACGCGAGGCCGGCGAGCGCCACGGGGTCCAGGGCCGGGTGGTCGACGACGACGGCGTGGCCCTCGACGTCGATGCCACGGCGCCCGGCGCGGCCGGTGAGCTGGGTGAACTCCCCGGGCGTGACCGGGACGTGGCTGGAGCCGTCCCACTTGACGAGCTTGTCCAGCACGACGGACCGCGCGGGCATGTTGATGCCGAGCGCGAGGGTCTCGGTCGCGAACACGACCTTGACCAGGCCGCGTTCGAACAGGTCCTCGACGGTCTCCTTGAACACGGGCAGCATGCCGGCGTGGTGGGCGGCGATGCCGCGCGCCAGGGCCTGGGACCAGGCCCAGTACCCGAGCACGTCGAGGTCCTCGGGCGGGATGGCGGCGGTGCGCTCCTCCACGACCGAGCGGATCGTGGCCTCCTCCTGCGGGGTGGTCAGCCGCAGCCCGGCCTTGAGGCACTGGTCGACGGCGGCCTCGCAGCCCGCGCGGGAGAACACGAAGTAGATCGCGGGCAGCAGGGCGTCGGCGTTCAGGGCGTCGATGACGATGAACCGCGGCGGGGTGCGCCGCCCGGGCCCGACGGCGCCGCTCGGGCCGTCGGCGCGCCGTCCGTTGCCGCCGCGGTACCCGCGGTCGCCCCGTCCGCGCCCGCGGCCCCGTCCGCCGTGGTCGCCGGGGCGGTTGCCGCCGCGCCCGGAGCGGAACGCGGCGCTCAGGTCGGGGTTGATGGGCGGGTTGGTGCCGGGGTCGGTCGGGTCGACGTGCCCGGCGTACAGGTCGAGCATGCGGGGCTTGCCGCGCGGCTCGGGCGAGGACATGAGCACGTGCTGCCACAGGGGCACGGGCCGTCGCTCGGAGACGACGACGGCGGTGTCGCCGCGCACCATCTCCAGCCAGTCGCCGAACTCCTCGGCGTTGGACACGGTGGCGCTCAGGGAGACGAGCTGCACGTCGTCGGAGAGGTGGATGATGACCTCTTCCCAGACGGGGCCGCGGAAGCGGTCGGCCAGGTAGTGCACCTCGTCCATGACGACGTACGCGAGCCCGTCCAGGGTCGAGGACCCGGCGTAGAGCATGTTGCGCAGCACCTCGGTGGTCATGACCACCACGGGTGCCTCGCCGTTGATCGTGGAGTCGCCGGTCAGCAGGCCCACGTTCTCGGGGCCGTGGCGGCGCACGAGGTCGGCGTACTTCTGGTTGGACAGGGCCTTGATCGGCGTCGTGTAGAAGGCCTTGCGGCCCGACGCGAGAGCCAGGTGCACGGCGAACTCGCCCACGACGGTCTTGCCCGCCCCGGTCGGGGCCGCAACCAGCACGCCGCGCCCCTGTTCGAGGGCCTCGCAGGCAGCGACCTGGAAGTCGTCGAGCTCGAAGCCGATGACCTCCCGGAAGAGGGTCAGCTCCGGGTGCTCGGCCGCCGAACGGCTCTGGGACCGGAAGGCCGAGTACCGCTCGGCGGGGCTCAGGTCGTTCATGGTGCACAGCCTACGGTCCCTGTCTGACACACCGGTATGACACCTGGCATCACACCGGGGCGTGACACCTGTGTGTCACGCCCCGGTGCCGCCCAGGTACCGCGGGTCGTCAGACCTCGGCGTCGGCGAACCGCTTCTCGACACGCCGGTCGTGCAGGATCGACACGCCGACGGCTGCGAAGTAGAGCACGCAGATCGGCAGCGCCACCAGGACCATCGTCAGCGCGTCCGGCGTCGGCGTGATGATCGCCGCGAACGTGAACGCCACGAGGATGGCCCACCGCCAGCCGCCCAGCAGCGCCTTGCCCGACAGCAGGCCGGCGAAGTTCAGGCCGACCAGCAGCACCGGCGACAGGAACGCGAGCCCGAACGCGATCAGGAGCCGCATCACCAGCGACAGGTACTCCTGGGCGTTGGTGAACGCGGTCGCGTCGTCGGGCAGGAACCCCGACAGGATCTGGATCGCGTGCGGGAACACGAGCCACGCCATGTACGCCCCGCCGAGGAACAGCGGGAACGCGGCGCCGACGAACCCGTACGCGTACTTCTTCTCGTTCTTGTTCAGACCCGGCGTGATGAACGCCCACACCTGGTACAGCCACCACGGGCAGGTCAGGAACACGGCCAGGAACAGCGACGACTTGATCTTCAGGTCCAGCGCCGCCATCGGCCCGGCGAAGTTCAGGGTCATCTCGTTGCCCCGCATCTGCTCCGCCACGACGAGCGGACGCTGGAGCAGGACCAGCAGCGGGTCGTAGAGCAACCACCCGGCGATGGCGCCCACCACCAGGCCGACGGCTATCAGGACAAACCTCTTGCGGAGCTCGAGCAGGTGCTCGAGCAGTGGCATCCGACCGTCGGACGCCCGTCTCGTACGTGCCACCGATCAGGCCTTGGGGATGTCGCGGTCCTTGGGGTCGATCAAGCCGGGGGTCGAGCCCGATCCGGTGGTCGAACCGGTGGTCGTGGTGGTCGAGGCGCCCGGCGCGTTGTCGGCAGCGTTGCCGTCGGCGTCCGACCGGTCGTCGCGCATGTCCTTGATCTCCTTCTTGAAGATCTTCATCGACTGGCCCACGCTCTTGGCCAGGCCCGGCAGACGGGTGGACCCGAAGAGCAGCAGGACGACGACGAGCAGGACGATCCAGTGCCACGGTTGCATTGCGCCAGCCATGGTGACTCCTTACGGTGCGGTGCTGATTGTGGTGCGGATATGCCCGATCCTACGCGAACCGAGGGGGCACAGCGGTAGCCGGATGATGGACATGAAATGGCGATCGCCGGGGAGAGTCACCATCCCCGGGCGATCGCCGTCCCACGTGCGGCAGGACTCGACGGGCGAGCCGGCCACGACGGTGTCAGATCCGAGCTCACGGCCCCTGGTAGGTCGACGCACCGCCCGTACCGACCCGGACGCCCATCCACCCGAGGTACTCGCCCGGAGGCAGCCCGATCGTCGCGGAGTAGCGCACGTTGGTGCGGCTGATCCGGTAGACGCGGTGGTCACTCATGATGCAGCCGAGGCACCGGTGGTCGCGGCTGTTGGGGCTGTAGCTGGTGATGCTCGCGCTGGACCCGACGTACAGCCGCCAGGTGAAGCGGAACGACATCATCACCAGGCCGTTGTCCACCTTGGCCAAGCAGTTCGTGTAGGTGATGACGCGCGTCGAGCCCGACGTCCGGCAGCCGGTCACTGAGGACGGGGCCAGCGGGGCCGACAGAGCCGCCGGTGACGACGGAGCCGTCACGGATGCCAGCCGCACCGGGTCCTGCGGGATCGAGGTCCCGGAGACGCCGACCGACCCGTCGGCGAAGGTGCTGACCGCCGAACGCATGCCGTCCTTGTCCTCGGTGCGCACGTCGACGGGTTCCGCGCCCGCGGTCATGGAGAGCCAGCGGCCCCCGCTCTCGTACGACGCGAGGAGCGCGTCCTGGTCCGTGCCGGCCACGTCGTACTCGTCGAAGAACGAGCGCAGCTGCGCCTCCTCGTCAGCGGTCAGCTGCCTGTCGGACCTGTCGGACCCGCCGACCGTCACCGGTGCGTCAGCCGCGCCCCGGACGGTACCGGCACCGGCCGAGGCGATGGTGGGTTGACTCCCGACCAGCACCGCTGCGGCAAGAACCGCGACCCCTACCAGCCTTCGTCTTGATCTCTTCAAGGAAGCCCCCTGCGATGTCAGGAAAACCCGATGTGAGGAAAGGCCCTCCGGGGAGCGCCCCCGGAGGGTCATGACGCCCTCAAAGCATGGGGTGAATTTGATCAAGGTGCCAAGTTTTAGCCCTGCCGGGTGTTAGCCCTGCCGGGCCGGCCGCGTACGGCGCCTACTCGTTGAAGTGCTTCCACTTCTGCCAGGTCGCGACGTTCCGCGCCCGCCGGGCATCCCGGCGTCCCGCGCGCGCCACCCGCTGCGCGTGGACGCGCTGGTAGTGGATCGTCACGTCGTCGAACAGGCTCGGCCCGGCATGCTGCGTGCTCGCCGCCTCACGCGCCCGGTCCGACGCCTCCTGCATCCGGTCGGCCGACTCGCCGAAACGCTGCGACGCCCGGCCCAGCTCCTCCAGGAGCCCCCTGGCCGACCGCCACAGCGAACGGGCCAGAAAGAACGCTCCGACGAGGGTGCCCACGATCAAGAGGGTCCATACCCAGAACCACATGGTCGCCCAGCCTAGTGCTGATCGGCCGATGTGGCTGCGTCGCGCACGCCACCGGTACCCACTTCGTCATCCGCCGCGTCCCCGCCGCCGTCCCCGTACAGGGCCAGCGCGGCCGTGGCGGCACCCGCGACGTCCGCGGCCAGGGCCTCCGGCGAGACCGAGCGCACCAGCGGCGCGAGCCGGATCAGGGTGCTGCGCAGCCACCCCGGGTTCGTCACCCGCAGCGTGACCTCGAAGTCGCCGTCGGGCAGGTTGCGCACCGACTCGACCGGCACCTCCTCCGCGAACCACCGCGCCCGCGGCGCGAACCGGATCGTCGCCAGCGGCGAGGAACCACCTGCGAACAGCGCACCGAAATCTATCTCCGGCTCCTGCCCGGGATGCGCCTGCACCGGCACGTCCGTCTCCGTGGCCTCCAGGATGCGGTCCACCCGGAACGTACGCGGCGCGTCCGCCCGGTAGCACCACGCCGCGAGGTAGGCGAACTCGTCCTGCGTGTGCAGCCGCACCGGGTCCACGTCCCGCTCGCTGACCACGTCCGACGACGTCACGTACCGGATCCGCAGCCGGTGCCGGTTCGCCAGCGCCGACGAGATCGCCGCCACCACCTGCTTGTCACCACCCGGAGCGAGCCGCACGTCGACGGCGCTCGCGGCCTCGCCGGTGGCGTCGGTGAGCTTGCGCAGCGCGGACTCGACGACGGCGGACCGCGCGGGGTCGGCCTGGACGGCGCCGGTCGCCTTCATGGCCCGCAGGGCCGCGACCAGGGCGACGGCCTCGCGGGTGCCGAGGCGCAGGGGGCGGGTCATGCCGCGCGCCTCGGTCAGGTGCACGACGCCGCGGTCGATGGAGGCGGCGTCGAAGTCGATGAGGTCGTCGGGCCAGTACCCGGGGGTGCCGGAGACCCACAGGGCGTCGACGTCCTTCTGGATCTGCGCGGGGGTGGTGCCGAACCGGCCGGCGAGGTCGGCCACGGACACGGGCCCGGCGCCGTCGAGGTAGGCGACGATGCCCAGCAGGCGCAGGAGCCTGTCGTCGGCGCGCTCAGCCACGGGACACCTCCACCCGGACGTCGTGCCGTGCATCGGTGTGCGACACGCCGAGCGCCGCGGCGGCGGTGAGCCGGCGCACCGTCTCCTCGCGCACGGACTCGGGTTCCAGGACGACGAGCGCGGCGCCGTACCCGGCTGCCTCGGACGCCATGCCGGTCAGGGACCGGTAGGGCACCTGCAGGATGTCCCACCCGGCGGGTTCGCTGGACCGGGTGGTGCGGGCCAGGCGGGCGTCGTAGGCGGCGCGCTCGCCGTCGGGCACGGCCTTGGCGCGGGCGCGCAGCGCGCTCGCGCGCTCGGGGCGGACGGCGACGACGGCCTGCCGCATCTCGCCGTGCGGGCCGCCGCCCAGCATGGCGTCGGTGTCGAAGTCGGGTACCTCGTAGGCGTTCGCGGGGCCGACGACACGCACGCGCGACTCGATGCGCGACATGCGGAACACGCGAGGGGCCTGCCGGTCGCGGTCGAAGCACATGAGGTACCAGCCGCCGTCGCGCGCGGCGATGCGCCACGGCTCGACGTGCCGGGTCAGCACGGCCCCGTTGTACGCGGCGCGGTAGCTGAACGTCACCACGCGGCGCGCCTCGATCGCCTCCATGAGCGGCCCGTAGGCGTCGCCGACGGCGCGCACGGACGGCGCGAGCCCGGCCAGGGCGTCGGCCGACGGGTCCCCCGCCCCGGCGGCGCGCAGCTTGACCATGGCGCGCGTGATGTCGGTCTGCAGGGTCTTGTCCTGCCAGAACTGCGCGGCCAGCGACAGCACGCCGAGCTCGGCCGGCGTCAGGTCGATCGACGGCAGCGCGTACGCGTCCTGGTCGATCCGGTACCCGAGCTCGTCGGTGTGCCCGCCGGTCCCGACCGTCACCACGGGGATGCCCAGGGCCCGCAGCATGTCCTTGTCCCGCTCGAACATCCGCTCGAACGCCTCGTCGCTGGGCGCGTCCGAGTAGCCGGCCACGGCGGTGCGCACCTGCTGCTTGGTCATGGCCGCGTTCGTGTTCACGAGCGCGATGACCAGATTCAGGAGGCGTTCGGCCGGGTTCAGCGCGGGGTTGACCGGCTGGCTCGACGACTGGTTCGAGGACGGGGCCGACGGCGTGCCGGATGACGCACCGGGTGGCACCGTGGGAGATGAGGTGGGGGGCAGGTCGCTGGACATCAGGACAACGGTATCGGGCGGTAACCTCCACCGTGTGATGACGTGGCGGATCGGGACCGTGATTTCCACAGGCAAGTCGTGGCGAGGAGCCCTCGAGCTCCAGGTGACGCTCGACCGGCCCCTGCCCGGCCGGGCGGGCGAGGCCGCGTCCGGACCGCTGACGGTCCGCGCCCTGGCCTACACCGACCTCGTGGGCGAGCCCGCCGTCGGCGACGCGCTGCTGCTGAACGTGTCCGCGCTGGCCCGCGGCCTCGGCACCGGCGGGTACGCCCTCGTCGTCGGCCCGGCCGCGCCCGGCACCAGGCTGCCGCCCGACCCCGTCGTCGGGCCCGGCCACCTCGTCAAGGCCCGGTACACGCCCCTGCAGACCATGGTGCTCGGCGTCGACGAGCAGGAGTCGCCCCACCACACCACCCTGGCCGACGCCGACAGCCTCGACGGCATGCCCGTCGTCGTCGCCGACCTGCACTCCGCGCTGCCCGCCGTCGTCGCCGGGCTGCGCCACGCCGCCACCGCCGCCGGACGCGCGCCCGGCGACCTGCGGGTCGCCTACGTCATGACCGACGGCGGCGCCCTGCCCGCCGCGTTCTCCCGCACCGTCGCCGCCCTGCGCGAGACCGACTGGCTGACCACCTGCGTCACCGTCGGCCAGGCCTACGGCGGCGACCTCGAGGCCGTCACCGTGCACACCGGCCTCCTGGCCGCGCGGCACGTCGCCGGGTGCGACGTCGCCGTCGTCACCCAGGGACCCGGCAACCTCGGCACCGGCACCCGCTGGGGCTACTCCGGCGTCGCCGCCGGCGAGGCCGTCAACGCCACCGCCACCCTCGCCGGCCGCCCCGTCGCCTCCCTGCGCGTCTCCGGCGCCGACCCCCGCGACCGCCACCTCGGCATCTCCCACCACTCCCTGACCGCCTACGGCCGCGTCGCCCTCGCCCCCGCCGACGTCCCCGTACCCGTCCCCACCGCCGACGTCGAGAACCTGCCCGCCTGGGGCGCACCCCTGACCGGCCGCGTCCACGACCAGGCCCGCACCCTGGCCGACACCACCCCGCACACCCTCGTCGACGTCCCCGCCGACACCACCCTCCTCGACACCCTGCGCACCTCCCCCGCCGGGCTGCGCACCATGGGCCGCGGCCTCGACGCCGACCCCGCCTCCTTCGTCGCGGCCGCCGTCGCCGGCGTCCACGCCCACCGGCTCACCACCGGATGACGGACCGGAACAGGCACGAGAACCAGCACCAGAGCCAGCAGCAGGACCAGCACGGGAGCCAGCGCCGGATGCCACAGCCGACACCACGCACAGCACCCCGAGCACGCCTCGCCCTGATCTGCACGCTCGTCGTCGTCGCCGTGCTCGGCGCCGCCACCGCCACCCCCTGGACCTTCAGCACACCCCGCCTGCCCACCGTCGAGATCTCCCAGGCCCCGCAGTCCCAGCCCGCCCCCTCCGGCACCCCCGAAGCACCACCCGCCCAGCAACCCGACCCCGCCGACAACCGCTGGGTCGTCCTGGTCCTCGTCACCCTCGTCGGCCTGCTGATCGCCGTCCTGCTCACCCTCGCCGTCCGCAAGCTCCTGTCCATCCGCCGCGAACCCACCGACCTCGACCCCGACAACCTCGCCGCCGGCACCACCACCGACACCCTCGGCGACGACATCGACCTCCCCGAGCTGCAGGACGCCGTCACCCGCGCCCTGAGACACCTCGAAGGACACGCCCGACCCCGCGACGCCGTCGTCGCCGCCTGGGTAGCCCTCGAAGAAGCAGCAGAACGCGCCGGCGCCAGCCGCGACCCCGCCCAGACCCCCACCGAGTTCACCAGCACCGTCCTGGCCGCCACCCCCGCCCCACCCGACGCCGTCACCCGCCTGCGCACCCTCTACCAGCGCGCCCGCTTCACCGACCGCCCCATCGACACCACCACCGTCGCCCAGGCCCGCACGGCGCTCGCGGACATCGCGCGCACGCTCGACGTCGACCAGCCCGACGTCGACCAGCCCAGCACCGACGAGACCGGGCCGGCGCGACCCGGCCCCGGAGAGGAGCCCAGGCCCCGATGAAGCGGCACTGGAACTGGCAGCGCCTCACCGCGATCACGGTCACCGCCGTCGTCGCCGCCGCCGGGCTCGCCTTCTGGCAGATCATCGACCCCTGGCACGCCGCCGCGGCCGTGGCCGTCGTCGTCGCCCTGGCCGCCCTGTGGTCCAGGACCGAGGACGCCGACCCCGACCCCGAGTGGCCCCACGTCGTCACCGAGGCCCGCGCCGGCGGACGGCACGACGTCTCCGACCTGAGCTGGTCCACCTTCACCCGCGACGGACGCGTCACCGAACGCGTCGTCCGCCGCGTCCGGGCGCTCGCCGCCGACCGGGTCCGCGCCCACGGCGTCGACCCCTCCGACCCCGCCGCGACGGAGGACGTCGAGCGGCTGCTCGGCGCGCGCGTGGTGCGCGGCCTCTCGTCCCGCCACGCGCCGACGGCCCGGACCCTGCAGTCCTGGCTCGACGCGATCGAACGCCTGGGCGCGGCCCCCGCCGAACGCCCGGCCGCCACCGCGCCCGTCCACACCCCCGAGGAGAACCGTGCCTGACCTGAACGAAGCCCCGGACGCCGGTGCCAGCACGAGCGCGAGCAGCACAAGCACCGCGAGCCCCCTGCCCGTCGCCGACGTCGCCGCGCTCGGGGAGCGGGTCCTCGCCGAGGTCGGCACCGCCGTCGTCGGCATGCGGGACGCGCTCCAGATCGCGCTGGCGACCATCCTCGCGGGCGGGCACGTGCTGTTCGAGGACGTGCCCGGGCTGGGCAAGACCCTCGCGGCCCGGTCCCTGGCCGCCGCGCTGGGTCTCGACTTCGCGCGTCTGCAGTGCACCCCGGACCTCCTGCCGGCCGACATCACCGGCTCGTCCGTGTTCGACCCGGCCACCCGCACGTTCGAGTTCCGGCCCGGCCCGGTGTTCACCGGCCTGTTCCTCGCCGACGAGATCAACCGCACCGCCCCGAAGACCCAGTCGGCGCTGCTGGAGGCGATGGCGGAGCGCCAGGTCTCCATCGAGGGCACCAGCCGGCCGCTGCCCCGCCCGTTCCACGTGCTGGCGACGTCCAACCCCGTGGAGTACGAGGGCACCTACCCGCTGCCCGAGGCGCAGCTCGACCGGTTCATGGTCCGCCTCGCCGTCGGCTACCCGGACGCCGACCAGGAGGCCGAGGTGCTGACCCGCCGGCTCGCCCGCCGACAGGAGGCCGCGCCCGTGCGCCAGGTCGTCGATCCCGCGACGGTGCTCGCCATGCAGGCCGGCACCGAAGCCGTGGCCGTGGACCCCGACGTCGTGCGCTACTGCGTCGACCTGGCCGCGTCGACCCGCGGGCACACCGCCCTGGAGGTCGGCGCCTCGCCCCGCGGTTCGCAGAACCTCGTGCTCCTGGCCCGTGCCGTCGCCGTCCTGGACGGTCGCGACTACGTGCTGCCCGAGGACGTCAAGCGCGTCGCCGTGCCCGTGCTCGCGCACCGCATCACCCTGACCCCGACCGCGTGGGCCTCCGCGACCCGCCCCGAGACCGTCGTGTCCGACCTCCTGCGGGCCGTGCCGACCCCTGCCACGGTCCGGTCGCGATGAGTTTCGGCGGCGTCATCGGCTCCGAGGGTCGATCCTCCCGGGGCGCCCGGTCCGGCGGCGCCCGGTCCGGCACTGCGCAGTCCGACGGCGCCCAGGGCTGGCAACTCACCTCCGTGTACACCGCCGCCGTCGTGGCCGGCGTCGTCCTGCTCGCCCTGGGCGTGCTCGCCGGGCGAGCCGACCTGGCCCTGATCGGCGTGCCCGGCCTGCTCGCCGCGGCCTGGGCCCGGTCGAGGCGCCCGGACGACAAAGCCGCAGAGCCGCGCGGCACCCTCCGGGAGCCCGAAGGCTCGGCCACCGCCGGCGAGCTCACCGCCACGCTCCGCATCGCCCCCGGCGCCGCCGACGTCGTCCACCTGCGCATCGGCGCCGCCGGGCACCGCACCACCGAGGTGGCCCTGCGCGCGACACAGCATTCGACAGAGCACCCGACATCTCACGAGGCACCGCACGAGACCCCGCACGAGACGACGGCCCGCGACGTCCCGCTGCGCCTGTCGTCCGTCCGTACCGGGCCGCAGGACACCTTCGCGATCGACCTGCGCGGCTCGCTGCATGCGACCTGGGAGCAGGAGCCCGTGCAGGTGGGCGGCACCCGCCGCCTCGTCCTGCCCGCCGCGGCGCCCCTCGGCAGGCTGCCCCTGCCGCAGCGGCTGCGCGGCCTCACCGGCCCCCACTCCTCGCGCCGGCTGGGCGACGGCGCCGAGCTGCGCGACATCCACCCCTTCACCCCGGGCGACCGCCTGCGCCGCATCGACTGGCGCACCACCGCCCGCCGCTCGCCCGACCTCGACACCCTCTACGTGCGCCGCACCTACGCCACGGCCGAGGCCACCGCGGTGCTCGTCGTCGACTCCCGCGACGACGTCGGACCCGACCTGCACACCTGGCGCGGCTACGGCACCCTCCGCGTCGACGAACCCACCTCCCTCGACCTCGCCCGGCACGCCGCCGCCTCCGTAGCGCGCGCGCTGGTCGAGGGCGGCGACCGCGTCGGCCTGGAGGACCTCGCCCGACGCCGCCGGCCCCTGCCGCCCGCGTCCGGCCGCCGTCACCTGCGCCGCATCGTGCACGGCCTCGCCCTCGCGCACCCCAAAGACCGGGCCGCCGGCCACCGGGTCCGCCCGCCCCAGGTCCCCGCCGACGCCATCGTCTACCTCTTCACCACGGTGCTCGACGACGAGCCCCTGCACCTCGTGCGGACCTGGCGCACCAAGGGCCACCCCGTCGTCGTCATCGACACCCTGCCCGACGTCCACCCCGTCACCGAGAGCCACCTCCGCATCGCCTGGCGCATCGCCCGCCTGGAACGCGAGGACCGGCTCGCCGCCCTCACCGGGGAGGGCGTACCCGTCGTCCGCTGGGCCGGCTCCGAACGCGACCGGGCCGCCATCAGGTTCGAGGCCCTCGCCCGCGCCGCCGAACGACACGTCCCCGGACGGACGGGCACCCCATGAACCCCACCCGACCCGCCGACTGGTCCCACCTCCTGCGTTCGGCCCGCACCCGCCTGCGCCTGACCAGCGACCCCACCGCGCGCCCCCTGCCCGAGATCACCATCGAGACCGGACCCACCCTGCGCGGCTGGACCCTCCGCCTCGCCCTCGTCGTCCTCGTCCCCGCCCTGTTCCTCACCGCCGCCTCCCGCACCCCCGACCTGTCCTCCGGGATCGTCTGGAGCCTGGCCGCCCTCTTCACGATCCTCCTGGTGGTACGCCCCACCCCCGCGACAGCCGCCGGGGCGCTCGTCCTGGCCGCCCTGCTCTTCTGGGGCCTGTCCTCTGGCCCAGCCGCAGGCCTGTCGTTCGACCCGTGGTCCCTCCTCGTCGCACTCCTGGGCTACCTCGTCGCCCGCCTCACCTGGTGGGCCGCGCACGTCCCCCTCCGCGGCCGCGCCGAGATCGCCGCCCTGCTCACCGGCTGGCGGCGCGACCTCGTCGTCCTGGGCGGCACCGCCCTCCTCGCGGCGCTCGCGATGCTCGTCTCCGGGGCCACGCTGCCGGGGGCCGTCCTGCTCGCCGCCGTCGGCGTGGCCGGGATCGCGTTCGTCGCGCTGGCGACTCACCGCTGACCGCGTGACGATGGACGCGTCCCACCGCCGGCCGGAACAGGAGGACCACCGATGTCCCCGAAGCTGCCCCGCTACACCGTCCCGTCCCTCACACCCGAGCAGGGGGCGGAGGTCGCCGAGATCCTCCAGCAGCGGCTGCACGCGCTGAACGACCTGCACCTCACCCTCAAGCACGTGCACTGGAACGTTGTGGGGCCGCACTTCATCGGCGTCCACGAGATGCTCGACCCGCAGGTCGACGCCGTCCGCGCCATGGTCGACCAGATCGCCGAACGCATCGCCACCCTCGGCGTCGTGCCCGTGGGCACCCCCGGGGCGCTCGTCGCCTCCCGCACCTGGGACGACTACGCCCTCGGCCGCGCACCCGCCATCCAGCACCTCGCGGCCCTCGACGACGTGTACGCCGGCGTCATCACCGCGCACCGCAACGCCGCGGACGCCACGGCCAAGCTCGACGACGTCACCAACGACCTGCTCATCGGGCACCTGCACGACCTCGAGCAGTTCCACTGGTTCGTCCGCGCCCACCTGGAGTCGACGTCGGGCGCGCTCACGGAGTCCTGAGCTCAGCTCCCGCCGCCGAACGTGGCAAAAGACCCAGGTACCCCCGTGGCCCGGGCGTCTTGCCCATTCCGCACGGGTGGCCCACGAAAAAACCTCCGGGCTCGGACTTCCCC
>NZ_JBHWLR010000003.1:310563-323087 GCF_042731755.1 Promicromonospora sp. NPDC059942
CACACCCACGGGGTCCGAGCCCCACCCCCCCCCCCAAAGCGTCGGAAACCCCGGGTTCCTTCTGTGAACTGGGCCGTCTACCACGTTCGGCATGGGCGGCCGACGACGGAGCGTCAGGCCTGGAGCTCCTCCTGCGTCACCAGCGGGTACACGCCGTCGGCGTCATGCACCTCCCGCCCCGTCACGGGCGGGTTGAACGTGCAGATCAGCCGCAGGTCCGTCGTCGGCCGCATCGTGTGCTTCTCGTTGCCGTCCAGCAGGTACATCGTCCCGTCGGAGATCTGATGGCGCTCGCCGGTCTCCCGGTTCTCCAGCTCGCCGGTGCCGCCCACGCAGTACACGGCCTCGATGTGGTTGGCGTACCACATCTCGGTCTCCGTCCCGGCGTACATGGTGGTCTCGTGGAACGAGAAGCCCACGCCCTCCTGGGCGAGCACCAGGCGGCGGCTCCGCCAGGTCTCGGACCGCACATCGCGGTCGGTGTCCTCCAGGTCGGCCAGTCGCGTGACGATCACTTGGTGTCCTCTCCTCGGGGGTCTGCCTGGTTCGCAGGTCCGGCAACTTGGTGCCCGGAAACTTGGGGTCCGGAAACATCGCGGACAGCGCTGTCGTCGACCGCCGGCGCGCCCAGCACCTCGGCCGTCGCGGCCGCGATGATGTCGATGCCCGACCGCAGCTCGTCCGAGCCGATGGTCAGCGCGGGCATCGTCTTGAGCACCTCGTCCTCGGGGCCCGACGTCTCCACCAGCAGGCCCCGCTCGTAGGACGCCGCGGCGACCTTCGACGCCGCCGACGGGTCGGGGAACTTGATGCCGGTGAGGAACCCCCGGCCCTTGACGACGGCGCCGTCGTACCCGTTCGCGATCTGGGCCAGGCCGTCGTGCAGCTCGGTGGCGCGCGCCCTGACACCCTCGGCGAAGGTGTCGTTCGCCCAGAACTGGTTCAGCGCCGCGGTGGCCGTGACGAACGAGGTGTTCTGCCCGCGGAACGTGCCGTTGTGCTCGCCGGGCTCCCACTGGTCCAGCTCGGGACGGATCAGGGTGAGCGCCATCGACAGCCCGAAGCCGGAGATCGACTTCGACAGGCACACGATGTCGGGCACGATGCCCGACTCCTCGAAGCTGAAGAACTCGCCCGTGCGGCCGCAGCCGGCCTGCACGTCGTCCAGGATCAGCAGGATCCCGTGGGCGCGGCACAGCTCGGACAGCGCGCGCAGCCACTCCGGCCGCGCCGCGCTGAGCCCGCCCTCGCCCTGCACGGACTCCACGATGATCGCCGCCGGCTTGTCCACACCGGAGCCGCTGTCGCTCAGCACCCGTTCGAGCCACAGGAAGTCCTCGGTGGCGCCCGAGAAGTAGTCGTCGTACGGGATCTTCGAGCTGTTGGTGAGCGGCAGGCCCGCGCCGTTGCGCTTCATCGAGTTGCCGGTCACCGACAGCGCGCCCAGCGTCATGCCGTGGAACGCGTTGGTGAACGACAGGATGTGCTGCCGGCCGGTCACCTTGCGGGCCAGCTTGAGGGCGCTCTCCACCGAGTTGGTTCCCGTCGGGCCGGGGAACATCACCTTGTAGTCCAGGTCGCGGGGCGCCAGGATCCGGTCCCGGAACGTCGTCAGGAACTCCCGTTTGGGCACCGTGTGCATGTCGAGCGCGTGCACGATCCCGCCGCTGCGCAGGTAGTCGATCAGCGCGTCCAGCAGCACCGGGTGGTTGTGCCCGTAGTTGAGGGCGCCCGCTCCGGCGAAGAAGTCGAGATAACTTCGCCCGTCCTCGGCCTGGATCGTGCTGCCGGACGCCGTGGTGAAGGTCGTGGGCCAGCTACGGCAGTAGCTGCGCACCTGGGACTCGAGCTCGTCGAAGATGCTGGTGCTGCTGGTCGACGGGTCGGTGGGCATGGCGGTGTTCGGGCGCATGGCTCCTTCTGCGGTCCGGCTCTGCCGGCCGGACTCGGCTGGGGTTGATCGTGTGCGGTCCTGCAGGGGTGTCTGACCGGGACCAGGGTCAGGAGAGTGGCCCGATGCGGAACACGAGCTCCGCGTCGTGGCCGTCCGGGAACGCCTCCGTGGGGAAGACGGTCCGCACGTCGACGGGCGCACCCTGGGCCGACGCGAAGGACATGAACAGGGCGATCGACGCCGTGTTGTCCGAGGTGATGGTGGTCTCCACGTGGGTGCACCCGGGGTGCTGCCCCGCGAGGTGCGCGAGCATCCGGGACGCCAGCCGCTGTCCGCGGTAGGCGTGATCCACGGCCACCTGCCAGACCATCAGGGTGGTCGGCTCGTCGGGCCGGACGTATCCCGTGACGAACCCGGCGGGTTCGCCGTCGACGGTCACGATCACCGACGTCCGGGCGAAGTCACGTGCCCACAGGAGGTACGCGTAGGACGAGTTGAGGTCCAGCGTCTTGCTGTCGCGCGCCAGGCGCCACATCGCTGCTCCGTCATCGACGGTGGGCTCCCTCAGCGCCACCATGGTCTCGGTCGGATGGATGTGCTTGAGTTCCTCTTCGAGGTTCTGCATGACAAATCGACCGTAACGAACTTGGGTGATAATTGCACATTGCGAACCCGTGACGATCCCGTGACTGGCATGTTCCCGCGGCAAACTCGGGGTAACGCCGCTAGCGCGCCCCGGCGCGCTAGTCTGTCGCGGTGAGCGAGCCATTCATCCGCCAGTACCACGTCGCCGACCGCGCCGACGTCGCCGACATCTGCGTCCGCACCGCCGCGGCCGGCACCGACGCACGCGGCATCTACTCGTCCGACCTGATCATGCCCGACGTCTACGCGCTGCCCTACGTCGACCACTCCCCCGACCTCGCCTGGGTCGTCGAGCACGAGGGCCGCGCCGCCGGGTACATCGTCGCCGCCGCCGACACCCGCGCCTTCGCCCAGTGGTGGGCACGCGAGTGGACGCCGGGCTTCGTCGAGCGCCACCCCGCCCCCGGCCCCGCCACGGGACACAACCCCGGCTACACCGAGGCCCAGCTCCTGCGCGACGGCGCCGACCCCGAGCGCATGGTCCGCGGCCTGCGCCACGGCGAGCTCGAGACACACCCCGCCCACCTGCACATCGACCTGCTGCCCGTGCTGCAACGCCGCGGCCTCGGCTCCCAGCTCATCGACACCCTCCGCGCGGCGCTCGCGGAGCGGGACGTGCCGGGCGTGCACCTCGGCTACGCGTCCGAGAACACCTCGGCCGCCAAGTTCTACGACCGGTACGGCTTCCAGGAGCTCCCCTCCTCGACCCCGACCGCCCCGCTGGTAGGCATCGCCACCTCCTGAAGCCCTCCACGCCTCAAGCCCTCGCTGAGTGCTGGGTATTTGCGCTCTTTCGTGGGCCAGAAGCGCAAATACCCAGCACTCAGCGGCGTTCTGGTCAGCGCGGTTCTGGTCAGCCTTCCTCGGCGGCGTCCGTCCAGGCTCGGCGGACCTGCTCGAAACGGGTCGGCAGCGGCGGACGCAGCGCGCCGTAGCGGGCGTTGGTCCGGTGCACGAACCGGCGCCACGACAGCACCAGCCCCTGCCGCGTGATCGGCAGGCCGGACGCGACGGTGGTCCCGTTGTCGTGCGTGTGGTGCACCGTCAGGAGCAGCGCCCGCGGCACCGAACCCTCCAGCTCGGCCGCGAGCTCCTCGCGCACCACCATCCAGTGCTTGAGCAGCACCACGAGGTCGGCCGGCAGCAGGTGCCGACGCGGCGTGCGGTGCTTGCCATGCCGCACCAGCACGCTGCCCTCGGTCGACTTGGCGCGCGCCGGCCCCAGGTCGATGTCCTCGACCCGCACGCGCAGCAGGTCCCCGTACCGGGAACCCGTCGCCCGCACCAGCCCCGTGATCACCGCCAGGCGCGCCGCCTCCGGCTTGGCCCCCGGCCGCATCGCCTCCGTGGACAGCTCGCGCCACACCCACTCGGCCTCCTCGAGGGTCACCGGCGGCCGCGGGTACCGGCCGGGCTCCCCGGCCGGGGCTGATGGTGACGTGGCATCGGCACTGGTCATGGGTCTGAATATACGCTTGGCACACTATTAATCAAGGAGAAACGCGGAAGGGAGACACTGTTCGACGACGGTGCGGCGTGAACTCTGCGACAACTCAGCGACAACCCGGTGCGTACCCTCTGACGGTGGACCTCCCCGGCACGATCGCCCGCCCCGTCGACCACGAGCTGGTCATCAAGAAGTCCCGGTTCCTGGCCCACCTCGCGCCCGCCCGCAGCGTCGCCGAGGCCGACGCCGTCATCGCCCGCCTCCGCAAGGAGCTCTGGGACGCGCGGCACCACTGCGTCGCCATGGTGCTCGGCACCCGCGCCGACCAGGCCCGCTCCTCCGACGACGGCGAGCCGAGCGGCACGGCCGGCGTCCCGATGCTGGAGGTCCTGCGGCACCGCGACCTCACCGACCTGGTCGCCGTCGTCACGCGGTACTTCGGCGGCGTGAAGCTGGGGGCGGGCGGGCTGGTGCGCGCCTACTCCGGGGCGGTCGCCGCGGCCCTGGACGAGGCCGCAGCGACCGGCGCCCTGCTGCGCCGCGAGCTGCTGCTGGAGACCGAGGTCCCGGTCCCCCACGGCGACGCCGGCCGGATCGACAACCTGCTGCGCGACTGGGCGTCCACGCACGGTTCGGTCATGGAGCCGCCGTCCTACGACGCCGTCGCCCGGCTGCGCCTGCTCGTGCCGAAGGACCAGGTCGAGACCCTGGTCGCGGACGTCGCGGCCGCCTCGGCGGGCACCCTGGTCCCCGTCGTCGGCGACGCCCGCGTCGTGGACGTACCCGTCCCGGCGTCCCCGGCGCGTCGTCCTTGACTGGTCCCGCGACGGGGTGAAGTCTCTGGGGCACCCAGCACGTGCCCGCACGCAAGGCTCGCCCCAGCAAGGCCCGCACAAGCAAGGCCCGCACCGTGGAGGGAACGACCATGCACCGTCGCATCCGCCCGTCCGTCGCCGTCGTCGCACTGACCGCCACCGCCGCGCTGCTCGCCGCGTGCGGCGCGCCCGCCGAGGAGCAGTCCGGGTCCATCACCTTCTGGACGCCGCAGTCCACGCCCGAACGGGTCGCCGCCCAGGAGGCGGTCGCCGAACGGTTCACGCAGGAGACCGGCATCGAGGTCGACGTCGTCCCGCTCGCCGCGGCCGACCAGGACCAGGCCCTGGTGACCGGCGCCGCCTCGGGTGAGGTGCCCGACGTGATCCTCGCGGGCGCCTCGCAGGTGACCTCCTGGCAGTCGCAGGGCCTGCTGGACACCGACGTCGTCCAGGAGACCCTCGACACCCTGGACCCCGCCACGTTCAACGAGAACGCGCTCGGCGCGGTCACCGTGCAGGACGCCGACACCGGCGAGAGCACGATCGCCGCCGTCCCCAGCGACGGCTGGGTGCACCTCATCGCCTACCGCACCGACCTCCTTGAGGAGGCGGACGTCGAGGTGCCCACCACGGTCGCCGAGCTGGCGCAGGCCGCCACGACCGTAAAGGAGGAGCTGGACGTCACCGGCATCGCCCTCGGAACGCAGTCCGGCACGGCGTCGGGCACGGAGGGCATCGAGTCGATCTTCCAGTCCGCGGGCTGCCGGCTCGTGTCGGACGGCGAGGTCACCATCGACTCGCCCGAGTGCACCGAGGCCGCCGGGCTCTTCAAGGAGCTGCGCGACTCGTCGGTCGCGGGCGACTACGACGTCGAGTCGGCGCGCGCCGCGTACCTGGCGGGCGACGCCGCCATGCTGCTGTTCTCGACCCACATCCTGGACGAGCTGGCGAACCTCGACGAGGCGGTGCCGCCGTCGTGCAAGGAGTGCGCCGACGACCCGGAGTTCCTCGCGAAGAACTCGGGCTTCATAACGGTCCTGGACCCGCCGGCGGGCTCCGCTGCCGCCTCGGAGGCGGGCCCCGCCCAGTTCGGCGCCACCCTCGCCTACGCCGTCCCGGCCCACGCGAACGCCGACGAGGCCCGGCAGTACATCGAGTTCGTGCTGGGCGAGGGCTACGCCGACACGCTCGCCGTCGCCACGGAGGGCCGCCTCCCCCTGCGGACCGGCACGCCCGAGAACCCGACCGAGTACCTGGACGCCTGGGGCGGCCTGGGCTTCGGTCCGAAGGTCGAGTCGTCGGTCGCCGAGGTGTACGGCGACGACCTGGTCACCGCCATGGGCGAGGGCATGTCCGCCGTCGCGCGCTGGGGCCAGGGCACGCCCGACGCGACGCTCGCCGGCCTCGTGGCCACGCAGGGCACGCTCGCGCAGCAGCTCGACCCGCTGTACGGCGGCGCCGAGCCCGCCGACGTGACCGGGCAGATGGCCGCCGACGTGACGGCGTTGCAGCAGGACCAGTGACGCCCGGTCGCCCGCCGTCGGCCCGCACGAGGATCGCCCGCCCGCGCCGGACGGCGACCGGCCGCGCCCGGCGCGAGAACCGCTCCGGCTGGCTGCTCGTCTCGCCGTCCCTGGCGGTCGTCGCCCTGGTCGTGCTGCTGCCGTTCGCGCTGGTGGTCGTGTTCGGTTTCTCGGAGATCCGACTGGTCGACATCCCGTACCTGGGTACCGAGCCCATCGAGTGGTCGCTGGAGAACTTCCGCCGGGCGGCGGCGTCGCAGGCGTTCTGGGGCGCGTTGTGGACCACGGTCCTGTACGCGGGCCTGACGGCGGCCGGGTCGCTGGCCGTCGGGCTCGTGCTGGCCCTCGCGCTGCGCCGGCCGTTCGCCGGCCGCGGGCTCGTCCGCGCCCTGCTGCTGGTCCCGTACGTGCTGCCCGTGGTGGCCGCCGCGACCATCTGGAAGACGATGCTGAACCCGCAGTACGGCGTCGTGAACGCGTTCGGGCGGGCCTACCTGGGCTGGGACACGCCCGTGGGCTTCCTCAGCACCACCACCGCCGACGTCTGGGGCATCCCCGTGCCGGTCGCGCTGCTGGTGGTGGTGCTGTTCGACATCTGGAAGTCGGCGCCGCTCGCCTTCCTGTTCCTCACCGCCCGGCTGCAGTCGGTGCCCGGCGAGATCGAGGAGGCCGCGGCGCTCGACGGCGCGAACCGCCGCCAGAACCTGCGGTTCATCCTGCTGCCGCAGCTGCGGGCCGTGGCCCTGTTGCTCCTGCTGCTGCGGTTCATCTGGTCGTTCCAGAGCTTCGACGACGTCTACCTGCTCACCGAGGGCGCCGGGAGCACGCAGGTCATGGCCATCCAGGTCTACACCGAGCTGGTGACCAAGGCCGACATCGGCAGCGCGGCCGCGTTCGGGCTGCTCATGAGCCTGATCCTGGGCGTGCTGCTGGTGGGGTACGTGGTGCTGTCCCGTCGGACGGAGGAGTCATGAGGCCTGTCACGAGGGAGAAGTCATGAGCGGCGTCCGCCCCACCCCCGCGGCGCGCGCCGGCCGCACCGTCGTCGTCGCGATGGCCCTGCTGTGGTCGTTGGGCCCGGTCGCGTACGGCGTCGTCCTCTCCCTGCGCCCGTACGGGGAGGTGACCCGCGACCCGCTGGGCCTGCCGACGTCCCTGGACCCGTCCGCGTTCGCCACGGCCATGCGGGACGAGGCCGACGGCGGGTTCGGGCTGGGCCGGTTCGTGCTCAACTCCCTGGGCGTGGCCCTCGGGACCGTCGTGCTGAGCATCGTCGTGTGCGTGCTCGGCGCCTACGCCGCCGCCCGCCTGCGGTACCGGGGCCGGGCCGTCACGAACGGCATCATCCTGGCGGTCTACCTGTTCCCCGGGATCGTGCTCGCGGTGCCGAAGTTCGTGATCCTGTCGCGGCTGGGGCTGACCAGCTCCCTGGTGGGCCTGCTGATCGTCTACGTGGCGGCCACGGTGCCCGTGGCCCTGTACATGATGCGCAACTTCTTCCTGGCGCTGCCCGCCAGCGTCGAGGAGGCGGCGATCATGGACGGCTGCACGCTCGGCCAGCTCCTGGTCCGGGTGGTGCTGCCGATCGCCGTCCCGGGCGTCGTGGCCACCGCCATCTACGTGTTCATGATCGCCTGGAACGAGTACTTCTACGCCCTGCTGTTCCTGGTGCAGCACCGCGACCTCTGGACGGCGCCGCTCGGCATCGCGCAGCTCGGCGACTTCCAGGTGCCGGTCACGGTGCTGCTGGCCGGGTCCATCGCGGTGACGGTGCCCGTGGTGATCGTGTTCTTCCTCGCCCAGCGGTACATCGTGTCGGGCCTGGTCCAAGGATCCGAGAGATAAGGATCCGAGAGATGAGGAGCTGAACGATGAGGAGCCGAGAGATGAGGAGATCCCGATGACCTCAGCACTCCGCCTGGCCGTGCTCGGCGCGGGCGGCCGGGGCGCCGACGCCTACGGTCGCTGGGTGCGGGCGCACCCGGACCGGGCCCGGATCGTGGGCGTCGCCGACCCGGCGCCCGCCCGGCTGGACGCCCTGGCGGGCACGACGGCGGCCCGCTACGCCGACTGGCGCGACCTCGTCGCCGACCTCGGCCACCTGCGCCCCGACGCCGTGCTGATCGCCCTGCCGGACGCCCTCCATGTCCCCGCGGCCACCGCGGTGGCCCAGGCCGGCCTGCCGATGCTGCTGGAGAAGCCCGCCGCCCCCACGCTGACCGGGCTGACCGACCTGGCCCAGGTGGTACGCCGGACGGGCGCCCGGATCGCCGTCGGGCACGTGCTGCGGTTCGCGCCCTTCTGGCGGGCGGTCCGCGCCGTCGTGGCGTCCGGCACGCTGGGCGACCTCGCGACGATCGAGGTGCGCGAGAACATCGGGTTCTGGCACTTCGCGCACTCGTTCGTGCGCGGGAACTGGCGCAACGCCGCCGGGTCGAGCCCGATGGTGCTGGCCAAGACGTGCCACGACCTCGACCTGATCCGCTGGCTCGCGGGCGCCTCGCCCCAGTCGGTCTCCAGCGAGGGGTCCCTGCTGCACTTCCGGCCGGAGAACGCGCCCGCCGGCGCGCCCGAGCGGTGCACCGACGGCTGCCCCGCGGCCGCGAGCTGCCCGTTCTACGCGCCGCGGTACTACGTGGACGCCCTGCGCGACGTCACGAGCCACCCCGTCGCGATGCTGGGTGACGACCTCTCCCCCGCGGGCCGGATCGCGGCCCTGCGCCGTGGGCCGTACGGGCGCTGCGTCTACCGCTGCGACAACGACGTGGCCGACCACCAGCAGACGCTCCTGCGGTTCGCCTCCGGCCTGACCGCCACGCTCACGGCCAGCGCGTTCACCGCCGAGAACACCCGGCACCTCGCGATCACCGGCACGCGCGGGCAGCTCCACGGGCACCTGGGGTCGGGCGAGATCCGGGTCGACCTGTTCTCGCCGTCGGGCGGGCTGCCGGAGGCGCTGCTCTCCGAGGCCGGGGCCGAGGTGGTCTCGTCGGGCACCGTCTCGTCGGGCACCGTCTCGTCGGGCACCGTCTCGTCGGGCACCGTCTCGTCGGGCGCTGCCGGGCCCCTGGGGCACCCCGCGTGGACCCTGGTCGCCCGCGCCGACACCGTGGCCGCGGACCACCGCGGGCACGCGGGCGGCGACGACGGCCTGATGGACGCGTTCTGCCGGGCCGTCGCGGACGGCACCGTGGGCACGGGCGAGCTGTCGTTCGCCACCGCGCTGGACAGCCACCTCATGGCGTTCGCGGCCGAGGAGTCGCGGACGGGCGCGGGCGCGGTGGACTTTCCGGCATGGGCGAGGACGGCGCTGGGGTCGGCGGGTCTGGAGTCGGCGGGTCTGGAGTCGGCGGGTCTGGAGTCGGCGGGTCTGGAGTCGGCGGGTCTGGAGTCGGCGGGTCTGGGGTCGGCGGGTCTGGGGTCCGCGGGACCGGGCTCGACGGGGTCGGCATGACGGGCCCGGCGTGGGCCGACGCCGTCCGCGGCGTCGCCAGGCGCGCGGGGCTCGATCCCGAACGTGTGACGGTGGAGCTCCTGGCGCTGGGTGCCGCGGGCGCACCGTCGGACGAGGAGCCGGCAGGCATGGGCCCGTCCGAGAACCCGCCGGCGAGCGCGGCCACCTTCCGGGCCGAGGGCGGCCGCCTGACGATCCGGGCGACCGACCCCGTCGCGGCGTCGGTCGCCCTGGGCCGGTACGCGCGCACGCACCTGGGCACGCGGCTCACGTGGTCGCGCCCGCGGGTGGGCGCGGGACACCTCCCCGACGCCCCGCGCACCGCTGTCTCGTCCCCACAAGCCGTGCGGTACTACCTGAACGTGGTGACCTTCGGGTACTCGACCCCATTTTGGGGCTGGGACCGCTGGGAGCGGGAGATCGACTGGATGGCGCTGCACGGCGTCACGCACCCGCTCATGCTGGTGGCACACGAGGCAGTGCTCACCGAGACCTTCCGCCGCGCGGGCCTGCCGGACGCCGAGGCCGCCGAGTGGATCGGCGGCGCCGCGCACTTCCCGTGGACGTTCATGGGCGGCATGCACTCGTTCGGCGGCCCGCTGCCCGCCCGCTGGGCAGAGCGCCGCGTCGACCTGGCCCGACGCATCCTGGCCCGGATGCGCGAGCTGGGCATGACGCCGGTGCTGCCCGGGTTCGGCGGGCACGTGCCGCCGGTGCTCGCTGGGCAGGGTCTGGCACAGCAGGATCTGGGACAGCAGGGTCCGGGACAGCAGGGTCCGGGACAGCAGGGTCCAGCACAGGTGCAGGGACAGCCCGTCGACGAGATCGAGTGGCAGGGCTGGCACATCCCCCTGCTGCACCCGGAGTCCCCGCGCTTCCAGAAGCTGCACGCGACGTTCGCGGCGGTGCAACGCGGGCTGCTCGGCCCCGGGACGGGGTTCTACGCGGTGGACCCGTACATCGAGTCGGTCCCGCCGTCGGGCGACGTCGGGCACCTGCGGGCCGCGGGACGCGGGATGTACCGCGCCCTCGCCGAGGCGGCCCGGGCGGCCTCCGAGCCCGAACCCGTCTGGGTGCTCCAGGGCTGGCCGTTCCACTACAAGGGCGCGTTCTGGACGCCGGACCGCGTGGCCGCGTACCTGCGCGACGTCCCCGCCGACCGGACGCTCGTCCTCGACCTCTGGGGCGAGCACGTGCCGCTGCACACGGCCCTGCTCGCCGACGGCGGCCCGCTCGCCGGCCGGCCCTGGGTCTGGTGCGCGCTGCACAACTTCGGCGGCCGGCCCGCCCTGTTCGGCGACCTCGCCGGACTCGTCCGGGACGTGCGCGCCCTGCCCGACGGCGTCGCGCATCTCCGCGGCGTCGGCCTCGCCCCCGAGGCGATCGAGAACAACGAGGTCTTCTACGAGCTCGCGACGGACCTCGCCTGGGACGACGCCCCGCACTCCCCCGCAGACCTCGACCCAGCAAACCTCGACCCAGCAGACCTCGACACTTGGCTGGAGAGCTTCGTGCTGACCCGGTACGGGCTGACCGGGTCGTCGGGGCTGATCCCCGACCCGGTGCCGGGAGCTGCTGAGGCGGCGCTGCGCGCTTGGCACACTATTTATTCGACGCTCTACGGTCCCGAACGCACCCGATCCGTACCTACGCCCGTCATCGCCCGGCCGTGGAGCGCGGGCCTGCCGTTCCCGGCCCAGCGCAGCGCCGGCGAGGCGCTCTCCGGCCCGCAGCCACCCACGCCGTCGTCCAACGTGGACGCCGAGAACGACCCTGCGACCGCGTCCGCCCTCCCCCGGCTGGCCGAGGCGGTCCGGGAGCTGGCCGCTGTACACCGGGCGTTGTCCGGCGAGTCCTCGGACGGCGACGCTTTCAGCAGTGGCTCGGACGGTGACGCAGGCGGCAGCACTTCCGGCGGGCTTCCCGGCGGCGTTCCTTCCGGCGGGCGTCCCACCGGCAACCCTGCCGGCCAGAGCCCTGACGGCAACGCTCCCGGCAGCACCTCGGACGAGGATTCTGACCGCCCCGCCGCACCTCTCCCCGCCGCACCCCGCGACGTCCTGGCCGCTGACATCGCCGAGCTCACCGGGCACGTCCTCGCACAGGGCACGCGGGTGCACGTGCGCGGCATCCTCGCGGCGGCGCGGGACGGCGACCCCGACGGCGTCCGCGACCACATGGGACGCCTGCGCGCCGACCTGCTGGCCCTGGACGCCCTGGCGGCCGAACGCCCCGAGACCCGGGTGTCGACGTGGATCGACGCCGCCCGCGCCTGGGGCGACACCCCCGCCGAGCGCGACGCGATGGAACGCGAGGCGCGGAGCCTGGTCAGCGTCTGGGGCGGCCAGCACAACGGCCTGCACGACTACTCCGGCCGGCACTGGCACGGCCTGGTCCGGGACCTGTACCTGGCGCGCTGGCAGGCCTGGGCCGACTGGCTCGCCGACGCCGCCACGACAGGCCCCGTGCCGCCGGACGCCGACCCGACGGCGCTGCGCGCCCGCATCGTCGCCATCGAGGAAACCTGGCGGTCGACGACGTCCGACTGACGAACGGGCCCACGCCCTGCCTACCGGTTCCGCCCCTCAGGAGATCGCTAGAACGGCGCGCGGTCGCTGGTACGTCAGGTGATCGGTGGATCGTCAGGTGATCGGCAAACCCCAAAGACCACCCCCCGACAATCCCCCCACCCCCCCGCCCCCCCCGGCGCACAGCAGCCCAAAAAACAAAGATCCATACCTTAAAC